>CALRWH020000014.1:0-31861 GCA_943371805.1 Pseudomonas synxantha | reverse complement strand
CCACTTTACTCCACTTTCCTCCACAAAGTAAAGGAACATGAGCACCTTAGCCGTCTTTGCCCTCCCCTCGCGAGTCACAAAGCCCGGAAAAACGGCTATCTGGCGCGGCTTATCGCGGGGAGGGTCGGTGGAGGGCCGGTGGAGGATTGACCGCGCGTGAGCGCACGGCGCCACCTCAATGACGGCATCAGGGCACAAAAAAAGGGCCGACCCGAAGGTCGGCCCCGTGGAGTGGAGGAAGAGGGAGGGAGTCTTATGCGTCGCGCTCGTCTTGGCGTCGTTCCCAACGCTCGGTCATTGTCGTCATCCACGATGACCGACGAGGCTTCGATGTGCGGCTCGCTGACGAGGAGCCAGCAGGTGTCGTCTCGCTGCCGCGTCCGGGAGAAATCACCATCAACACGCCCCCGAGCATCAGGCCGAAACCGACCACTCCCACGATGGGCTGGCGAACGATGACTCCCGCAACGAGGGCGCCGACACCCGCGACCGCGAGCAAGGCGCCCACGACAACGAGCCGATAGTTCGGCTTGCCCCGACGACCCGAAACGGTGGCGACGAAATCGGCATCGTTCTGGTAGAGGTTGCGCTCCATCTCTTCCAGGAGGCGCTGCTCGTGCTCAGACAGCGGCATGATGAACCCTTCGACGACGTGCGGGGCCGAGCCGGCTCCGCGCCCTCATTCTAGGCTCGCACTCCTCGATAGGCTAGGCGAGTGCCTGAGAGATTGCGGTTAGTCGACCTAGTCAACGCTCGACTCGAGCGCTTTCTCGACGAGCGCGCAACACAACTCACGACGATCGCGAGCGACCTTTCGGTGTTCACCGACGCCAGTCGTGATCTCTTGAGCGGTGGCAAGAGGTTTCGAGCCCTGTTTTGCTACTGGGGGTGGCACGCCGTCGCCGGTACCGTGCGAAGCGACGACCTCATGGCAGAGCTCGACCACCACCCGGATCTCTCGAGTGTCATCGACGCTGCCGCGGCACTAGAGCTCTTTCACGCCGCGGCCCTCGTCCATGACGACATCATGGACAATTCCGACACGCGGCGAGGGATGCCCGCGGCACATCGACGGTTCGAAAGCGACCACGTGCGGCGCGAGTGGGTGGGCAACTCAGCGACCTATGGCACGTCGGCCGCGCTGCTGCTCGGCGACCTGCTGCTGGGGTGGAGCGACGAACTGCTCGACGCTGGGCTTGCCCGCCTCACCGATTCACCCAGCGCCCGCGCCGCGCGCGCAGAGTTTCAGACGATGCGCACCGAGGTCACGGTGGGCCAGTACCTCGACATTCTCGAAGAGGTCGCCTGGCGCGACGCTCCCGAAGACGACCTGCTCCCCCGCGCTCACCGTGTCGTGACCTTCAAGTCGGCGAAGTACTCCATCGAAGCCCCTCTGGCACTCGGAGCACTCATGGCCGGCGGGAGCCTCGACCAAGTGTCGGCACTGCGAGCGTTCGGCCTGCCCCTGGGCGTGGCGTTTCAACTGCGAGACGACTTGCTGGGCGTTTTTGGCGATCCGGCCGTGACCGGAAAGCCCGCGGGTGACGATCTGCGCGAAGGAAAGCGCACCGTGATCATCGCTCTGGCGCGCGCAGCGCTTCCCGCGGGGTCCGTTCGACTGATCGACGAACTGCTCGGTGATCCGAACCTCACCGAGCACCAGATCGCAACCCTCCAAGCCACGATTCGTGACAGTGGCGCCGTCGAGACAACCGAGCGCATCATCGAACGATCGGTTGCCGAAGCGCTCGCAGCCCTCGAGAATGCTCCCTTGAGCCGCGCAGCCCGAGCCGAGCTCATTGGCTTGAGCGACCTCGTGACCCGTCGCGCACACTAGTCCCCGCGGCGACGCGAGAGTCGAGCGCGGGGGCCCGCGCACCCACGACCGTTAGAACGCGAGTGCTTGCGCCACCCGACGAACCTCGGCCTTGCGGCCCGAGCGCAATGCTGCGATGGGCGAGACGCCGAGCAGGTCGTTGACCTCGAGCATCCACTGCATCGCTTCGTCGTCACTGAAGCCATCGTCGGCCAGCAGCATGAGGGTGCCTCGAAGATCTTTCAAGGGCTCGCCATCGAGCACGAACTCTTCAGGAATCACGAGCACCTTGTCGCGGCGCACGGCCAACAGGTGACGATCTTCGATGAGTCGGTGCACTTTGCCGGGGCTCAACTGAAGCACCTCGACGAGATCAGGAACGGTCAACCACCGGGCGGATTCTGCGGACACTCCTCAAGCGTGCCATGACTCGGGTGCGCTGCGCTCCGTTCCTGAATGTTACGAACATGTAAACTGGTGTCACATCTTCCCCATTGGTTGACGTGCGTTGTAGCCTGTCTCAGAGGGAAGTCTCATTCCCTCGTGGCGAATGGCGCCCACCGAGGCACTGCGAAGGGCCAGGAACGATGAGCGAGACTGATCACGCGGCTACCGCCGTGCGCAGCCCGCTGGTGGCACCGCACGGCGACGACCGTGCACGCTCGGTTTTCGCGGGCCTCACGGCACGCCCGCTCGCGACCGACTCACCCTCGTCGCCCCCGCTGCGCGCGGACCTCGCACGGCGTGCTCGATCGTCAGCATTCACGGCGGTTCCCGTGGTGTTGACGGGTGCCATTGCACTCGGTCTCGGACTCACGGGCCCCGTCGATCCCGCGTACGCGCGCAAGCCTGTTCCGCCCAAGCCAGAGCAATCACCGGCACCGCTCGGATTGCGCACTGCCCTCTCGAACATCGGTGCGGCCGTGCTTCCGGGAGGCCTTGCGACGCAAGCCGTCGCGTCGAGTGCGGCTCCTGCGGTCTATACCGTGGCACCCGGAGACACGGTCAGCAGCATTGCCCAGCAGTTTGGGCTCTCCACGGCGTCGATCTTGGCCCTCAACGGGCTGTCGTGGAAGTCGACCATTTTCGCCGGCCAAGTGCTCGCGCTGACCTCTGCCCCCGTGAAGTCGACGGGCACTCCCGCTCCGACAACGTCCGCCGGTCGATACGAGATCGGCAAGGGAGACACGATCTCTGCACTTGCCGCTCAGTTTGGCGTCTCTGTCGAGGAAATCCTGGCCGAGAACAATCTAGAAGCGTCGAGCATCATCTATCCGGGGCAGACGATCGTTATTCCCGGTCGAGTACCTGCTGCGGTTCCGACTCCAGCCCCGATCGTTGGCCACCGTGCCGACGTGCCGGTGTCGCCGCACAGCACTCCGGTGGACGAACACGACCAAACCGAGCAGCCACCCGCTGCGGCATCGATCGCCGCGGTCGTATCAACCATGGCGATCATGGAGCGCCCCGCGCTTCCTGTTGGTGCACGCACCCCCACCTATTCGTCGGGAACACCTTCTGGCGGCTCCCCCGCAGGGCCGCCCGCGAGCGGACCGGTGACACCCATGAGCGCAGAGATGCGCGCGAACGCGAGCACGATCGTTCAGGTAGGGCGTGATCTGGGTGTTCCGGAGTACGGAATCGTGATCGCGCTCGCCACGGCCATGCAAGAGTCGTCGCTCCGCAATATTTCGTGGGGCGACCGTGATTCGGTTGGCCTCTTCCAGCAACGGCCCTCCTCGGGGTGGGGCACTGTGGCTGACCTGATGATCCCGAGCCACTCGGCGACCCTCTTCTACGTGGGCCGGTCGGGGTACACGCGCGGGCTGCTCGACATTCGCGGATGGCAGAGCATGACCCTCACCCGAGCGGCGCAGGCTGTTCAGATTTCGGCCTACCCCGACGCGTACGCGAAGTGGGAGGCCAGTGCGTGGGCCTGGTACTTCGAGCTCACCTGATGACGGACCGCTGCGCGCGCGTGGCACCCGGTTCGCCTGACGACCGCAACCTAGACTGACCCGGTGAGCTCTTCGACGACCGATCCCCTCATCGGCCGCCTGATCGACGGCCGATACCAGGTTCGCTCACGCATCGCGCGAGGCGGCATGGCCACGGTCTACCTCGCGACCGACCAGCGTCTCGACCGCCTCGTCGCGGTGAAGATCATGCACGGCCACCTTGCCGATGACAGCCAGTTCAAAGAGCGGTTCATTCAAGAGGCGCGGTCGGCGGCTCGACTGGCTCACCCGAATGTCGTGAATGTCTTCGATCAGGGCCAGGATGCCGAATCGGCCTATCTCGTCATGGAGTACTTGCCGGGCATCACCTTGCGCGAGCTCTTGCAGGAGTACGGCGCCCTGACGCCCGAACAAACAATGGACATCACCGAGGCCGTGCTGGGTGGTCTTGCCGCAGCCCACAAAGCCGGGATCGTCCACCGAGATCTCAAGCCCGAAAATGTGCTTCTGGCCGACGACGGTCGCATCAAGATCGGCGACTTCGGGCTCGCCCGTGCCGCGAGTGCCAACACCGCCACGGGGCAGGCGTTGCTGGGAACGATCGCCTACCTGTCTCCCGAACTCGTCACGCGAGGAATCGCTGACACGCGTAGTGACATTTACGCGGTCGGCATCATGATGTTCGAGATGCTCACGGGCGAGCAGCCATTCAAGGGTGAGCAACCCATGCAAATCGCGTACCAGCACGCGAACGACTCCGTGCCGGCTCCGAGCGATTTCAACCCCCGGGTTCCCGCCGAGTGGGACGAGCTCGTGCTGTGGGCAACGGCGCGCGATCCCCGCGATCGACCGGCGGATGCGCGCGCCTTGCTTGACCAAGTGGCCGAGACCGGCCGGGCGCTTCAGACGGCACTTCCGGCGGCGGCGACGCAGCGCACCGCCTTGCTCACCTCGCCCATCCCCACCGCTCCCCCCACCGACGAGACGCAAGTGCTCGGCACGCGTGGCGGCGCGCAAGCCCTGACACCGCCCTCCGCGACAGCCGAACTGACGAGTCGTGGAGCCACCAGCCGACGACGTGGATGGATTCTGTTCGCCGCGGTTCTCGCGCTTGCGGGCCTCGCCGCGGGTATCGGCTGGTGGTTCGGTGCCGGCCCGGGCGCTCGCGTGACCATTGCCGACGTGCGCGGCGACACGGTAGAGACTGCTCGGCTCATCCTCGACGACCAGGGCGTCGAGGTCGCTGAAGCGCTGACCGAGGCCTACGATCTCGAGATCGCCGCAGGACTCGTTGCCGGCACCGATCCTGCCGCAGGAGAAGCGATCGACCGCGACACGGTCGTGACCATCATCGTTTCGCTAGGGCCAGAGCCGACGACGGTTCCCCCGGTCATTGGGCTTCCCGAAGCCGATGCGCGACTGGCTCTGACCGATGCTGGCTTTGACGTCGGCAAAGCGATCGAACAGTTTGATCCCGATGTCGCCGAGGGCTCGGTGATCGCCGTCATTGGCACCGATGACGTGCCTCTCGAGGCCGGCGCAGCCTCTTTCAAAGGCACCCCGGTTCAGCTACTCGTGTCGGTCGGACCCATCCCGGCCGTGCGCGGACTCACCGTTGAGGCGGCGCAAGCCGCACTCGCCGCTCGTGACCTCACGGGGATCGTCGGCGGTGAATCGGAGTTCGATAACGACGTTCCGCTGGGTGACGTGTTGCGCGTCGAGCGCACGAGCGACGCGCCTGTGCGACCCGGCAGCACGCTCACGATCATCGTGTCGCGGGGGCCCGACCTCGTCGAAGTACCCAACGTTGTCGGAAAATCGATCAACGACGCCGTCGACCTTCTTGAAGCGGCAGGGTTCAGTGTGACCCTCGACACGAACGTGCCGCCCGGGCTGCGGGACTCACCTCTCGCCGCGGTTCAGGCGACGAACCCCGCCGGAGGCGAAAGAGTGCTTCGCAATAGCGACGTGACGGTCGTCGCGAACTACTAGCTGCGACCGAGCTCTTCTGCCACAAGAAACGCGAGTTCGAGCGACTGCATGTGGTTGAGCCGGGGGTCACACAGCGACTCGTACCGCGTTGCCAGCGTTTCTTCGTCGATGTGCTCTGAGCCGCCGAGGCACTCGGTCACGTCGTCGCCCGTGAGCTCGACGTGGATGCCGCCGGGGTGCGTGCCGACAGCACGGTGCGCCTCGAAGAATCCTTTGACCTCATCGACGACATCGTCGAAGCGACGCGTCTTGTAGCCGTTTGGCGTCGTCAGACCGTTGCCGTGCATCGGGTCGCACACCCAGAGAGGCGTGGCATCGAATCGCGTGATGGCGTCGAGAAGGGGCGGGAGGGCATCCCGAACCGTACTGGCTCCCATGCGGGTGATGAACGTGAGCCGTCCGGGCTCGCGCTCGGGGTCGAGAACGTCAATGAGTCGTTCCATCGTCTCGGGCGACGTCGACGGGCCGAGCTTGACGCCAATGGGGTTGCGGATGCGCTTGAAGAAGTCGACGTGAGCGCCGTCGAGTTCGCGGGTGCGCTCGCCGATCCAGAGGAAGTGCGCGCTTGTCGTGTACGGGGTGCCGGTGCGCGAGTCGATTCGCGTCATGGGGCGCTCGTAGTCCATGAGCAAGCCCTCGTGGCTCGAGTAGAACTCGACGCGCTTGAGCTCGTCAAAGTCGGCGCCCGCGGCCTCCATGAACTTGACGGCGCGGTCGATCTCTTTCGCCAGGCCTTCGTACCGCTGGTTGGCGGGGTTGGCGGCGAAGCCCTTGTTCCAGCTGTGCACCATGCGCAGGTCAGCGAACCCACCCTGCGTGAATGCACGAATCAGATTGAGGGTCGAGGCGCTCGTGTGGTAGCCCTTCACGAGGCGCGAGGGGTCAGCTTGCCGCGACTCGGGCGTGAAGTCGTAGCCATTGACGATGTCGCCGCGGTAAGCCGGGAGCGTCACGTCACCGCGCGTTTCGGTGTCGCTCGACCGTGGCTTGGCGAACTGGCCCGCCATGCGGCCCATCTTGATGACGGGCATCGACGCACCGTAGGTGAGCACCACCGCCATTTGCAGAATCGTCTTGACCCGGTTGCGAATCTGGTCGGCCGTTGCCCCCGCGAACGTTTCGGCACAGTCGCCGCCCTGCAGCAAGAAGGCCTCCCCGCGGGCAGCTCGTGCCAGGCGGTCGCGCAGCATGTCGACTTCACCGGCAAAGACGAGCGGAGGCAGCGACGCCAGCTCGGCAGACGCGGCGGCGACGGCGGTCGTGTCGGGCCACTGCGGCTGCTGCTTGATCGGCAGAGTCCGCCAGTGATCAAGACCGGCAACGACGGCAGGGTCAGCGTGCACAATGGTTTCGAACGGGTCGACCACGAGAGAAACGTCCTTAGAGAGCGAGCAGGTCACGGATGCTCGGCGCATCGGCGCCGCGACGTTTCAGCCTATCGGGCGTTGGCGGGGCGTTTGTCTTTCACGGTCGTGGCGTAGACGTCGAGGTACTCCTGGCCGCTGAGCTGACCGAGTTCATACATGATCTCGTCGGTGATCGACCGCAAGACGAAGCGATCACTCTCGAGGCCCTGAAATCGGCTGAAATCAAGCGGCTTGCCAAAAATCACGCCCGGTCGAATCACCTTGGGCAACTTCGAGCCGATGGGCATGACCTTTTCGGTGTCGATCATGGCGACGGGAACAACAGGGGCACCCGACTCGAGAATCATGCGGGCGACGCCCGTGCGGCCGCGATACATGATGCCGTCGGGGCTGCGCGTGCCTTCGGGGTAAATGCCGAGCGCATAGCCTTCTGACAGCACCTTGAGGCCCGTATTGAGAGACGCCTCGCTCGCCTTCCCGCCCGAGCGGTCAATCGGAAGCTGGCCGCTCGCCTCGAAGAACATCTTGATGAGCCAACCCTTGATGCCGCGGCCGGTGAAGTAATCGCTCTTGGCCAGAAAGACCACGCGTCGATCGAGCACGAGCGGAAGAAAGACCGAGTCGGTAAACGACAAGTGGTTGCTCGCGAGAATCACGGCACCGGTACGGGGCACATTCTCCACACCACGCACGTACGGCCGGAAGGCGGTCAGCAGAATAGGCCCGATCACCAGGTTCTTCATGAGCCAGTAGAACACCGAGGGTTCCCTTCGTCAGCAGCGCGGTTCAGCCTAACTGGTGAGCGGAGCATCCGCTCGGGGCAAGAATTACGAACCGAGTGACGTGGCATGGATGCGCGCGAGATCGGCGGCACCCACCACTCCCGCGTCGTTGACGAGCTCGGCCACCACGAATTGAGGTTCGGGGTGGTACCCCCGCGCCGGCAGGTGCGCGAGATACGACTCCCGAATGGGATCGAGGAGCCGGTCGCCGGCAACGGAGACTCCCCCGCCGAACACGAACATCTCTGGGTCGAGTACGGCACTCAAGCTGGCACACGCCTGGCCCAGCCAGTTGCCAAGCTGACGAAGTGCGTGCAGCGCCCCCGCGTCTTCATCGACGAGCAGTTTGGCGAGAATGTCACCCGTGAGCCCGCCCGCGCGTTCACGCTCGACCGACAGCTGAAGCCCGATTCCTCCAGCGTCGGCGATTTCGTTGGCCATGCGCAAGAGCGCGCGCCCTGATCCGTATTGCTCGATGCACCCGCGCGCGCCGCACCCACAAGGCAGGCCATCGGGCACGACGCGCAAGTGCCCCAGCTCTCCCGCGGTGCCAAACCCGCCCCGCAAGAGTCGATCTCCCGTCACGATTGCGCCGCCAACACCGGTACCAATCGTGAGCATGGTCATGTCGTGGGCATCGCGGGCTGCTCCGAAACGAAACTCAGCCCACCCGGCAGCATTGGCGTCGTTGTCGATCGTCACATCGAGATCGAGTCGCTCACGAAGGCGTTCACGGAATGGTTCATTGCGCCAGTTGATGTTTGGTGCGTAGTACACCGTTGACTGCGCAGCATCGATGAAGCCTGCTGCGGCCACGCCAGCAGCGATGACCTGCTGACCCTCGCTCAATTGCTCGATCATGCGCACCACCACGTCAGTGATGGCCACGGGGTCTCCGGCCGGGGTTGGCTCTCGAAGCTCAGAGATGATTTCTCCGTCATCGCTCACGAGGGCGCCAGCGATCTTGGTTCCGCCGATGTCTATTCCGATGGAGTGCACGAGGGTCGAGTCTACTGACGGCGAGAAGGCCCGTCCGTTCTCAGCCGTAGCGAGACTAGAGTGGGGGCACCAATTGCCCGTTCGGTACCAAAGGAGTTGCCGTGAAAGAGTTCTACGTCCCGGCCGTCGTGACGCCTGACCCCGATGCGAATGCGAGTGACCTCCTCGTCGAGCGCGTGCGCCAGACGCCGAACGGTGCTCTTTTCGCGCTGCCGACCGCTGACGGTGGGTGGACTGACGTGACGGCTGCTGAGTTCCACCGCCAGGTAACGGCACTCGCCAAGGGCTTCATGGCCGCCGGCGTCAAGCCGGGCGAGAAGATCGGCTTCATGTGCAAAACGCGCTACGAGTGGACCCTGGTCGACTTCGCGGCCTGGTTTGCTGGCGCCGTTCTCGTGCCGATCTACGAGACGAGTTCTCCGAGCCAAGTGCAGTACATCCTCGACGACTCCGAAGCGCACCACATGATCGTTGAAACCGCCGATCACTTCGCGCGCTTCGACGAAGTGGCCAGCGATTTGCCCAAGATCGGGCACGTGTGGCAAATGCACTTGGGTGACCTCGAGAAGCTCGCATCGTCGGGCGAGGGAGTCACCGACGCCGATCTTGAAACTCGACGCACAATGGCCAAGGGCAGCGACCTGGCCACTCTTATCTACACGTCTGGCTCCACCGGCGTTCCCAAGGGGTGCATCCTCACGCACTCGAACTTCGTCGAGCTGTGCCGCAACGCGGCCGTGTCGATGAGTCAGATCGTGAATCCTCAGTCGTCGACACTGCTCTTCATCACGACCGCGCACGTCTTTGCGCGATTCATCTCTGTGCTCGGCGTTCACGGCGGTGTCAAGATCGGCCACCAGGCCGACACCAAGCAGCTTCTGCCGTCACTGGGCTCGTTCAAGCCCACCTTCTTGCTCGCTGTTCCACGCGTTTTCGAGAAGGTCTACAACTCTGCCGAGCAGAAGGCCGAGGCCGGCGGCAAGGGAAAGATCTTCCGCAAGGCCGCTGATGTCGCGATCGCGCACTCCAAGGCCCTCGACGCGGGCAGCGTGCCCTTCGGCCTCAAGGTTCAGTTCGCCCTGTTTGATCGCTTGGTCTACAGCAAGCTGCGCGCGGCCATGGGCGGTCGTGTTGTCTACGCCGTGTCGGGTTCTGCGCCGCTCGGGCTCCGGCTCGCACACTTCTTCCGCAGCCTCGACATCCGCATTCTCGAGGGGTACGGGCTCACCGAAACGACTGCCCCCGCCACCATCAACCTGGTCGACAAGTTCAAGATCGGAACAACCGGGCCCGCGCTGCCCGGAGTCGGGCTGAAGATCGCTGACGACGGCGAAATCCTCGTCAAGGGCATCAACGTCTTTGCTGGCTACTGGAAGAAGCCCGAAGCCACAGCCGAAGTCATGGACGGCGAGTGGTTCCGCACCGGAGACATTGGCACGCTCGATGACGACGGTTTCTTGACCATCACTGGCCGCAAGAAAGAGATCATCGTGACGGCCGGAGGCAAGAACGTCGCCCCCGCAGCCCTCGAAGACCCCATTCGCGCCAATCCGATCATCGGGCAGGTCGTCGTCGTCGGAGACCAGAAGCCGTTCGTCTCGGCGCTCGTGACTCTTGACTCGGAGATGCTCCCGGTGTGGCTCAACAACAACGAGCTCGACGCGCAAATGTCGCTCACCGACGCGGCCCAGAACCCGAAGGTTCTTGCCGAGGTTCAGCGGGCCATCGATGCCGCGAACAGCCGCGTTTCGCGGGCGGAGTCCATTCGCAAGTTCACCGTGCTCGCGACCGAATTCACCGAGGCGAGCGGGCACCTCACCCCGAAGATGAGCATCAAGCGCCACGTGATCACGAGCGACTTTGCCGACGTGATCGAGGGCATGTACAGCGGGGCTCCTGAAACCCAGGGCATCTCGCTGCAGTAACCGGCCCGATGCGAGCGCCAACCGACGGGCGTCGTCGTCACCTTGACGGCGATGCCCGCTCGGTGTGAGGGCAGTGCGGCGTTAGGGCCGTGCGAACCAGTCGGCTTGCCGCACGGCGCGCATGGCGTCACGCTTGATCTCCGGATCAAGACCTTCGATGTAGAGGCGACCGTCGAGGTGGTCGCACTCGTGTTGAAGCGCTTGCGCGAGCAAACCGTCTCCGCTCACGTCGACCTCGTTACCGTCGAGATCGATCCCGACCACGCGCGCCCACGGGTGTCGGCGGCGCTCAAAGCCAAAGCCCGGAACACTCAAGCACCCTTCTTCGACCGGTTCGGCTTCGCCGCGCACCTCGACCAGTTCGGGATTGAGTACGTAGCCGACAACGCCATCAACGTTGTAACTGAACGCGCGTAACGACACCCCGATCTGTGGCGCGGCAACGCCTGCGCGGCCGGGCACCGCCACGGTGTCGAGCAAGTCGGCTACCAGCGCGTGGACAGACGCATCAATGCGGCGAATCGGGTCAGCCGCACTGCGAAGCACGGGGTCGCCGAACAAACGGATGGGCCGAACGGTCATGAACCCGTCAGACTCCGCGACGCACAGGCATGCCTTGCGCGATGAGTGCGGCGAGCTCGCGAGCAGCCTGTCGCGTGAGCGGGCGAAGCTCTTTCCACGAGATCACTGATCCGGCCGCGAGCAGATCGTCGTAGGGAATACGAACGATCTCACGCACACGCGAAGCGAAGTGGGCTTCGATTTCTTCGAGCTTGACAAGGTTGGTGCCTTGCGTTGCCGTGTTGATCGCAACGATCGATTCGCGAACGAGTTCACCGTAGCCATTGGCTTCGAGCCACGTGAGTGTCTCAGACGCGAGTCGCGCTTCATCAACGCTGCCCCCCGACACGATAACGAGGGCATCAGCGCGCTGAAGCGTCGCCCGCATGACCGAGTGCACGATGCCGGTGCCGCAGTCAGTCAAGACGACCGAGTAGTACCGCGCGGCCAGATCGGCCACCACGTTGTAGTCGTTCTCGTCAAACGCCTCTGACAGCATCGGATCGGTATCAGACGCGAGGATGTCGAGCCGGGTTTCGTCGCGCGACACCAGGGTCGAAAAGTCGGTGAAACCCTGGATGCTCGGAGCACGGTTAACGACATCTCGCACCGTTGCGCGTGTTTGCCGGGCGACCCGCTCAGACAAGGTTCCGCGGTCAGGATTCGCGTCAATCGCGATGACGCGGTCGTCACGAACTTCGGCGAGAGCCATACCCAAGAGCGTCGTGATGGTTGTCTTGCCCACTCCCCCCTTGCGGGTGAGCACCGGCACGAATCGTGCCCCGCCCTCGAACTTCGTCGCAATCCGCGCGTCGAGCTCTTTGCGAGCCCGTACGCGGGGTGAATCGCCGAGGTTGACGAGATGGAAGGTGATCGCATAGACGAACGCGGGCCACAGGCCTTCCGGCGCCGTGCGAGAACGGCGACGCGGCTCGATGAGCCGGTCAGCCGTGAGCATGGCGGCCGATTCGGGGCCTTGATGCACGCCGTCGAGCATGTCGCGCCGGGTGTAAACCCCTTCGACAACCGGCAGGGGCGGAACGCCGGGCTCCGGCTCGACCTCGGGGTTTGTCACGACGGCGTGAAGATCGTCGTCAGCAAGGGAAATGACGGTGGTTCCCGAGTCGAGCACCTGAATGACGGAGGGGTCAACGCCTCGCTCAACGAGAGCCACCGCCTGCTCGTCTTCGGGCTTCTCGTGCACCGGCGCCGGCAACTCGACGTTGAACGTCAAGCTCTCGGGTACCGCCGCGGCCAAGTCAGTATCGGCCGTCGGTTCAACACCGTCGGCCACGGTCGCTGCCGCGGTCGACGCGCGCTCGACCTTGGTTCTGACACGTTTTTCAGCCACTGGAGCAACTCTCTTCGGGATCGACAGACTGCTCATTCTAGCCGTGCCCGCTGACGTCGACCTCTGAAGACGCCGAGCGGCGGTCACCTACTCCGCGATAACGACGAGCAAGTCGCCCGCTTCGCACTGCTGGGTCGTCGGGATTGCACGCCGCTGAACGGTGCCCGAGACCGGCGTGGTGATGGCCGCTTCCATCTTCATCGCTTCGATCGTGGCAACCGCCTGGCCCGCTTGCACGCGATCACCTTCAGCGACGTGAAGCGTGACAACGCCCATAAAGGGTGCTGCGATCTGGCCCGGTTGGCCGAGATCGGCTTTCTCCGCGCTCGCGGCATCGACTGCGACACTGCGGTCGCGCACGGTAATCGGACGCAACTGACCATTGAGAGTGGCCATGACATTGCGCATGCCCTTCTCATCCGGCTCGCCGATCGCTTCGAGGCTCACGAGAAGGCTGACACCCTGCTCAATCTCAATCGAGTGCTCAACCCCGGGTCGGAGTCCGTAGAGGTAGTCAGGCGTCGCCAGCACAGACAGGTCGCCGTATTGCTCACGCACTTGCAAGAACTGTTGTGTGGGCTGCGGAAAGAGCAACTGGTTGAGCATGAGGCGCCGGTCGTCGGTGCTGCCCGCGAGTTTGGCACGCTGGTCGTCAGTGATGGGCGTTGTGCCGATTTTCACGGTTCGCCCCGCCAGCACCTTGCTGCGGAACGGCTCTGGCCATCCGCCCGGCAAATCACCCAACTCACCGGCCATGAAGCCGATGACCGAGTCAGGAATGTCGTAGTTCTGAGGGTTCTCTTCGAAATCGACCGGGTTGGCACCGGCCGCGGCCATCTGCAGGGCCAGGTCTCCAACGACTTTCGAGGAGGGAGTGACCTTTGTCGGGCGACCGAGAATGCGGTTCGCCGCGGCATACCAGTCTTCGATGACCTCGAAGCGGTCGCCGAGCCCGAGCGCAATGGCCTGCTGCCTGAGGTTCGAGAGCTGACCGCCCGGAATCTCGTGCGTGTAGACGCGGCCCGTCGGCCCGGGAATTCCCGACTCGAACGGCGCGTATGCACGGCGCACGGCCTCCCAGTAGGGCTCCAGGTCTGCCACGGGCGCGAGACCGAGACCGGTGTCTCGATCGGTGTGCTCGAGAGCTGCCACAAGAGCCGAGAGTGACGGCTGAGACGTCGTACCGGCCATTGGCGCGCTCGCAGCATCGACGGCGTCTGCTCCGGCTCGTGATGCTGCCAGGAGAGTGGCTAGTTGGCCTCCGGCCGTGTCGTGCGTGTGGACATGCACCGGAAGGTCAAACCGCTCGCGCAATGCCGCGACAAGCTTCTCAGCCGCGCCCGCCCGCAAGAGGCCCGCCATGTCTTTGAGCGCGATGATGTGCGCCCCCGACTCAACGATCTGCTCAGCAAGCCGCAAGTAGTAGTCGAGTGTGTAGAGGTCTTCTGCCGGATCGAGCAAATTGCCCGTGTAACACATGCCCACTTCGGCGATCGTCGTGCCCGTAGCGAGCACCGCGTCGATCGCCGGACGCATCTGATCGACATCATTGAGAGCGTCAAAGATGCGGAAGATGTCGATGCCGGTTGCCGCTGCTTCGGCCACGAACGCGTCTGTCACTTCGGTGGGGTACGGCGTGTACCCAACCGTGTTTCGCCCCCGCAGCAGCATTTGAATGGCGACATTGGGAAGAGCCTCGCGCATCGCCGCAAGGCGCTGCCAGGGGTCTTCACCGAGGAAGCGCAGCGCGACGTCGTAGGTCGCGCCACCCCACGCTTCGACGCTCAAGAGCCCGGGCGTGAGGCGAGCGACGTGCGGCAAGACCTGCACGAGATCGGTCGTGCGCACGCGGGTTGCCAAGAGCGATTGGTGCGCATCGCGGAACGTCGAGTCGGTCACCGCTAGAGCCGTCTGCTGACGCAGAGCCGAGGCGAAGCCTTCCGGACCGAGCGCGAGGAGTCGCTGCCGCGAACCGTCGGGAGCGGGCACCGAGAGGTCAACGGCGGGCAACTTGACGGCGGGGTCAATCACGCCGACGCCGGCCCCGTTGGGCTGGTTGACGGTCACGTCGGCGAGCCACGCGAGCATCTTGGTGCCGCGGTCTTTCGACGGACTCGTGCGCACGAGGTGCGGGCGCTCGTCGATGAACGACGTGCTGAGATCGCCAGCCTGGAACGCCGGATCGTCGAGCACGGCTTGCAAGAACGGAATGTTGGTGGTCACGCCGCGGATGCGAAACTCAGCGAGCCCGCGCCGCGCTCGTGACACTGCCGAGGTGAAGTCGCGGCCGCGGCACGTCATCTTCGCAAGCATCGAGTCGAAGTGCGGTGAGATCTGTGCTCCCGACGCAATGGTGCCGCCATCGAGACGAACGCCTGCTCCACCGGGAGAACGGTAGGTCGTGATCTTGCCGGTGTCGGGGCGGAACCCGCTCGCCGGATCCTCTGTCGTGATGCGGCACTGCAAGGCGGCACCACGCAAGTGAATCTGCTCTTGCAGCAGCCCCAACTCGGCGAGCGTCTGCCCATAGGCAATGCGCATCTGAGATTGCACGAGATCGACATCGGTGACCTCTTCGGTCACGGTGTGTTCAACCTGAATGCGCGGGTTCATCTCGATGAAAACGTGCTCGCCTGCTCGCTCGCCGGCGGTGTCGAGCAAGAACTCGACTGTTCCTGCGTTGACGTAGCCGATCGACTTGGCGAAGGCTACGGCGTCGCGATACATCTGCTGCCGGGTGGTTTCGTCAAGGTTGGGCGCCGGAGCGATCTCGATGACCTTCTGGTGGCGCCGCTGCACTGAACAGTCGCGCTCAAACAAGTGAACGGTTTCGCCCGTGGCATCCGCGAGAATCTGCACCTCAATGTGACGAGGGCGAACAACCGCTTGTTCGACGAACATCGTCGGATCACCAAAGGCGCTGTCTGCCTCACGCATGGCGGCTTCGAGCGCCGCCTTGAGGTCTTCGCGTTTCTCGACCCTGCGCATCCCTCGCCCGCCGCCTCCGGCTACGGCCTTAGCGAAGATGGGGAATCCGATCTCATCGGCGGCATCGAGGAGCACCTGCATGTCTGTCGTCGCCGGGCTCGATCGCAGCACGGGGACTCCCGCGGCAATGGCCTTCTCTTTCGCCGTGACTTTGTTACCGGCCATTTCGAGCACCGACCGGGGTGGGCCGATGAATGCGATGCCGGCGTCGGCTGCCGCTTGTGCGAGATCGGGGTTCTCACTCAAAAAGCCATAGCCGGGATAGATCGCGTCGGCGCCCGAGAGCTTCGCGACGCGAATGATTTCTGACACGTCGAGATAGGCGCGCACGGGATGCCCGGGCTCACCAATCTGGTAGGCCTCATCAGCCTTCAGCCGGTGCATGGAGTTGCGGTCTTCGTAGGGGAAGACCGCAACCGTCTTGGCACCCAGCTCGTAGGCGGCACGGAACGCACGGATCGCAATCTCTCCGCGGTTGGCAACAAGGATCTTCCGAAACATCGTGTCCTCTCGGAATCGGCCCGGGTCGGGGTCGACATGGCTCCGGTGGTGGCGGGCCGAGGTCGGTGCGCATGCGCGCTTCTCCACACTAGTGAAGGTAGGGTCGTTACTCGTGCACGTACTGAGCATTAGCTCTCTCAAGGGGGGCGTGGGCAAAACAACGGTGACGCTGGGTTTGGCGTCAGCGGCCTTCTCTCATGGACTCCGTACGCTCGTTGTCGATCTCGATCCGCAGTCAGACGCGTCAACGGGCATGGACATTCAGGTTGCAGGCCATCTCACCGTCGCTGATGTGTTGGCCTCACCAAAAGAACGCACCGTTCGCCAGGCCATCGCCCCGAGCGGCTGGACACGCGGACGACCCGGAACCGTCGATGTCATGATCGGCAGCCCGAGCGCCATCAATTTCGACGGACCGCACCCGAGCATCCGCGAGATTTGGAAGCTCGAAGAAGCGCTCGCTCATGTGGAGGCCGACTACGACCTCGTTCTCGTTGACTGCGCACCGTCACTCAACGCGCTCACCCGCACGGCGTGGGCCGCGAGCGATCGCGTCGTCGTCGTGACCGAACCGGGACTGTTCTCCGTCGCCGCCGCTGACCGCGCCTTGCGAGCAATCGAAGAAATTCGCCGCGGGCTCTCCCCCCGCTTGCAGCCGCTCGGCATCATCGTGAACCGCGCGCGCGTGCAATCGCTCGAGCACCAGTTCCGCATCAAAGAATTGCGCGACATGTTCGGCCCTCTCGTGCTCGCGCCACAATTGCCCGAGCGCACCTCGCTGCAGCAAGCTCAGGGGGCGGCAAAGCCCTTGCACGTGTGGCCGGGCGACAGCGCGCAAGAAATGGCCCGCAACTTTGACCAGCTGCTCGAACGCATTATGCGCACCGCGAAGATGGGCGAGTTTTCAAACCTCTAAGCGAGCGCACGCCGCTGAAGGCTGCGCGACGTTATGACGCGCGCGATGCGCGACGAGCGGCAAGTTCATCGCTCGGGTCTGCCACGGCAGTCGCGTCGAGTGCGACAAGTGAACTCTCGACCTCGCGCAATACCTTGCCGACCGCGATTCCAAACACACCTTGGCCACGACTGACAAGGTCGATAACTTCGTCATCGCTCGTGCAGAGGTAAACACTCGCGCCATCGCTCATGAGAGTCGTCTGCGCGAGATCATTGACACCCGCCTCACGGAGCTGATTGACCGCCGTGCGAATCTGCTGGAGCGAGATACCCGTGTCAAGCAGTCGCTTGACGAGCTTGAGAACAAGGATGTCGCGAAAGCCGTAGAGCCGCTGCGTTCCCGAGCCGGCAGCTCCTCGAACTGTGGGTTCGACGAGTTCGGTGCGAGCCCAGTAGTCGAGCTGACGATACGAGATGCCCGCTGCCCGTGCTGCGACGGCGCCGCGATACCCCGCTTGGTCGTCGAGCTCGGGCATTCCGTCAGTGAAGAGCAACCCGAGGTCGTAACGATCGTCAGCGTCGGTCATGACCCCTACCTAACCTTCATCATTAACGTGACAGTTGGTGCCACGCCGTTCAGAGTAGCGAGCCGTCACACGTCGATCGGAGACATTCGCTCGAACACCTCGGCGTGTCGGGCACGACTATGACTGTAGCTTGCCCAGCGCCGAACGGATGAGACTCGAGCGGACAACTTCGAGCTGCCCCGCAATCTCTCGGGCAAGCTCGGCGGCCTTGGCGCGGCTCGATGGATCGTTTCGTCGAGACACCGGAATCAGGGCACTCTCGATCAATCCCAATTCACGTTCAGCGGCGGCACGAAAACCCCGCAAGTGTCGCGGCTCGATGCCGGAGCGCTGCAACTCCACGAGCGCTTTGAGCACGTGAACAGCCTCATCTCCGAAGGTCTCGGCGGCCGTGATAAGCGACGCAGAAATGGCGTCGCTGAGGAGCGACGGACTCGCACCTGCTTCGCGCACGAGCTCTGCGCGGCTGTACCGGCGTTCCGTCACGAGAATCGAGTTCGGCACTGTGCCGCTCGCGAGCAATGCCGGAGTGCGCCCCGCTTCGATGTCATCGAGGTAGCCGCGGATGACCTTCAGGCGCAAGAAGTGGTCGCGCTGCATCGTGAGAATGAAGCGCAACCGGTCGACGTCTGACGCAGAGAACTTTCGATACCCCGACTCGGTGCGCTCGGGCGATAGCAGTTGCTGCTCTTCGAGAAACCGGAGCTTCGAGGGGGTGAGATCAGGAAACTCTGGAGTCAGCTTCGCCAAGACCTGCCCGATGCTCAGTAACCCGCTTGACGGTGATGAGCGCGTCGTGGCGGCCGCAGACCGCGACACCATCAGGCCCCCGTGCTGAGGTCAAAGCGAGACGCGTAGAACGTCAAGTGAAACTTTCCGACCTGCACCTCGCACCCGTCGGTCATGACAACCGTGTCGCCAATTCGCTCACCCGCCATGAACGTGCCGTTGAGCGAGCCAAGATCGCGAACCGAGAAGGTCGTGCCGCTCCGCAAGAACGCGGCATGCTTGCGCGACACAGTCACGTCGTCGAGAAAAATGTCAGCCTCAGGATGGCGACCGGCTACCGTCACGTCGGCGTCGAGCAAGAAACGCGCGCCAGCGTTCGGCCCCGTGCGGACGATGAGCAAGGCCGACCCGGACGGCAAGGCTCCGATCACCTCGTGCTCTTCGGGGCTGACACCCGCCTCGAGTGCAGCGAGTTGCGCCGCGAACTCGGGCCCGTAGTGCACCGTGGTCTCGTGCGGCCTGTACGCGCCCGCAGTGGCGCCGCCGTGCTCGTCGGGCGCGGATTCAGCCATCGATCGACCTCCTTTGAACGCCCAGCGTATCTGATGCGTCGGAGGACCTTTGCGGGGTTCTCGAGGTTAACTCTCGCGTCTGACGAAGGTAGAGGATGCCCGCCCACCAATACAGGAACGCACCCCACAGAGTGAACGCCCAGCCGATCGGATCGCTGACGGCTTGCACCTCCGGAAACGCCTGCCCGAGCACAAGGATCGGTAGAGCGTAGAAGAGCGCGAA
Source organism: Pseudomonas synxantha (assembly GCA_943371805.1). Taxonomy (GTDB): domain Bacteria; phylum Actinomycetota; class Actinomycetes; order Actinomycetales; family Microbacteriaceae; genus Microcella. Next base: position 12,613 of record CALRWH020000014.1, on the reverse strand, counting down.
TGTTGCCACCTTGCCCAAGTGATGAACAGGAAGAGGGCCATAACCGTGGTGAGCGAGCACGAGACCGAGAACTCCCAGAAAGACGTCACGCCCGACGATGACCGCGACAACCCACCACGGCACGACCTCGCGCACGGCGAGAGCAATGACCGCGGCGAAGATGAACAACCGATCGGCGGCCGGGTCAAGCAGCTGGCCCAGTTTGGTCATTTGCGAAAAACGACGAGCGATGATTCCGTCGAGAAAGTCGCTCACGCTTGAGACGATGATGACGATGAGTGCGGCGAGATCCAGGCCTGCGAGCACCAGCACGAGAAAAACCGGCACGAGAAGAATGCGAAGCGCGCTGAGCGCGTTGGGGACAGTGAGCACGCGATCGCTGACCACCGGTGCATCGTGATCGGGAGTGCTCTGCGGCTGCGACACGTTCGTGAGTCTATCGAGGCCGGGCGAGTGCAGGCAGGCCAAGCGGCGCTACTCTGTCAGCCATGGACACCGTCGTCATCGTTCTCGGCATTGCTGCCGGAGTCAGCCTGTTCACCTGGGTCGCTTCGCTCTTGACGGGAGACCATTCGTGGGTCGACCGCATCTGGTCGATTGTTCCCGTGGTCTATGTCGCTGTTTTTTGGGCAGGCACCGGGTTTACCGACCCGCGACTCACGATCATGACCGTACTTGTCGCCCTCTGGGGGGCGCGCCTGACCTTCAACTTTGCGCGCAAAGGTGGGTACAGCGGGGTCGAAGATTACCGCTGGCCGATCTTGCGTGAGCGGATGACCGCAGGCCAGTTCCAGGTCTTCAATCTGTTGTTCATTGTGATCTTCCAAAACGCGTTGTTGCTGTTGATCGCCTTGCCCGCGCTTGTGGCCTATGAGAACCGAAGTGTTCCAGTCGGCCCACTCGACCTCGCGCTTGCGGCCCTCTTTCTCGCCTTCTTGATCGGCGAATTCATTGCCGACCAACAGCAATGGAACTTCCACCAGACCAAAAAAGCAGCGATCGCGGCAGGCCACGCGCCCGCGCAGCAGTTCGTGACCTCTGGTCTGTGGCGGTTGAGCCGTCACCCGAACTTCTTCTTCGAGCAGGCACAGTGGTGGGTTCTGTATGCCATGGGCGCTGCCGCGCTCGGGGCGGCCCTGCACTGGACCATCATCGGTCCGATTCTCTTGACCGCGCTCTTCATCGGTTCAACGCGGTTCACCGAAGAGATCACGCTGAGCAAGTACCCCGAGTACGCGGACTATCAGAGCCGAACGTCGATGCTCATTCCGTGGATTCCCCGCGGCGGCCGTGCCGCTACCGCGGATGCCCCCGCAGCCTGATTAGCATCACTGGCATGTCGTGCATTCGCTTCAACACGCCTGCTCAACGTCGCCAGCTTGCCGATTCAGCCCCGGCGATGCAGACCTCGGACGATCCGGTCGCCCAGTTTTTGTCGCCGGCCGTGACCGCGTCGAAGGTGTCGCGCATCCGTCGCTTGGCTGCTGACCCGAACCCAAAGATTCGCGAGAGCGCGGCCTTGTCGTACCACGCACCGGCCGAGGTCTATGAAGCGCTGTCGCACGACCCCGACCCCGGAGTTCGGGCGTGCCTCGCGAAGAACGAGCACGTGTCGTGCGACATCTTGAGGCGCCTCGCGAGCGACCCTGACGAGCGTGTGCGTGGATTCGTGGCACTCAACTACTTCGTTCCGGCCGATGCGATGCAGTCTCTTGCCGATGACCCGAGTGCCGTCGTGCGAGGCCTCGTCGACTGGAAGGCCTCGCTCGCTGCCGAGAGCGAGCGCAGCACCGCCAACCTCGTCGGCACCGCAGGCTAGTCGCGCGAGCGAAACTGACCCGCGGTACCCAGGCGATCGGGAAGCACTCGAGCGAGACCGGCGATCACCCGGTAGCGCACGGTGGGGATGACGACGGACCGCCCGCGATCGATTCCGCGAAGCGCGAGTCGTACGAGCTGTGGCGCACGCAGCCACAAGAACTCGGGAATGCCCTTGGTGCTCACCTTCATGCGGTCATGAAACTCGGTGCGGACGAATCCCGGGCACACGGCCGTGACACTCACTCCGCGCGAGCGGTACACAATGTTGGCACCGCGCGCGAACATGACCGCCCACGCTTTCGCTGCCGAGTACGTGCCGCGCGGAGTGAACGCAGCAACACTGGCGATCACGACAATGCGCCCGTGGCCGCGCTCGAGCATGCCCCGCAGTGCTGTTTGCGTGAGCTGAAGCGGCACGGTGACATGGATGTCGAGATGGTGCTTTTCGACGTCGAACGAGTTCTCATCGAGTTCGCCCCGGATGCCGTAGCCCGCGTTGTTGACGAGCACGTCAATCGGCCGCTCGTCGTCAGCCACACGTCGGTCGACAGCGGCGAGCCCCTCGGCCGCGAGCAGGTCAGCGGGGAGCGCCTCAACGTGCACGCCGAACTCGTCGTGCAGAGCCTGCGCGGTGGCCGCGAGCCGCGCGGCGTCGCGCGCGACGATCACGAGGTCTGTTTTGCGAGACGCGAGTTGGCGAGCGAACTCGGCACCGATTCCGGCCGTGGCGCCGGTGATGAGAGCAGTGGGCATGACGACACGCTACCCGGCACGCCTGCACGGGCACACGAGGGGGGCGAGCGAGCCTCGTACGCTGGAGGGCATGAGCCCCGCATCCTCGCCCGCTGGCGTGCGCGTCGATGCCTACGCGTGGGCAATTCGGCTCTATTCCACGCGCTCAGCCGCGACGGCCGCGTGCAAAGCAGGCCACATCAAGGTCAACGATGCGTCAGCGAAGCCCGCCCAGGTGGTGCGAGTGGGCGACCGGGTTCGTGCTCTCACACCCGGCGGTGAGCGCATTGTCGTCGTCACCGGGCTCATCTCGAAGCGCACGAGCGCTCCGCTCGCGGCCCTCAACTTCGACGATCAGACTCCCCCGCCCCCGCCGAAAGAAGAGCGCCCGGCTACCGTGCTGCGCGAACGCGGCGCCGGTCGACCGACCAAGCGCGACCGACGGCAGATCGAACGGCTGCGCGGCCGTGAGCCCGAGCGCGACGAACTCGGTTAGACAGAGCCGCGCGAGCCGCGCGCGCGGCGGCTCGCGTCGAGCATCCCTACGCCAGATTGAGTTGCGCGAGCGACTGGCGAATCGTCTCGGCTGAGGCGTGCAAGAGTCGTTCTTCTTCTGCGGAGAAAGGAACATCGATCACGCGGGAGACACCCTTCGCGCCGATGATGCTCGGCACGGACAAGGCGACGCCGCTGACTCCGCGGTAGTCATCGAGCACCGAACTGACAGGGAGCACGGCCCCTTCGTCATTGAGCACGGCTTCGACAATGCGAGCGCCCGAGAGGCCGATGGCGTAGTTGGTCGCCCCCTTTCCGGCGATGACCTTGTAGGCCGCGGTCTTGACCTCGTATGCGATTTGGTCGAGCTCTTCAACAGTGATGAGCTCGCCACGATCGTCGACCCACTCGCGCACGGGAATCGGCCCAATGCGGCATTGCGACCACAGCGCAAACTCACTGTCGCCGTGCTCGCCCACGATCATGGCGTGCACGCTCGATGCGGTCACTCCGACCCGCTCCGCCAAGCGCCACTTGAGGCGCGAACTGTCGAGCACGGTGCCGCTCGAGAAGACCCGACCCGCGGGTAGCCCGCTGAAGCGCTGCGCGGCCACCGCAAGAACATCGCAGGGGTTGGTGACGAGCACATAGACCGCGTCGGGCGCGCGATCGATGAGTTCCGGCATGAGCTTTTCGAGAATGCCCACGTTGACTCCGGCGAGGTCGAGTCGACTCTGGCCCGGGTGTTGCTTCGCCCCGGCCGTCACGACGACGATGTTTGCCCCCGCGACCACGTCAAGATCGGCGCCACCGCGAATCGTGCTCGACCCGGTGAAGGGTGTGCCGTGCGCCAAGTCGAGCACCTCGGCTTCGACGCGTGCTTCATCGATGTCATAGAGCACAACTTCGCGGGCCGAGCCGCGAATGAGGGAGGCATAGGCGAGCGACGAGCCAACGGCTCCTGCTCCGATGATGGCCAGGCGGGAATTCTCGTGAACGGTCATGTGCCCAGACTGTCGGAGTCATCCTCACGGCACCAGGGCCGTTCGTCCCGGCTGCCATAAAGCAGGGCCTTTCGGCTCTGGCCGGGGTGACGCGGGGTGCGTACCGTCGAGATCGACCCACTCGTCAGGAGAACACCGTGAAACTCATCGTCGTCGGCGGAGTCGCCGCCGGAGCATCCATCGCCGCCCGCGCCCGCCGCCTTGACGAGTTCGCCGAGATCATCGTGCTCGAGCGCGGTCACCACGTGTCGTTCGCGAACTGCGGCCTGCCGTACCACATCGGCGGTGTCATCACCGATCGCAGCCGGCTGCTCGTGCAGACGCCCGAGAGCTTGCGGGAGGCACTCGACCTCGACGTGCGCATCGGCCACGAAGTGGTTGCGATCGACCGCGCGGCGAAGACCATCACGGTGCGCCGCGTCGACGACGGCACCGAGTACACCGAGTCGTACGACAAACTCGCCTTGACGCCGGGGGCCGAAGCGATTCGCCCGCCGATTGCGGGCATCGACCTGCCGGGCGTTCACGTGCTGCGCCGAATCGGCGACATGGACCAGATCAAGGCAGAACTGGATGCCCTGCTCGCCGCGGCCGCCACGGGCGCCCGGGGCCCCGTGCGCGCGGTCGTCATCGGCGCGGGCTACATCGGCCTCGAGATGGCCGAAAACCTGCGGCACCGCGGGGCCGAAGTCGACGTCGTGGAGCTCGCCGACCAGATCCTCCCCCCGATCGACCACGAGCTTTCGGTGCCCGTCGAGTCGCACTTGCGCAGTCGTGGTGTCGCCGTGCACCTCGAGACGGGCGCTGCCGCTGTGCGCGAGGCTGCCGGCGGTCTCGATGTCGAGCTCACCAATCACTCGGTGCTGCACGCCGATCTCGTGATCCTGTCGGCCGGTGTGCGACCCAACACAGCGCTCGCGCGCGAGGCCGGGCTCGAACTCGGTGAGCGCGGTGGCATTGTCGTCGACACCCACATGCGCACCTCTGACCCGCATATTTGGGCAGCGGGCGATGCCGTCGAAACCCCCAACGCGGTGCTGCCGGGCTCGTGGCTGGCTCCGCTCGCGGGGCCCGCGAACCGACAGGCTCGCGTCGCAGCTGAGAGCATTTGCGGGCGCGACACCGAGTACCACTCGACGCAGGGCACGTCGATCGTCAAGGTCTTCGACATGGTCGCGGGCGGTACGGGTGCGACACAGCGGCAGCTCATCGCTGCGGGTCTTCCGCACCGCGCCGTGCACGTGCATCCCTCGGGCCATGCCGGGTACTACCCCGGCACCGCGATGATGCACCTCAAGGTCGTTTTCGACCCCGAGACAGGGAGGGTACTCGGCGGTCAGGCCGCGGGGTTCGACGGTGTCGACAAGCGCATTGACGTGCTCGCGACCGCGGTGCGCAACAAGCTCACCGTGTTTGACCTCGAAGAGCTCGAACTCGCCTACGCTCCCCCGTTCGGTTCGGCGAAAGACCCCATCAACATGGCGGGCTTTGTCGCGAGCAACGTCGTACTCGGCGACCTCGAGCTGTGGTACGCCGAGGACTACCCCGCGGCCGTCGAGGGCGCTCGCATCATCGACGTGCGCACCGCCGAAGAGTTCGGCATGTGGCACCTGCCGGGCGCCGAGAACGTTCCGCTCGACACCATTCGCGCCGCGAGCGCAGACTGGAACACGGCCACGCCGATTCGCCTGTACTGCGCCGTGGGCTTCCGTTCGTACCTCGCCTACCGCGCGCTGCGCCAGCGTGGTTTCACCGACCTCAAGACGCTCTCTGGCGGCTCGACGACGTTCCGCTCATGGCACGAACTCGACGAGGCCAATGTGCCCGTGCAGCGCCCGCCGATGGAGAACTACGCCGAAACGCACTCGCTGTTTGCTCTCGCCCCCACGGGAATCGGCGCATCCATCGATCTGGATTGCACGGGGCTCGCGTGCCCCGGCCCGATCATGAAGCTTGCCGAAGCGGCGAATGCCGCGGATTCGGGCGACGAGATCACGGTGCACGTGAGCGACCCCGGATTCGCGCAGGATGCTCCCGCCTGGGTCAAGCGCAATGGCCACGAGCTCGTCTCGATCGAGCCCGAAGGCCCTGGCTATGTCGCCGTCATTCGCAAGGGCGGAGCCGGCGCGATGGCCTCGGCGCGACCGCTCGGCGGAGCGACGGTCGCCGGCCCGGGCAAGAACTCGTTCGTCGTGTTCTCGGGCGACATGGACAAAGTGCTCGCCTCGTTCATCATCGCCAACGGAGCACTCGCAATGGGCGAGCAGGTGTCGATGTTCTTCACCTTCTGGGGGCTCAACGCTCTGCGCCGCGAACAGCCGCCCAAGCGCCAGAAGAAGATGATGGACCGCATGTTCGGCATGATGATGCCCTCGGGCGCCAACGACCTGCCACTCTCGACCATGAACATGGCCGGCATGGGGCCGGTGATGATCAAGAACGTCATGAAGCAGCACAACGTGCCCACGCTGCCCGAACTCATCGCTTCGGCGCAGGCGGGCGGCGCACGTCTCATCGGCTGCACCATGACGATGGATCTCTTGGGGATCGCGCAGAGCGACTTGCTCGATGGTGTTGAGCTCGGCGGCGTCGCGACCTTCCTCGGCGAAGCCTCGGAGTCGACCACAACACTGTTCATCTGAGCAGAGTCAGGCAACGGTCGGCGCGCTGACCGCCTCGTGACCTAGCATCGGGGCATGAGCGATGACGCGCCCCCGACCACCATTCCCGTCGGCGGAATGCCCACTCGATCGGGGTCGGTCGCCCGCGTGCTTTTGCTGAGCGCGCTGATTGCGCTCGTCATCATGGGGCTCGCGTTTCAACTGGGTGTCGGCGACGCCGTGTTCTCGCGGCCCGGCGAATTGGCCCTGCTCTATGTCGACATCGCGCCCGTGCTGTGGTTTGCCGCGGCAGCCGTGCTGCTGTCGACGCTGCGCTGGCAGACAATCGACCAGAGGTTTCGCTGGGTCATGCTCGCCGCCGTCGTCGCCGTGCTCGTGTCGCTCGTCGTTCGCATCACTCTGCTGAACCAGCCCGTCATTGCCGCGCTGCTCGAGCCCTTCACGCTCGGCTTCATCGCCGTGGTCGGCGCTGCGATCGCGTTCACCCGCACGCGCGTGCGACGGCTCGCGCGCGGCACCGACGCGGGCATCACCATCACGGGCGTTGGCCTGGGCTTCGCCGTGGTGGGTCTCGGCGTCGGCATCGGGGCGTTGCGCGTTGCGCTCGCGGGGCCCCCCGGACCACCCGGCGCGGTATCGCGGTACATCGAGACGTCTCCCGCGATGGGGCTGTTGGTCGCGGCGACGATGCTCATGATTGCGGGGCTGTTTTGGCTCACCGACCGAACGCGCAACCGATGAGCGCCGCACGCCCCGTCATTCTTGACGTCGATACGGGGGTCGACGACGCTCTCGCGATTCTGCTGGCGGTGCGGCATCCGGCCCTCGACGTGCGGGCGATCACGTGCACGGGAGGCAATGCTCCGCTCGCGCAAGTGGTGACCAACACGCTTCGGGTGCTGGATGCGGCCGGCGCTGGCAGCATCCCGGTTGCCGCCGGGGCGCACCGCCCTCTGCTCGAGGCGCCGCAGCACGCTGCCTCCATCCACGGAGCCGACGGCCTCGCCGACCTCGGACTGCCCGACTCGGCCCGCACGCCCGAGCCCGTGCACGCGGTCGAGTTGCTGCGCCGCACCATTTCAGCGTCAGAAGTGCCGATCACGATCATCAGCCTTGCCCCGCTGACGAACATCGCCCTTCTCGTGCGCATGCACCCCGAGGTGCTGCCGCGCATCGAGCGACTCGTCATGATGGGCGGATCAGTCGGCACGGGTAACGCGACGGCGGCCGCCGAGTTCAACGTGTGGCACGACCCCGAAGCGGCGGCCATCGTCTTCGACGCCGGACTCCCGGTGCTCATGTATGGCCTCGAGCCGTTCTACCGCGTGGCCGTCTCGCACGACGACGCGGCGACGCTCGCGGCCTCGAGTGATCCCGGGGCGCGACTCGCCGGCGAACTGCTCACGCACCTGATTGGCATTGACGCCACCGAGGAACGCGTGGCCGACGACCGCGTCGCTATCGGTGATGCCGGTGCGGTATGCGCTGCGATCGACCCGCTGCCCCTCGTGACGCGCCGAGCACCGGTTGAGGTTGCCCTCGCACCGGGGTCGACGCGCGGCCAGACCGTCGTTGACCTGCGCACGATGGTGGGTGCTGATATCTCACCGACGCGCGAACTTCCTCTCGCGACCGTCGTGACCGACGTCGACCCCGCGCCCTATCGCGCGATGTTCCTCGACGCCCTGCTGGGCACGCTCGACGGTCGGTGACCCCATTCGTGAGTGACGTCGTCGAAAAGCTTCGCGCCGCCCTCGGTGACGCTGTGTCGACGAACGCCGCCGAGCTGGAGGCCGCTCGCAGCGATAAGTCGGGCCAGCGCACCGAACACCCCCCGCTCGCGGTCATCACGGCACGCTCGGTCGAGCAGGTTCAAGCGGCCCTGCGCATCGCCCATGAGCACGGCGTGCCTGTTGTGCCGCGTGGCGCAGGGTCGGGGCTCACGGGCGGCGCGATGGCCAGTCACGGGCAACTCGTGATGTCGACCGTCGCGATGACGCGCGTGCTCGAGATCAACGAGGCCGACCAGCTCGCGGTCGTCGAACCGGGCATCGTCAACGCCGAGCTCAATCGGCTGCTGGAACCGCGTGGCCTTCGCTGGGCGCCCGACCCGGCAAGTCGAGAGATCTCGACCGTAGGCGGAAACATCGCCACCAACGCCGGCGGGCTGCTGTGCGCCAAGTACGGCGTCACGCGCGAGGCCGTGTTGGGCCTCGACGTTGTGCTCGCCGACGGCACTCTCATGCGGCTCGGACACCGCACGGTCAAGGGCGTGACGGGGCTCGACCTCACGGCGCTCATGATCGGCTCTGAGGGCACGCTGGGCGTGATCGTGGGGGCGACGCTCAAGCTCACGCCGATCCCCACCGGCCCGGTCGCGACAATCGGCGCGTACTTCGCGACGATCGAGCAGGCGGCCAAAGCCTCGGCGGCGATCACCGCTGCGCGCCTCCGGCCCGCGGCGATGGAACTGGTTGATCCGCTGGCGCTCGCGAGCATCCTGAACCATCTGGGGTTGCCCCCGCGTGATGCCAACAGCGCCCACTTGCTCGTGCAGACCGACGGCGAGGCGGCGGAGTCGGAAGCCAAGGCCGCGCTCGCGATCATCACCGCACTCGGCGGAACCGCGAGCATGACGACCGACCCCGACGAGGGCGAACGGATGCTCGCCGTGCGCCGCGCCATGCACCCCGCTATGGCGGCTCTCGGTCAGGTGCTCATCGAAGACGTCGCGGTGCCCCGCTCACGTCTGCCCGAGATGTTCGCCGAGATTCGCCGCATCGGCGATCGGTATGGCATTCGCATTCCCACGGTGGCGCATGCGGGTGACGGCAACCTGCACCCCAATCTCGTCTATCAGGGCGACGAGGTTCCTGACGAGGTGTGGGCGGCGGCGGGCGAGCTGTTTGAGGCTGCTCTCGCCCTCGGTGGCACCTTGACGGGCGAGCACGGCATCGGGACCCTCAAGCGACGCTGGCTCGCCGACGAGTTGGGAGACGAGCAAGTGGCGTTGCAGCAACGCATCAAGGCCGCGTTCGATCCACGCGGCATTCTCAACCCCGGCGCCGTCTTCTAGCCCGCGAGCACCGCCACGTAGACGCCGTTGCGCGAGGTGCCGCCCGTCACGGGGTTGTCGAACTCGATCGTGTGCCCGACAACGCGGGCGAACACCGCGCCGAGTGTGTCGAGAAACGCGGGTTCGGGCGGGTCGTCAGACCACAGAGCGAACACTCCCCCGGGTCGCAGGTGCTGAGCCAGTCGGCGGAGCCCCTCGATCGTGTAGAGGTCGGCGTGTGACGGGTCGAGCGTGAAGGTCGGCGAGTGATCGACATCGAGCAGAATCGCGTCGAGGGCGAGCGGCAGGCTGGTCTCGTCAGGCGCTCCCCGCATGAGCGCGAAGAAGTCGCCGTGCACGAGTCTCGTGCGGGCATCGTCGAGCAGCGCGGCCGAGACGGGGAGCAGTCGACGCTCGTGCCAGTCGATGACGGCCGGGAGGGCATCCACGACGGTCATCGACGCGACCCGCTCATCGCGCAAGGCGGCGATCGCGGTATAGCCGAGCCCGAGGCCTCCCACGACAACGTCGAGTTCACGGCGGTCGGATGCCACGGCCGCAAGTCCGAGCTCGCTGAGCGCCTCTTCGGCGACCGTGAACAGGCTCGACATGAGGTATTCCTCGCCGAGCTTGACTTCGAACACGTCGGCCGAGACGGCCGGTTCGTAGCGCCGACGCAGGGTCAGGTCACCCATCGGGGTGTGTTCGAAAGCGAGTTCGTCGAAGCGGAACACTAGGCGCCGGCAGCCGGCGCGGTGGGGATGATGACGAAGACTTTGCGCACGCTCTCGTGCACCTGCCAGGTGCCACGCCAGCCGGCGGGCGTCACGAACAGGTCGCCTGCAGTGAGCTCGAGCGGCTGTTCACCCTCTTCTGTGAGGGTCACACGGCCGCTGATGAGGTAGCAGATCTCGTGGTAGCCCTCACGGGTCGCCGTGAACGTGCCGGGATCGGCTTCCCAGATGCCCGTCTCAACAGGCCCACCGGTCTCCCCCGGCGCAGTCCACAGGTCGACAGAACCTTCAGACTGGCCGGGGGTGACGGTGGTCGGTTTTGGCGTGAACGCGCCGAGAACGTGCTCGGGCGCGTTACGCAGCAGAACCGTCGTCGCCATGAAGTTAGGCGACGCGGATCATCTTCTTGTTGACGAACTCGTCAATGCCAAGCGTGCCCAACTCACGACCCGAGCCCGACCGCTTGATGCCACCGAAGGGCAGCTCAGGGCTGTCGGCGAGCACGCAGTTGATGTACACCATGCCGGCTTCGATCTTGTCGGCAACGCGGTGCGCCTGCTCGATGTCGGTTGTGAACAAGTACGAGCCAAGCCCAAAGGGGGTGTCGTTCGCCAACTCCACAGCCTCGGCTTCGTTCGCGACCTTGAAGACCTGGGCGACGGGGCCGAAGAACTCTTCGTAGTAGGCGTCGTTGCCGGGCTTGACGTTCGCGAGCACCGTGGAGGTGAAGAAGTTGCCCTCGCGGGTTCCGCCCGTGAGCACCGTGGCGCCACCCGAAACCGCACGCTTGACCTGGTCTTCCAAGCCCTCGGCGGCGCTGCTCGACGAAAGCGGGCCGTAGGCGCCACCCTCGACCATCGGGTCGGTCGCCTGCGTCGACGACATCTGCGCGACGAACTTCTCCACAAACGCGTCGTACAGCGAGTCGATGACGATGAAACGCTTGGCACCGTTGCACGACTGGCCACTGTTGTCGAGGCGAGCGTTGGTGGCCATTTCGACCGTGGCATCGAGGTCGTCGGTGCTCAGCAGAATGAAGGGATCGCTGCCACCGAGCTCGAGCACAACCTTCTTGAGGTGACGCCCAGCCTGCTCGGCAACCGCGGCACCGGCACGCTCAGAACCGGTGAGCGAGACGCCCTGCACGCGGGGGTCGGCGATGATCGTGGCGATCTGATCGGTCGTGGCGTAGAGATTCGTGTACGCCCCGACCGGAAAGCCCGCGTCGGCGAAGATCTGGTGGATCGCCTCGGCCGACTCGGGGCACTGAGCCGCGTGCTTGAGCAGAATGGTGTTGCCGAGAATCAGGTTGGGGCCGGCGAAGCGGGCCACCTGGTAGTACGGAAAGTTCCACGGCATGATGCCGAGCAACACACCCATGGCGCTCTTGCGAATGAAGGCCGAGCCCTCGCTGCCCTCGGCCAGTGCGATCGGCTCGTCCTTGAGCAGCTCGGGGCCGTTGTCGGCGTAGTACTGGTAGATGTCGGCCGAGAAGTCGACTTCGCCGAGGGCGTCGCCGATGGGCTTGCCCATCTCGCGCACGATGATCTCGGCAAGGTGCTGACGACGCTCGCGGTGCAGGTCGGCGACCTTGGCGACGAGAGCCGCACGCTCGGCGACGGTCGACGTGCGCGACCAGCCGCGGTAGGCGTTCGCGGCGTGATCGATTGCGGTGGCGACCTCGGCATCCGTCGCGGTCGGGTATGACCGCAGCGTCTCACCGGTGGCGGGGTTGGTCACTGCATACTTGCTCATGAGGCTCCTCGATGGTTCGACGGTTCGCGTTCGACGGTTCGGGTGCGACCGTGCGCACGCGACAGCGCGTACGCCAGCCCAGCCTAGAGTCAGCACGGGGTCGGCCGCATCGCCGCAATGGAGATTCCCGGCTCATTCTTCGCCAGACCGTACAAGGCTTGGCCGAGCCGTCTACAGTGGCCGTCATGGCCGATGTTCCTCCCGCATTCCCCGCTGCTCGGGATGCTCGCCGTCGGCCCCTCGGCCGCCTGCGTCACCTCGTTCGCGAGGTGCTCGCCGGTGCAGCACTCGTGCCGCGAGGCTTCGCGTTCTGGCGCCGCCGGCCCGGAGTCATGGCGCTCGGCATGGTGCCGGCCGTCATCGCTGGCGCGCTCATCGCGGCCGTGCTCATCGGGC
>CALRWH020000013.1:0-32200 GCA_943371805.1 Pseudomonas synxantha | reverse complement strand
AGGGTGCACGGGGTGCACCGGGGCGTCCGGCGCCGTCGGCGCGCGGAGCGCCGGGGCGCGGCGCACCGGGGCGCGGAGCGCTCGGGCGCGGAATCGCGCCGCCACCCGGGCGGGGCATGCCCTGGGTCGACGAGAAGGGGTTGTTGCCCGGACGCGGAGTTCCTGGGCGGGCCATGCCCTGTTGCGAGGCAAAGGGATTGTTGCCCGGACGCGGTTGGCCGGCAGCGGCAGCCGAGCGTGTGCTCGAGTCACCGTCGCCATCGCCATCGCTCACGGCAGGTGCGGCCGGCGCCTCGGGCTGCGCGGCCGGCGCTTCGACCTCAGCCGCGGGTGCAGCAGGCGCGGGCTTCGCCGGCGCTGGCTTGGCAGGGGCCTTGGCGGCGGGTGCCGCCGCGGGGGCCTTGGGCGCGGTAATGCCCTCCGCCTCGAGTGCCGCACGCAGCTTGCGCGCGACGGGGGGTTCGATCGTCGACGACGGACCCTTGACGAATTCGCCGAGCTCTTTGAGCTTTTCGAGGGCGACCTTGCTTTCAATGCCGAGTTCGCTCGCGATCTCGTGCACGCGTGGTTTCGCAGCCACAATTCTCCTGTCTGGGTCCGCACCCAGGCAGGGGCAGACCATTAGTGCTGGACGGAACTCATTTCGAGCCGCTCATTAGTTGTCCATGTGCCGATCAGCCTTTTCTTCGGATGATGAAATGGTCGCCAGAACCGAATCCGCGTCGAGCGGACCCGCTACGCGCAATGCTCGGGCCCAAGCCCGACGCACCGTGGCGGTTTCGACGCAGTCGCGAGTGCGGTGCACCCACGCACCCCGCCCCGGAAACCGGGATAGGGCATCCACCACGACCGATCCATCGATCGCCACCACCCTCACGAGTGAGGATCGAGGCGCGCGCTGGCGACAGCCGAGGCAGGTTCTGACGGGTTCCATGTTACCCCCCTTGCATTCCGCGCGCCGACCCTCGCTCAAAACGCGATGCGTTTCGAGCTTCGGCGCAAAGATCGATATTCAGTTCCCCTCGCTCCGAACGCGACGCGTTCTCCGCTCGGCGCGAAGATTGAGATCCAGCCAGCTACTCATCCATGACGGAGTCGGGCTGGATATCAATCTTCGCGCCCGTCAGCTTCGCGGCGAGGCGGGCGTTCTGGCCCTCTTTGCCGATCGCGAGCGACAACTGGTAGTCGGGCACCAGCGCACGCACGGCCTTCGTCGCCGGGTCGATGACGAACGCGCTCGACACCTTGGCCGGCGACAGTGCGTTGGCCACGAAGGTCGCCAGGTCATCACTGTGATCAACGATGTCAATCTTCTCGTTGCCGAGCTCGGCGGTGACGGCGCGTACGCGCTGACCCAACTCGCCGATGCACGCACCCTTGGCGTTGACGCCCGGCTCGAGCGACCGCACGGCGATCTTCGTGCGGTGCCCCGCCTCGCGCGCGAGGGCCGTGATCTCGACAATGCCGTTGGCAATCTCGGGCACTTCGAGCGCAAAAAGCTTGCGCACGAGAGAGGGGTGGGTGCGGCTCACCGTGATCTGCGGACCCTTCAGGCCCTTCGACACGCTCGTGACATACACGCGGATGCGGCTGCCGTGCGTGTACTCCTCACCGGCAACCTGCTCTTCTGGCGGCAGAATCGCCTCGACCGCGCCCAGGTCGATGTGGATCATGCGCGGGTTCGGACCCTGTTGGATGACTCCCGCAACGATGTCGCCCTCGCGGCCCTTGAACTCACCCAGCACCCGGTCGTCACCAATGTCACGCAACCGCTGGTTGATGACCTGCTTGGCGGCGAACGCGGCGATGCGGCCGAAGTCGTCGGGGCTATCGGGAGCCTCGCCAATGAGCATCCCCTCGTCATCAAACTCGGGAACATAGACGGTCACGTGACCGGTCTTGCGGTCAAGCTCAACGCGCGGTGCGGGTTGCTCGGCATCGCGCGGCTCAGCGCGATCGGTGTGCTTCAAGTAGGCCGTCAGAATGGCCTGCTCAATGATCTGCACGAGCTCATCGAACGGGATCTCCCGCTCGCGCTCCATCATCCTCAAGATGCTCAGGTCGATGTCCACCGGGGTACCTCCGCTATTCGGTTGAGACCGCGCGGCCGCTCATGGGCCGTCGGTGCGAACCTCTACGGTACCGGATGCTCGGCTGACGTCTGACGCTGCCGGTCTCGGCGACGCAGTACGACGCGCACCACAATGAGCACGATTCCAAGGCCGCCGAGCGTCGCCGCGATGATCGCGAGAATGGTCACGATGCCCGCATCAGCTCCCGTTGCGGCGAGCAATGCCGCGCTCACGAGCGAGCTCGCAGGGCGGCGGGCACGTCGGCCAGCGCAATCTCGCTGCGCTCTCCGGTGGCCCGGTTCCAGAACTCAACGATGCCGTCGGCAGCTCCGCGACCCACCACGACGACGAGAGGCACACCCACCAGCTCAGCGTCGCCAAACTTGACGCCCGGTGAGACCTTGGGTCGGTCGTCATACAGCGTGTCGAAGCCCGCAGCGTCGAGCTCGCTCACGAGGGTCTCGGCGACCGTGTAGGCCAGTTCATCGCGGCCCGCGGCAACAACGTGAACGTCGAACGGCGCAACCTCGCGGGGCCAAATCAGACCCTTCTCGTCGTGGGCGTTCTCGGCGATCACGGCAAGAATGCGCGTCACGCCGATGCCATACGAGCCCATCGTGACGGTTACGAGCTTGCCGTTTTCGTCGAGCACCTGCAGGCCGAGCGCCTCGGCATACTTGCGGCCGAGCTGGAACACGTGCCCGATTTCCATGCCACGCGCGAGTTCGACCGGTCCGCTGCCATCGGGAGCAGGGTCGCCCGCCCGCACTTCGGCAATGTCAGCACGACCGTCGCCGACAAAGTCTCGGCCGGCGACGAGGTGGTAAACGTGCTTCTCGGGCTCGTTCGCTCCCGTAATCCATGAGGTGCCATCGCCCACGCGCGGGTCAAGCAGATACCGGATGCCCGTGCTCGACGTCTCGCCCAAAGCGGGGCCACTGGGGCTCCAGGGTCCGATGTACCCCTTCACGAGGCCCTTCGCCGCGGCGAAGTCGTCATCGGTTGCCGCCTCGACGGCCGCGGGAGCGAACGCGACTTCGGCGCGCTTGAGGTCAACCTCGCGGTCGCCGGGCACGCCGACGATGACGAGCTCTTTCGAGCCGTCGAGATGCGTGAGCCGCAGCACGACGTTCTTGAGCGTGTCACCGGCGTGCCAGGGCCGATCGGCGCGCGGGTACTTCTCGTTCGAGAGTGCGACGAGTGTGGCGATCGTCGGAGTCTCGGGCGAATCGTGGATGACCGCCGCGGGCTCCCCCGACGCGTCAACCGGCTCGACCACCGGAACGCGGTAGGCCTCGACGTTCGCCGCGTATCCCCCGGCCGACCGCACGAAGGTGTCTTCGCCGATCGGGATGGGGTGCAAAAACTCTTCGCTGCGCGAGCCACCCATGGCGCCCGCGTCGGCCTGAACGATCACGTACTCGAGCCCCAACCGCGTGAAGATGCGCTCGTAGGCATCGCGCTGCGCTTGGTACGCGGCATCCAGACCCGCATCGTCGATGTCGAACGAGTAGGCGTCTTTCATCGAAAACTCGCGACCGCGCAGCAGGCCCGCCCGGGGTCGCGCTTCGTCGCGGTACTTGTCTTGAATTTGGTAGATGGCGAGGGGCAAGTCTTTGTACGACGAGTACAGGTCTTTCACGAGCAGTGTGAAGACCTCTTCGTGCGTCGGCGCCAACAGGTAGTCAGCACCGCGACGGTCTTTCAGGCGAAAGATGCCGTCGCCGTATTCTTCCCAGCGACCGGTGGCCTCGTACGGCTCTCGCGGAAGCAGCGCCGGAAAGTGAACCTCTTGCGCGCCCGCGTGAGCCATTTCTTCACGGATGATGGCCTCGATGCGCCGACGCACCTTCAGGCCGAGCGGCAGCCACGCGAACACCCCCGGTGCCTGACGGCGAATGTAGCCGGCCCGCACGAGCAAGCGGTGGCTCGCCACTTCGGCGTCGGCGGGGTCGTCACGGAGGGTGCGGAGAAAGAGCTGGGAGAGGCGCGTGGTCACCGGCCCAGACTACTTGGCTCTGACACACGCCCTGCGTGGCGCCGCGGCGTACCCCCATTTGGGGGCCAGAATGAAACAGGCCTGCGAGCGATGGCAAGGGGGGCTTGGATCGCTCGCAGGCCCTTCCCGTCTCGCGATGAGTCGCGGGGCGGGAAACCTGCTCAGCGGAGAAGATCCCCTGATCCACTCGTGGGCCTTGCACCGCCCCCGCGTGCGCACCAGTCGGCTCCCCCAGCCGATGCCATCAGCGTACTCGCGGCGGCAGAGGCAGTCAGTCCCCCGATGGGGGGCCACCACTGTGCGTCAGGCGGTGACGACCTCGGGCGACCCGACCGGAGCATCCGGCATCGATGCCGCAAGGCGGTTGGCCTCTTCAATGAGCGTCGCGACGATCTCCGACTCAGGCACGGTCTTGATGACCTCGCCCTTCACGAAGATCTGACCCTTACCGTTGCCCGAGGCGACACCGAGGTCGGCCTCGCGGGCCTCGCCGGGGCCGTTGACGACGCAGCCCATGACGGCGACGCGCAGCGGCACGGTCATGCCCTCGAGGCCCTTCGTGACGTCTTCGGCGAGCGTGTAGACGTCGACCTGTGCGCGGCCACACGAGGGGCACGAGACGATCTCGAGCTTGCGCTCGCGCAGGTTGAGGCTCTCGAGAATCTTGAGGCCCACCTTGACCTCTTCGGCGGGCGGGGCCGAGAGCGAAACGCGAATGGTGTCGCCAATACCCTCGCTCAGCAAGATGCCAAACGCCGTGGCGCTCTTGATCGTGCCCTGGAAGGCCGGGCCCGCCTCGGTCACACCGAGGTGCAGCGGCCAGTCGCCCCGCTCGGCGAGCTGACGGTAGGCCTTGACCATCACGATGGGGTCGTTGTGCTTGACCGAAATCTTGAAGTCGTGGAAGTCGTGCTCTTCAAAGAGGCCGGCCTCCCACACGGCGCTCTCGACGAGAGCCTCGGCGGTGGGCTTGCCATACTTCTGCAACAGGCGGGGGTCAAGCGAGCCGGCGTTCACGCCGATACGGATGCTCACGCCCGCGTCTTTCGCCCGCTTCGCGATCTCGGCAACCTGGTCGTCGAACTTACGAATGTTTCCCGGGTTGACGCGCACGGCGGCGCACCCCGCGTCGATCGCCATGTACACGTACTTCGGCTGGAAGTGAATGTCGGCGATGACGGGAATCTGGCTCTTCTTGGCGATGATGTGCAGCACGTCGGCGTCGTCTTGACTGGGCACCGCGACACGCACGATGTCGCACCCGGTCGCGGTGAGCTCGGCGATCTGCTGCAGGGTTCCGTTGATGTCGGTCGTCGGAGTCGTCGTCATCGACTGAACGCTGACCGGGTGGTCACTGCCCACCATGACTTTGCCCACCTTGATCTGGCGGGTCTTGCGACGAGGGGCGAGGGTCTCAGGGACCTTGGGCATTCCGAGATTAACAGCGGGCACAGTCGCCATTGTAAGCCCGCCGCCTGTACGGCAGGCCCTAGAAGAGCGTGACGGGTTTCACGATGTCGGCGTAGATGAGCAAGAGGCTCATGGCACCGAGAATGAGCACGACCGCGAGGGTCAACGGCACGAGACGCGCCGTGTCGATCGGGCCCGGGTCTGGCTTGCCACGAACCTTGGCGAACCAGCGACGCAGACCCTCCCACAGGGCACCCGCAACGTGTCCGCCGTCGAGCGGCAGCAGCGGAATGAGGTTGAAAACGAACAGTGCCACGTTGAGCGAGGCGAGCAGACCCGTGAGGAACGAGACGCGCTCGACCACCGGAATCGTGTCGATGCTGGCGATCTCACCGGCGATACGGCCCACTCCTACGACGCTAATGGGGCCGTTGGGGTCGCGCTCTTCAGGGCCGAAGGCGGCCTCCGCCACGTCGATCATGCGTTGCGGCAGATTGATGATGATGCCCACGACAGCACCGATGTTGTCGCCCACCGCCGGCAAGACCGCGGTGACGGGCTGTTGCACGGTTTCGTAGGCGGCGGCGATGCCAATAAAGCCAACCTGCTCGGTCTGTGCCTCTCCATTGGCGTCTTCGACGATGCGTCCGCGTTCATCGAAAACGTATCGCTCGGTCAGCAGAGGAGTGACCGTTGTCGTGATGGTCGACCCGGCGCGGTCGAGCTGCATGGCGAGTGGTTGGCCTGCTGCGTCGCGCACAATCGCGAGCACGTCATCCCACGTTTCGATCGCTTCGCCGTCGATCGAGACGATGCGGTCGCCCGGTTGCAGGCCCGCTTCGGCACCGGGAGCCAGCGGGTCATCGGTCTCGCACTCTTGACGCTCACTCGTTGCGGGCAAGACACACTCGTTGACGCTCCCCAGCGTCGTCGAGGGCTGAGCGACACCAAAGCCCACGAGCACGACCGCATAGAGCACCACCGCGATCACGAGGTTCATGAACGGGCCGCCGAGCATGATGATGATGCGCTTCCACACAGGGAGCCGGTAGAAGGTGCGGTGCTCTTCACCCTCAGGAATCGTGTCGGCCGAGGCCGTGCGTGCGTCTTGCACGAGCGTGTCGAAGAAACCCGTCGATGCCGAGCGGGCGCGCTCCCCTGCGACCGGCGGATACATGCCGGCCATCGAGATGTAGCCGCCGAGGGGAATCCACTTGAAGCCGTACTCGGTCTCACCACGGCGCCACGACACGATCGTGCGACCGAAACCGATCATGAATTGACCGACGCGCACCCCGAACAACTTGGCCGGCACAAAGTGCCCCAACTCGTGAAGGGCGATCGACACAATGAGGCCAACGACGACCA
This sequence comes from Pseudomonas synxantha, assembly GCA_943371805.1. Lineage (GTDB taxonomy): Bacteria > Actinomycetota > Actinomycetes > Actinomycetales > Microbacteriaceae > Microcella. Next base: position 25,351 of record CALRWH020000013.1, on the reverse strand, counting down.
CGAGAATGCCCACGATGTACAGCAGCACGGTCTCCACGAGCGGTCACTCTAGCGCCGGAGCCCCAGCAGACGCTGGGCGACAGGCTAGGCCGCGGCGATGAGTGCGTCAGCCTCGCGACGCGCCCACACTTCGGCTTCGAGCACACCCTCGAGTGTCATGGGGTGCGCCTCGTGGCGATCAACCACCTCGCGCACGAGATCAACGATGCCGAGATAACCGATGTGGCCGTCGTGGAAGGCGTGCACCGCTTGCTCGTTGGCGGCGTTGAACACCGCCGGGAAGGTTGCCCCCGCGGCGCCCACTTGCTTCGCGAGCGACACCGCCGGAAACGCGTCGTCGTCAAGAGGCGCGAAGGTCCAGGTGGATGCCGTGCTCCAGTCGAGCGGAACCCCCACCCCCGCCACCCGGTGCGGCCAGTCGAGCCCGAGCGAGATCGGCAGCCGCATGTCGGGCGGCGAGCACTGCGCGATTGTCGAGCCGTCGACGAACTCGACCATCGAGTGCACGATCGACTGCGGGTGCACCGTCACGTCGATGCGGTCGTACGGCACATCGAACAACAAGTGGGCCTCAATCACTTCAAGACCTTTGTTGATGAGCGTCGACGAGTTGGTCGTGATGACCTTGCCCATATCCCACGTGGGGTGCGCGAGCGCCTCGGCGGGAGTCACGCCCTCGAGCGAGGCGCGCGATCGACCGCGGAACGGTCCCCCGCTCGCCGTGAGCACGAGCCGACGCACCTCGTGGTGCTCCCCCGCGAGCAGGGCTTGCGCGATCGCCGAGTGTTCACTGTCGACGGGAACGATCTGGCCAGGAGCCGCGAGGCTCGTGACGAGCGAACCGCCCACAATGAGGCTCTCTTTATTGGCGAGAGCCAGGATGCGCCCCGCCGTCAACGCCGCGAGTGTCGGCGCGAGACCCACTGATCCCGTAATGCCGTTGAGCACCACATCACAGTGCACGTCGCGCACGAGCTGCGCCGCGGCCTCGGCGCCGAGCGCAACGTGCTCGACTCTGTGCTCGAGCGCCTGCTGCTCGACGAGAGCCCGGTTGCTGCCCGCCGCGAGCCCCACCACGCGGAACCGGTCGGGGTTCGCCGCAATCACCTCGAGCGCTTGCACGCCGATCGAGCCCGTCGAACCCAAAACGATGATGTCGCGCATGGTGTTCATCATGCCCGACGGCGGGCGAGCATCCGGTGCGTTATGAGACCGCGAGAATGTCGACGACGAAGACGATGACGTCTGTCGCGCCGATCGAACCGTCGGGGGTTCCGCCGCTCGGGCCGTAGCCGAGGTCGGGCGGAATGATCGCGATGATCTGCGAGCCGACGGTTTGCCCCACCAGCGCGTCACGGAAGCCCTGAATCACACCGCTCGTCGGGAAGTCGGCGGGCGCGCCGCGATCCCAGCTTGAGTCAAAGACCTGGCCCGTGTTCCAGTTGAGCCCCGTGTACTGCACGGTGACCGTCTGGCCGTCTTCGACGACCGGGCCGTCACCCTTGATGAGCACTGCGAGGTCGAAATCGGTAAAGGGGTCGCCGGCCGGAAGCGTGATCGTCGGCGCGCCGTTTTCCGCAAGCTCGACGGTCGGGAAACCCTCGGGGGCCTCTTGCGCCTCACCCTCCGCGCGCTCGAGGGGCGGGGGCACGATGCTCACGACGTCAATGACGAAGACGAGCGACTCGGTACCCGTGAGGCTCAACTCGGGAACGCCCTGGTCGCCGAAGCCCTCGGCGGGCGGAATCACGCCCGCGAGGCGCGTGCCGGGAGTGGCACATTCGAGCAGCAACGAGAACCCGACGAGCTGCTCGGTCTCGGTGTCGATCGGAAAACGCTCGGCGTTCTCGCCCGAGAACCCGGTCGTCGCAAGCTCGGCACCCGTCTCACCATTGAGCACGGTGTATTCGATCACCACGGTGTCGCCGTTCACGGCGGCGTCACCCTCGCCCTGATCGAGAATCGTGCGCTGCGTCGTCTCGGCCGTCAGCGGGCCGTCGAACTCGATCGTCGGAGTGCTACCGAACGCACCGTCGACAGACACAGCGTCAGACGCGGCTCCGGACTGAATGCAGTCTCCATCGGCAGGGGTCGTGCCACCCGGAGCGCACGCGGCCAGCGACACGAGAAGTGCGGCGCTGAGGCCGGAAGAAATGAGAGCAGAACGGCGACGCACGGGGGCTTCCTCACGCTGGAACGGGCACGAAGTGCCTATCTTCCCACGTTGGCGCTAAGACTGCGCCCTGAGGGTCGTGGGCGTGTGCCTCACGTCGAAGTTCACCGAATTGGCGATGAAACACAGCTCACTCGCCCGGTGGTGCAGCGACTCGGCCCGGTGCGCATCCTCATCAGTGTGATGTGCTGCAATCGTCACGACCGGCCGCAGCGTCGCTTCGATGAGTCGCCCGCCGTCGCCCTCTTGCTGCAGGGTGCCCGTCGCATCATCGTGGTAGTCAACAACCACGATGCCATTGACCGCGGCCACGTGCAGGTAGCTCAGCATGTGGCACTGAGCGAGGGCCGCGATAACGAGCTCTTCGGGGTTCCAGCGGTCGGCATCGCCACGAAACACGCGATCGCTCGAACCCGCGATCTCATGCTGTTTTCCGTCAGCGTGGATGCGGTGGTCACGCCCATAAGACCGGTACGTCGCCGTGCCCTCGCCCCGGTTTCCCGTCCATTGCACCGCGACCGCGAAGTTGTGCTGATCGTGCATGCCCGGCTCCTTTCGCACCCGGGCTCGACGCAGGGGCCGGGAGTACACTCATCCCACCATGACTGACACCCTTTCTGCGCCCGCAGCCCCGTCATTCGAGGGCACCGCCTCAGCCCACGCGCCCGTCGCTCAAGAGCGCCGCGTCGTCACGGCGATTCCTGGCCCGGCCTCGCAGGCCCTGCACGAGCGTCGACTCGCGGTCGTGAGCGCCGGCGTTGGCACCGCCCTGCCCGTGTACATCGACCGGGCCCACGACGCGATCGTCGTCGACGTTGACGGCAACCACTTCATCGACCTCGGTGGCGGAATCGGTGTCATGGGCGCCGGCCACACGAACGACGCGGTGGTGGCCGCGGTGCAAGAGCAAGTGGCCAAAGTCACGCACACGCTCTTCACCGTCACGCCCTACGAGCAATACGTGCGCGTCGCCGAACTGCTCGTGCAGCACACGCCGGGCGATCACGCCAAGAAGGTCGTGCTCGTCAACTCGGGCGCTGAAGCGCTCGAAAACGCCGTCAAGATTGCGCGCAAGCACACCGGCCGCGCCGGCGTTGCGGTGCTCGACCACGGCTACCACGGCCGCACCAACCTCACGATGGCGATGAACTTCAAGGCCATGCCCTACAACCTGGGCTTCGGGCCGTTCGCGAGCAACGTCTATCACGCGCCGAGCTCGTACCCCTTGCACGACGGCCTGTCGGGTGCCGAGGCCGCCCAGCGCACGATCTCATATCTCGAAAAGCGTGTCGGGGCCGCTGACCTCGCGTGCCTCGTGGTCGAGCCCATCCAGGGCGAGGGCGGTTTCATCGTTCCCGCCGAGGGTTACCTGGCCGCGCTTGTCGAGTGGTGCCGCGCCAATGGCGTGGTTTTCATTGCCGACGAAGTGCAGTCGGGCGTCGCGCGCACGGGCGCCTACTACGCGAGCGAACACTTCGGCATCGTTCCCGACATGATCACGACCGCCAAGGGCATCGCCGGCGGCATGGTGCTCGCGGGAGTCGTCGGTCGCGCCGAGATCATGGACAGCTCGCACGCGGGCGGCCTCGGTGGCACCTACGGTGGCAACCCTGTGGCGTGCGCCGCGGCGATCGCCGTGTTTGACCAGATCGAGCAGCGCGACCTGCTCGGTGCTGCGCAGCACATCGAGACCGTGCTGCGCCCGGCGCTCGAGGCGCTCGCGGCAAAGCACCCCCGCATCGCCGAGGTGCGCGGTATCGGCGCGATGCTTGCCATCGAGTTTCTCGATCCTGAGACGCACGAGCCCGACGCGGCTATCGTCTCGCGCTCGGTCGCCGCGGCCGCGCAACAGGGGGTACTGCTGTTGAGCGCCGGCACCTATGGCAACGTGATTCGCTTCTTGCCCCCGCTCACCATCAGCGACGCCTTGCTTCTCGAGGCCGTCGAGGTTCTCGACGCCGCTCTCTCGGCCTAATCGCCGCGATGTCACTCGAGGGGGCAGTGTCGCTCAAGGGCGCACGACCACTCGAGATCTCGGGTTCCGTCGAGCTTGCGCGCATCGAGCGTTTCGGGCTCATTGAGTCTCGACACATCGGCGCGGCCGCTGTCGTCGAAGCCTCGGGCCAGGTGGTGCGGGCGGAGGGAGACGTACGTTCCACGATCTACCCGCGTTCGGCGCTCAAGCCTGTACAAGCGATCGCCATGCTCGAACTCGGCGCACAGTTCGCCGACGATGAACTCGTGCTCGCAGCCGCGAGCCACTGCGGAAGCCCCGACCACCTCGCCGTCGTCGAACGGATGCTGCGCGACGACGGACGCGATGCGCACGCACTGCAGTGCCCGGCCCAGTGGCCGCTCGGCAGCGCCGAGCGAGCCGCGCGGCAAGCCGCGGGGCTTCCCGCCACGCGGCTCACGATGAACTGTTCGGGCAAACACGCGGGCTTCTTGCGCGCGAGCGACGCGGTCGGCGGCGACGCCGCCCGCTACCTCGAGCTCGAGCATCCGGTGCAGCGTCACGTCACCGACGCCGTCGAGAGGTTCACGGGCGAAAGCGTTCACGGCACCGGGTTCGACGGTTGTGCCGCCCCGCTACACGCGACCTCGCTCGTCGCCCTGGCTACCGCGATCGCGCGCGTCTCGTCGGGCTCAACCCCCGAAGCCCAACGCCTGATGACGGCCGTGTCGGCCGAACCGTGGGCGATCGACGGCACGGGTCGCGCCAACACGATGGTGATCGAACGCCTCGGCGGCATCGCCAAGCTGGGCGCTGAAGGCGTTGTCGTGATCGGAACAACCGCTGGTGTGGCGGTTGCGGTCAAGGTACTCGATGGATCGATGCGAGCCACCACTCCCGTGGCGCTCGCTCTACTCGCAAGCGTCGGAGCGATCGACGCCGATGCCGCCGCCGAACTCATCGAACTCACGAGCGAGCGGGTGCTTGCCGGAGACGCTCCCGCGGGCGCGCTTCGCGTGAGCGTAGCGGGCCAAGGCAACCCCTAGCCGTTCGTGGAACGGCGAGCGACTCCCGAGGGGAGCCGCTCGCCAGCCACACCAGACGAGCTATCCGGCCTTCGCGAGCTGCCGACGACGCACCGCCGCACTGATTTGGGCGATGAGTACGAGTGCGATGGCCAGGAAGAAGACGGCAGAAGCGATGACATTGGCTTCAGCCGGGATTCCGCGAGCCGCCGCGGTGTATACGTAGCTCGGGAACGTTACTTCGGCACCACGGTTGAAGTTGGTGATGATGAAGTCATCGAAACTGAGCGCAAATGACAGCAGCGCAGCCGCGATGATGCCCGGAAGCAGCATGGGGAACGTCACTCGCCAGAACACCTGGAACGGGTTGCCATACAAGTCACGACCGGCTTCTTCGAGAGCCGGGTCAAGGCTCGCCACGCGTGCACGCACCGTCACAATCACAAAGCTCAAGCAGAACAACGTGTGAGCCAGGATGATCGTGAAGAGCCCTTTCGGAACCCCCGCCTGCAAGAACTGCGCTGCGAGACCCGCACCCAAGACGACCTCAGGCGTCGCCATCGGCAAGAAGATCAGCAGGGTCGTGGTGTTGCGGAACCGGAAACGATAACGAACAAGCGCGATGGCGATCATCGTGCCGAGCGTGGTCGCCAGCACCGTGGCAACGAGCCCGATGAACAGACTGTTGCCGAATGACCGGCACACATCTTGCGCGTCGCACACGTTGAGCCAGTTGTCGAGCGTGAAGCCCGTCCAAATGATGTTCGTGCGGCGATAGTCGTTGAACGAGAAGACGATCGTATAGACGATCGGAATGAGCAGGAAAATGAACGCCATGCCCGAGTAGACCCAGATGGCCCACTTGCCGAAACCTCTCACAGCAGGTCCTCCGTTCCACTGCGCTTCACGTAGAAGCCAACGAGCACCAGAATGAGCGCCATCAGCAACAACGACAGCGCCGCGGCCGCCGGGAAGTTCGACAGCACCAAGAAGTTGGCCTCGATCACGTTGCCGATCATCGTGGTGTCTGCCGAGCCCAAGAAGTCTCTCGACGCGTTGATGTAGTCACCGACCGCCGGAATGAACGTCAGCAGAGTTCCCGAGATCACTCCCACCGCCGAAAGAGGCAGGGTGACGGTGCGGAAGGTCGTTGCTGGCGAACCGTAGAGGTCGTTTCCGGCTTCGATCAGTCGCAGATCGAACGTCGCCAGAATCGAGTAGATCGGCAGCACCATGAACGGAATGAAGTTGTACGTCAGACCGAACACCACCGAGAAGGCGGTTCCCGTGATCGCGGTGCCTGGCTCCAAGATTCCGACCGACGACAGGATGCCCGCCACGGGGCCCTCGGTCGCGAAGATCTGCTTCCAGGCGAGAGTGCGCAGCAGGAACGAGATGAAGAACGGCGCGATGACCAACACGAGCCCGAGCGCCTGCAAGAGCGGGAACGGGCGCAGTGTGATCGCGATGAAGTATGCGAGCGGGTAGCCGATCAAGAGAGCGAACAACGTTGCCAACGCAGCGAAACCGATCGAGCGCAAGCCCTGTTCCCAATACGTCTCAATCACGATGACGTAGTTCTGCCAGTTGAAGGCGTTGTTGAACTCTCCGAAGAGCAATGGATCGGGTTCTTGCAAGCTCGTGATGATGAGCGAGAAGAACGGCGTGACGAAGAACAAGATGAGGTAGAACATGCCCGGCAAGAGCAACAGCAGGGCAATCGGGCTTCGTCTCCGAACAGCGGGTTCAGCCGCCTGGGCGGTGCCCGAGAAGGCGGTAAAGGCCATGGCCTATGCCTCCTCGAGCTCTGCTTCGAGGTCCTTCCGCGACTGGACCGCGATCATCGACGTGTCGAGATCGGCGTGGAACCGCGAGACGGGTTCTCCTTCAGCCTCGTCGGCAAGACCGAAGGTGTGACCAACAGACCAGCTCAGCCAGACCTGATCGCCATCGCGGTGAAGCGTCGAAATCGACGTGTTCTGCGCGAACACCGAGATCGCCCCGTGGTGCGGCACCGTCACCTCGTACTGAGTGCTCACGCCGCTGAACGAGACGTCAGTGATGCGGCCGGGACCGATCACATTGCGTGCAGAATCTGCCTTGGGGGCGGAATCATGCAGCGTGACCTTCTCGGGCCGTACCCCAACCGTGATGCGGCCGTTGTGGCGCTGTGCCCGTTCGGTCGGCACCTCGATTCGCGTTCCGTGTGCGTCAACGACGATCGACGACTTCGCCGTCGTCACGACGTCACCCGTGAAGAGGTTCGACTGGCCCAAGAACTTCGCGACGAACGCGGTCTTCGGCAGTTCGTACAAGTCCTGCGGGGCGCCCATCTGCTCGATGCGGCCCTTGTTCATGACAGCGACCGTGTCGGCCATCGTCATAGCTTCTTCTTGATCGTGCGTGACGTGCAAGAAGGTCAGGCCCACTTCGCTCTGGATGTCTTTGAGCTCGACCTGCATCTGGCGACGCAGCTTGAGGTCAAGCGCACCCAGGGGTTCGTCGAGCAGCAACAGCGCGGGCCGGTTGACGACCGCTCGGGCCAGTGCCACGCGCTGTTGCTGCCCACCAGAGAGCTGCTTGGGCTTGCGCCCCGCAAGGTGATCGAGCTCGACGAGTTGAAGAGCCTCGTGAGCAAGAGAATCGGCGTTCTTGATTCCGCGACGCTTGAGCCCGAACGCGACGTTCTCCATGATCGTCATGTTCGGGAAGAGCGCGTAGCTCTGGAACACCGTGTTGACGGGACGCTGATACGCCTTCGTCGCCGTGACGTCTCGGCCTCCGATAAGAATTCGACCTGTGGTCGGTTCTTCCAGGCCCGCAATGAGTCGCAGGGTCGTCGTCTTGCCGCACCCAGACGGCCCCAGCAACGCGAAGAATGAGCCAGCCGGAATGGTCAGATCAAGTTCTTCAATCGCCGTGAAGCCGGGGAATCGCTTGGAGATGCCAACCAGTTCTAGGTCAGCTCCCGCTTCGGCGAATCCCCCCTGCGGAACATCATTGTTCGTCACCTAGTGATACTCCTTCGCGTGGTAAATCGGGTTAGGCGCCGAGCAGAATCGCCTGGAAGGCGGCCTGATACTCGTTCTCTTCCTGTGCGCTGAGCCCGCGGAACACCTGCACACCGGCCAACGTTTCGTCATCGGGGAAGATGAGCTTGTTCTCAGCCAGCTCAGGATCGATTGCGAGTGCAGCGTCGTAGGCACCGTTGACCGGAGTCACGTAGTTGACCCACGCAGCAACCTCTGCGGCAACCTCGGGGTTGTAGTAGTAGTCGATGAGCTTCTCGGCGTTGGCCTTGCGGGTCGACCCAATCGGAATCATGAAGTTGTCGTTCCACAGCGTGGCACCCGTCTCCGGCAGGATGAACTTCCACTTTTCGTAGCCGGCCTCGAGGTTCAGCAGCGTGATGTCGCCCGACCATCCGATCGCCGCGAGCGAGTCTTCGTTCACGAGGTCTTCGCTGTACGAGTTGCCACGCACGTTGCGAATCTGGCCCGCCTCAACCTGCTCACGAAGAACGTCGAGAGCAGCGTTGAACTGGTCGGAGGTGAAGTCGGCGTCGATTCGCGTGCCCTGTTCCATCATGATGAGGCCGATGGTGTCGCGCATCTCAGAGAGCACGGTGACGCGGCCATTGAGGTCGGGGCGCCACAGGTCGCTCACGGTTCGCACCTCACCGGTGCGTTCGACGTTATAGGCGATGCCGGCGAAACCACCCTGCCACGGCAGCGAGTGAACGCGACCCGGGTCGAAGGCCGGGTTCTGCAGGCTCGGAATGAGGTTGCTGGAGTTGGGAATGTTCGCCTTGTTGAGCTCTTGCGTGAAGCCGAGCTGAATCCAGCGGTTCACCATCCAGTCGGTCAAGCAAACGGTGTCCGCGCCGATGTCTTGGCCCAGCGCAAGCTGGTCGCGAACCGTCGCAAAGTAGGAGTTGTTGTCGTCGACCGAGATCAAGTAGTTGACGGTGATGCCCGTCTCTTCTTGGAAGCGGACGAGAGTGGGGTAGTTGCCGTCGTCGTCTTCGTCGATGTAGAGCGGCCAGTTGGCCCAGTTGAGGTTCGGGTCGTTGGCCGAGTTGTCTTCAGCAGGCGTCAGCTCAGTGCTCGCGGGCGCACAGGCCGCGAGCGCGAGCGCCGTGGCTCCAGCGCCAGTTCCGGCGAGCATTGCGCGCCGCGACACCTGTGCACGCTTGGCCTGCGCAATGAGGCTGCGGATCATCGGGTCTTCGGGAAGGGGACGATTCATGGCGTGCTCCTTAGACGATTGCCGGTACATCAGTGTCCGTGCCGCGAGCGGCGGTGCGTCGATACTGTCATACGCGATGGGCGCTGTGCACCCCTGAACGCTCAATTCATCCATCCTGAAACACAAATGTCACGAAATCAGCACTTCCAGGCAAAAAAGAGTGCGGAATCCATTGCGGGGAGCCGCTACGCTTGTCCCGCAACGCAGCGCGGCGGTGCTCATGACAGCCGCGCGTTCATCGCGAGGAGAACTGATGAAGATCGCCGTTCCGGCCGAGGTCAAGAACAACGAATACCGCGTGGCCATTACGCCCGCGGGTGTGCACGACCTGGTGGCCAATGGCCACGAGGTACTGGTGCAGTCGGGTGCCGGTCTCGGATCGTCAATCACTGACGACGAATACCGCGCTCAGGGGGCCTCGATCGTCGCCGACGCGGCCACCGCATGGGCCGAAGCCGACCTGTTGCTGAAGGTCAAAGAACCCATCGCCGCTGAGTACGAGCACTTCCGCGACGGGCTCTTGCTCTTCACTTACCTGCACCTCGCGGCCGAGAAAGAACTCACGCACGCACTGCTGGAGAAGAACGTCACCGCGATCGCCTACGAGACCGTGCAGTTGCCGTCGCGCGCCTTGCCGCTGTTGGCCCCCATGAGCGAGGTCGCTGGTCGCCTCGCCCCGATCGTGGGCGCCAACGCGATGTTGCGACCCAATGGCGGACCGGGACTTCTTGTTCCGGGCGTTCCCGGCACCGACCCCGCCAACATCGTCGTACTCGGCGGTGGCGTCGCGGGCACCAACGCTGTTGCCATGGCCGTGGGTCTCGGCGCTGAAGTAACCGTGCTCGACACCAACATTCAACGCCTTCGCGAACTCGATGCTTTGTACAGCGGGCGCATCCGCACCATCGCGTCGAACGGTTACGAGATCGAGAAGGCGGCCGTGCAGGCCGACATGCTCATCGGCTCTGTGCTCATTCCCGGCGCGAAGGCTCCGAAGCTCGTGAGCAATGACCTCGTTTCGCGCATGAAGCCCGGAAGCGTGTTGGTCGACATCGCTGTCGACCAAGGCGGTTGCTTTGCCGACACGCGGGCCACCACTCACACCGACCCGACCTTCACGGTGCACAACAGCATCTTCTACTGCGTTGCCAACATGCCGGGTGCCGTACCGACGACGTCGACCTACGCACTGACGAACGCCACAATGCCCTATGTGCGTGCGATCGCGAACCACGGCTGGAAGGCGGCGTTGCAGGCCGACGGCGCTCTCGCTCTGGGTCTCAACACTCATGGCGGGCATGTCACCAACGAGGCCGTTGCAACCGCACACGGTCTCGAGTCTGTTGCGCTCGCCGACGCTCTCGCCTAAAGCGCAGGCCGGGCTGGCGGATCAAGCGTCAGCCCGGAGCCAGCACGGTCGATAGTCGTCGACCCACGGTGCCTCCCGGCTCGAGCACCCACACGTCTGCCTTGTCGTGATCAATTGGCGGCGGAACGATGCGCGCGCCGAGCAGGGATCGAACGTCAGCAGCATCGGCCTTCGTGATCACGATGGGCGCGGTACGCCGAAGAGTCGTCAATAACGACCACGCTGACTGCCAGCCTTCAGGATCGGCGATGAAGACCCTCGGCCCCGTGGTGGCCGAGGAAACCGCAGGCGAGGCGAACGACTGTTCCGTCGCCAGCTCACGAACGATGACGCGGTCAGGATGCGCGCGGCGCACAGAATCAGCCACGGCGTCAATGCGTCGCGTGACGACGATGACGTCGAGGTCAGCGGGCATGCTCCACGTCGGCGGGTCACTCGGTAGTGGCTCGAGAATCGCCAGCGAATCCCGCACGACGTGAACCTCACGATCGGCCCACCACCCACGGCCCGCGGGGGCTGCCCGATTGAAGAGTCCGCGTGGGGCTCCGGCGAGATGGTGGTCGTCAGCGTCGAGACACCGCAAGATGAGCCGTGAGTCGAACCGCCCGCTGAGGTGGGAGCGGGCGCTCGACATCGGGCCAATCGAGGCGGCCACTGCTCCGCCTGCACGCCGGATCGCACGCGCCGCGGCATCCCACCGCGCCAAGAAATCGGTCGACAACTCGTCGCACGCCGCAAGAAGGTGGTCGAGGTCGTCCGCAACGAGCAACTCTTGCTTGAGGGGCCGTTCGGTGAGGCGCTCGAGCACGGCCCACGCCTCCACCACCGAGTGAGGCAAACTCACCACGGGTGCGCCGGCCAGCTGCGCGGCAGACGCAAGAGCCGCAAGCGCGGTCGAGCGCCCGCTTCGTGGCGCTCCGACCACGGCAAGAGAGCCATCGCGACGTGCATCCCACACGGCGGGTATTTGCCGCTGCTCGGAGGGATCATCGAGCAGGCCGAAGGCGAGGGGGCCGAGCGCCGCAGTCCGGATGGCTGACGATGCCTGAGGGTCGAACGGGGCGCGCTCGGGTGTCGTCGCGAAAGCGACGAGGCTCGACCGATCGAGCGAGAGCGGCAGCGGGGGCAACCACGGACCTCGACCCGAACTCACCGCCGACCAGCGCTCGCGCACCGCAGCGACGTCGGCGTCATCAATCGTCGCCACCTGAACGACGTGCGATGCATCTGCCGTCACGACGACGGCGCGACCAGGAGGGGCCGCAGAGAGCTCACGGCCGGGCGCACCGATGAAGGCGGCGCCTGCAGAGTCGTTCATGCGAAAGGCCACGCGCGTCGCACAGTTCGTGGCGACGGCATCGCGAATGGCTGCTGCGGGATGCTGAGTGCACAACACCAGGTGCATCCCGAGTGAGCGGCCACGAGCCGAGATGTCGGCGAAAACGCTGTGCAAGTCAGGAAACGACTCGATCAGAGCAGCGAATTCATCGACGAGAACAATGAGCCGGGCAAAAAGCTGGGGCCGATCGCCGATGTCGCGAACACCCGCCTCGACCAGCGCGCGTTCTCGACGGCGAAGTTCGGCTCGCAAACTGAGCAACGCGCGCTCGGCGACGACCGGGTCGAGATCGGTCACGAGCCCGACGGCGTGAGGAAGGTCGACGAGCCCCGAGAACGTTGCCCCGCCCTTGAAGTCGATGAACAGCAAGTGCACCTCGCTCGGGCTTCGGTGCGCGGCACAACCGAGAGCGAGAGTGCGCAGAAGCTCGCTTTTGCCGCTTCCGGTTGTCCCACCGACGAGTGCGTGCGGGCCATCGCTCTCGAGGTCGAGTCGCACCACCGCTCGACCATCGTGGCCGAGCGGCACTCCGCGGCTGATCACGGCAGCCACTCCGTCGTCAGTCGGCTCGACCGCCGAGGAACTGTGAAGAGTTCGCCACGGCACGTGCGTCGGCAAGGGTGCACGAGAGTCCGCTTGCCTCGCGTCCCGAGCGATAGCGAGGTCGAGGCGGCTGACAAACTCGGGGCGAACGTTCACGGGTTGCGTGCCTGCAACGCGCACCTGAATGCGCGTGGCTGACAAGACCTGGATCGTGGTGTCGTCACTCGCGGGAAGCAACTCGCTTGCCGCGCGGACAACCTGCACGTGACGTTCGAGCGCAAGTCGTCGCGCGAGGGCATCGGTGACGACTCCCTCGCCCTGCACGACAATTCGGCCTCGCGGGACGAGCACGGGCATATCGGGGTTCAGCCGAGCGCGGTCGAGAAGCGCGCGCACGCGACGCTCGGCCACAGAGTCGACAGACACGAGAACGTCATCGGGTGACACAGCACTGCGCGCGGGCGCCGACCCAATCCGTACGGGATCGCGCGGTGCTGCCTCGACTGTCAGTGTTGTCGGGTGCCGCGCGTGGGCTTCGGCCCGTTCCCGCTCATGCGCGATGGTGATCGCCCGATCGAACGCGGCGCACTCACGATCGAAACGCTCGGACTCTGCTCGACGTTCTCGACGGGCGACGCGCCGACCGTCGAGAGTGCTCGCAATGGCGATGACGGGGCTCAAGAACGCAAAGACGAGCACGAAGGGTGACCCCGTCATGACGCCGATCGCCACAGCCCCCACGAGGGGTGCGACAACAGCAATGACGGGAAATGGGATGCGCGCCGGAGGCCGCGGCACGACTGGGGGCGGGGGCAAACGGTGCACCCCGCGAGCACATCATGCGCCGATGGCCTGGTGAGGAACGGGCGCGTCGAGTGAGCATCCGTTCAAGTGCTGGCCAAATGGGGAGGAGGCGTTAGCTCACGATGACGAACTGTTCGCCGATGTCGACTCGAGTGCCGCGCACAATCGGATAGCGACGACCAGGCTCGCACACGCGCGGCTCTGACCCGGGCTCGCGAATGGTTGATCCGTTTCCGGAGTGGCGATCGCTGAACCAGAACATGCCCTCGTGTTGCCCGAACTCAAAGTGTGTCTTGGACACCGAGCGGCCCCGGTCAACGATCGTCACGAGATGGTCGACGTACTCCCCCGGCTCGGGTCGCGGGTTGCGGCCGGCGAGGCCTGAGCCCAACACCGTGTAGCTCTCGCCCGTGCTGAACTGCAACACAAACCGTGCTCCCCCGGTTGACCGCGTGACGATGCGCGTGCTTTCGACGTCGACCAAGGTCGGAGCCGATGGCGGCGATGGTGGCGCCGATGGTGGAGCCGATGGCGGCGATGGTGGCGCCGATGGTGCAGCGGTTGGCGGCCTGGGTGGCGATTGCGGAGTCGAGACGATCACGGCGGGCTCGACCGCCTGTAGCCGGTCGATGACGCGGGTGTCGGCCGGCATGAGGCTTCCGCACTCGGCGCAATAGACATCATCGGGTTCACCCCGCGCTGCGCACACCGCGCACACCACGATCAGGCTGTCGACGGAAGGTGTGGCGGGCGTGGCCTCGACCCCATCGCCGCGAGGGGTCTCTGCGTGTAACGGCGGGATCGGCGCCGACGGCACGATGACAGGGGCCGAAACCGACCGGCCGCATTCGCCGCAGAACAGGGCGAACGGGGGCAGTTCAGCGGTGCAATGCTGGCACGTCACCTGCTGCGTCCTCCTCGTGACCGTTGCGCCCCACGATACCGTCGCAATGAGCGCACCGAGATGGCGGCCCGCCAGCGGTCGCGGCGTGACACGCCGTCGGCGAGGGATGCCCGCAGGGCATCGGCCGTCGCCCACACCTGATCGGCCTCGCGTAGCTCGGGTTCTTCGGGGGCGTAGACAGCTCGATCAGCGACGCGTGCGAGCACAAGCGCCTGAGGGCGGCCGATCGCTGCTGCTACCTCGCTGCGCGTTGCTGCGGTCGGCAGGTCAAGGCCGTGATCGCGCGCGGCGTCGGTGACGTCGCTCCACCCGCCCAGAATTCGCGCGGTGGGATCGGCCGCTGTTCGCCGCCGACGCCGACGCCGTGCCTTGACGGCGACGATCGCGAGCAACGGCGAAGCGAGTACCGCCGCGACGAGCGCACCCAGCGCAACAGCGCGCACGACGCCGAGCACGGCTTGCCAGAACGGGTCAAGCTCGGGGTTGTCGAGCTGCTCGATCTCCGGCGGGGCAAGCTCTTCGAGCGGCGGCGGGTCGTCAACAGGAGGCTGCGCGGCGATCTGCGGGCGCGAAACGGGAATGGGCTCGTCGGGCTCGGCCGGGGGCAACTCACGGCGGAGGGGAACAACGTCAACGGGCATCCACCCGCCGGCCGCTGTCGACACTTCAATCCACGCGGTCCGATCGCTTTCGACGAGCGTCACGGGGGCGGGTCCGGCAATGTCGGCGAAGCCCAGAACGACGCGAGACGGAAACCCTAGTTCGCGCGCGATGAGTGCTGCTGCCACCGCGAACTGCTCGGCATCGCCGACGAAGGGGCGATTAGTAAAGAGCGACTCGAGACGTTCAAGAGAATGCCCCGACCTACTGGGCGCTTCGTCGTCAGAGATGCCGTGACTGAGGTAACTCTGTGATTGCAGCTCGTCGAGAGCACGCTGTAATTGCGGCCCGGAGCCCTCGATACCCACAACGACTTCGTCGAGCCAGGTCACGAGCGCCTCGGGGACATCAGAGACCCCGGGCACGGCCGCCTCACCCGGCACGGCGTTCTCTAGCGTCACCGCGGTGGCGTCACCGCTCACCACGACGGCCTCAAGGGAGTACTCGAGACCCTCGGGCACTCCTCCGACAAGAGCCGCCGTGCCCGTCACGTCATTGAGCACAAAGCGATCGCGAAGGTCTGCCGCGTTGTCGCCGTCAATCGTGATGCGCCCGAAGTCGCCAATGGTCGGCAACCACACACCGGTGCTGCGGTGCACCTGCACCGAGACGCTCACGGGCTGGCCCGATGATGTCGAGAGGTCACGCTGCGTCGGAATTCTCACGAATCGGCCGGATGCACTGTCGACCCGGTCGCTGCCGACCGCGAACACCGTGCCGTCGTAGCTATCGAGCACGGCGATCCGTATCCGCGAACCGTCAGGCGCGCCCGTCACCGTCAGCGCACGCTCATCAGCGACGTCGGGAGCGAACGACGCGCGATAGGCCGACAGCGGACTCGGTTGATCAAGCGGATCAAACGGCTGCTCGACGATGGAACGAAGCACCGTCCGCTCAGCTGTCTCAGCAGTCACCGTTGCAGATGCGGCCCCGGTTGCGCCCGCGACGAGTAGCAGGGCAAGAGCGGCGGCGATCGAGCGCACGCTCAGCCATCGGGTGTCGCCCGACGAGGCTGACCCCACGGCCTCACGGCGCCGGTGCCGACGCCAGACCGCCATCCACAGCAGAAGAGTGACCGCGAGCGCCACCGCCGTCAGAATCGAGAATTGCGGGTCTTCCGGACCAAGGGCCACGGCGAGGGGGTACGCGGCAAAGGGAACGATGGCCGCAAGGTCACCGAATCGTGCTCGCAACGCAATCGATAGCGTGATGACGGGCCCAGCGAGAAGAAGCACGAGGGCCGGAACGAGCAACGCCTGATAATCCCCCACCGGCAAGTCGATCGTGAGAAGTTGCCGCCAGCCCAGCACGAGACCCGCATACAGGTCGATCAAGCCTTGCGGTTCGGGCAACACGCCATACGCGGTGCGCGCCGGAACCGCGAGCGGAACCCCCACCACGGTGAAAGTCGCCAGGGTGGCAGCGAGCACACCCCACGGAGGCCACGGCGCGATCGACCCCGCGATCGCAATCGCGCTGCCGAGCGTGATGGCGATCACCGCGAGCACGACGAACGAGCCGTCACGATAGATCGGCCACAACACGACGGCGATGACCGCCCAGGCTGCTGTCGAGAAGGCGGTCGCCGACACGACGATCGACAACGGCGCTCGCGTTCGAGCGACGCGGCGCACGGCCGGCCGCTGGGGGGTGCGGGATGCTCTCACCACGCGAGGGCCCCCCTCATCGCACGGCGCAAGTCGCCCAGCGACCCGATCGTGATGACCGTGAAGCTGCCGAGCCGCCGTCGCCCAGGAACGTGCTCGGGATCGCACACGATGGCAACCACCTCCACCGCGGGCGGAAAGCCTGCAGCCGCGGTACGCAATCGGGCCGGCGTGACCGTTGAGCCGACAACGAGAAAAGCAACCGACACGCCCCGCGCCGTGTCACCCGCGAGCCGCGCGACATCCAGGATGCCGAGCGCGGCGGGCCCGTGCTCGACGAGAGCGAGGTCGTCGAGCAAGCGCGTGGGCGTGAGCGTCGAGAGCGTGCGCAGGGCCACCACCGCGCGCTTGGCAAACTCGGGCGTCACAGCACTCACGACGACCGACACCTCCCGGGCATCGCGAATCGCGCGCGCGCCCAGACTGCCCGTGACACTCACCGCAAGTTCGAACTCGTCGTCAGAACCGAAGTCGATGCTGGCGATACTCACCGCGACGATGAGATGGCTCCGACGTGTCTCTTCGAACTGGCGCACCATAAATCGGCCTGTCTTGGCCGTCGACTTCCAGTGAATGTGGCGCCGGTCGTCTCCCGGCACATACTCACGAAGGGCATGAAACGCGAGATCGCTTGGCGTCAGGTCACGCGTCGGTTGGCCCTCAAGGTCACGCACAAGCCCACTCGATGTCGACGGAATGTCGATCGTGCGCGGGTGCACGATGAGCTCGAGAGCGTCGGTATAGACAATCTCTCGCCGCACGAGGCCAACCGGGTCGGCGCGAACCGTGCGCACGGGGCCAAGTTGGATACGACCGCGACGCGTGGTGGGAACCTCCAGGTCGCGTTCGATCGACTGGCCAGGAGTGAGCCCCGTAATCGTGGCTTCGACGATCTCGCGACCCACGGGCACGTCAACGACCTGACCGAACGATCGGCGGCGCGTGGAGTTGCTGACGCGCAACGCCGCCGATGCCACGTCGCCGACGGCCACTCGGTGTGCGGGCGGCTCGAGCACCATCGTCAGGCGAGTGCGACCGACGAGGTAGGCGGCCGCGACGAGGCCGAGTGTCAGCCCCAAGACACCGAACACGATGAGGTCAGTCCACCCCCACGCGAGCCCGGCGATGAGCGTCACGGGAATGAGCGCGGCGATACTCCAGCCGAGCGGTGTGACAACCGACGAGACGGCGCGCAGAGCTCGTGCAGCCCCCGTGCGTGCGGCTCGCACCGTGCGCACGGTTGCCACGACAGCATCCGCTGCCCATCCCGTGCGTTCGCCGACGATGCGCGTTCGCGCCGTCGTGACGGTCGACCCCATCGTCGACTCATCGAGCGCACGCCGCGTACCCCCCGCCGTCGCGGTGACGGTGGGAGGGCTCGTTCGAGATCGGTCGCGAGACGCCGACGTCACACGGCGATCCGATCGCTCGGCGGGGGCGTTTCGACAAGAATCTGAGCGACAACGATCGAGGCCGTGACGCCGTCGAACTCGGACTCCGGGTCGAGACCCAGTCGGTGAGCGAGCACCGGCTCAGCGAGCGCCTTGACGTCGTCGGGCACCACGTAGTGACGACCGTTCATGGCCGCGAAGGTCTTGGCGCAGCGAACGAGAGCGAGAGCGCCACGCACGCTCGCCCCCAGTCGAACGTCGGGGTGTGACCGCGTGGCGTCGACCAAACGGGCGACGTAGTCAGTGATGACGGGGTCGACATGCACGGTACGCGCCACGGCGATCAGATCACGAACGATGTCGAGCTCGACCACCGGCTCGAGCACTGCCGCGCGTGCCCCGCCGGCGCCCTCAAGAATGCGCACGGTGGCGGCGTGATCGGGGTACCCGATGGCGGTCTTCATGAGAAAACGGTCGAGCTGTGCTTCGGGAAGCCGGTAGGTGCCTGCTTGTTCGATCGGGTTCTGCGTGGCCATGACGAGAAACGGCGCCGTCACGGGGTGAGTGACGCCATCGATCGTGACGTTGCCTTCTTCCATGACCTCGAGCAACGCCGACTGCGTCTTCGGACTCGCGCGGTTGATTTCATCGGCGAGCACGATCGTCGCGAAGACCGGGCCGCGGTGAAACTCGAAATCTCCCGTGCGCTGGTCGTAGACGGTCATGCCCGTGATGTCACCCGGCAACAAATCGGGCGTGAACTGCACGCGCGTCGTGGTGCCACGGATGCTCTGCGCGAGCGCCCGCGCCATCGACGTCTTGCCGGTGCCCGGTACGTCTTCGAGGAGCAGATGGCCCTCGCTCAGCAACGCGGTGAGGCTGAGTCGGATCACATAGGTCTTGCCCAACACCACCGTCTCGACATTGGTGACGATGCGGTCAGCGATGTCAGCGAACCAAGAGGCCTGCTCGGGGGTCATGGTCATGGTCGGTACTCCCGGGTGTAGGTGACGGCGTTTTCGGTGACGGTCACGACGAGTCGTGGATCGTCGGAGGGCGCTGCGGTGATGACGCACGAGCTCGCGTCGGGATAGTCGATGGGGTCTCCCCCCACGCAGACGTGATCGACAGAGTCGTAGTCGTCGAGCGCCACGGGGGTGAAGCCAATGCTGACGATGCGCGGGTCGGGCACCTCGCCCGTCACGGTGATCACGGGCTGCACGTCGATGCGCACGGCAACCCCCAGATCGAATGGCGCCGACCACGGTCCGCACAGCAATTGCTCGTACTGCCGGCAACCGCGCACCTCAACCTGCAGCACCCGGCCGTAGTGCGTGACTCCCGCGGTCAAGAAGGTCGGAAGCACTCCCGGTGCCGACTCAGTTGCGTCAACACCCGTTCCGATCAGCCGGTACTGAACAGAATCGACGCTGTCACCCCCTGCTGTCGTCACGCCCAGCAGGCGGAAGTCCCACTGACCCTCGACAACAGCGACCGGGCCCTCAACGTCGATCGCACTCACGACCGACGGACGCTCGCGGGGTGTTGCGGTGATCTCGGCACTGGCCGTGCATCCTTGACCGTTGTAGGCGAAAACGACGACCCGGTAGGTCGTGTCGAGGGCGAGACCCGCGACGACCGTCGATGTTGTCGCGCCATCGACCGTTGTCACACCGGCCGGGGGTACATGCACCGGGGCGCCATCGTCGACACCGGTGACGGTGCAGTCGGGTGCCGAGCCAGCAGACTCAATCCAGATGTAGTAGTTCTGTATCGGGCGCCCGTTGGTCGCGAAGGCGCCGGCCCACGAGATGCTGACCGATGAATCACCCGCGCCCGAGTCTGACGTCGAGCCCAGCGCGGTCGGCGCCGCCACCACGAGCGGCGCGCCCGCCGGTGTTCCGGTCGTGGTCGCCGTCGTCCAGGTGGTGAGCGGATCGAACGAATCGTTGCGCGCGCTCACGCCCACCGCATAGGCCGTGCCGTTGTCGAGCGCACCGACGTCGACGACATTGAGCCAATACTCGGTGCCAACGGCGTCGTCGGGGGGCACCGTGACCGTGCGCACAACGGCACCGACCGTTACGCGATAGCTGCGGATGGGGCTCGCGGCCGGATCTTGCGCTGGCTTGGTCCAGCCGATGCGCAGACCGTGATCGAGAGGCGCGACCCCGAGCAGTGCAGGAGCGGGAGGCACGAGATCGCTCCACGTGGCATCGGCAAGCACCGTTGCGGATGATGGACCTTGAGCGTTGACGGCAATGACACTCACTCGCACTCTGTTGTCCGGGCCGTTGCCGGGCGTCGGAACCGAGCACGACGATGTCGAACACACGGTCATCGTTGACGCGCCGTCACTCACGCGCGTCACCGTGACCTCGAATCGCTTGATCGGAGCGTTGTTCGACGCGCCCGGGGACCACGCAACCGTGAGGGTGCGGTTGCCGAACGACTGCACGCGAAGGTTCGTCACGGGGTCAGGAACGTCTTGAACCGAGATGCGAATGGCCCCCCACACGAACCGTTCGGGATCGTTCGTGGCGTCTGCAACCTGGTACTCGAGGTTGGTGTCGACCGGATCAGCCGACGCCGCGATCGTGGCGAGCAACGTCTGGCCGTCGGCGCTCGGCACGATGGTCACCCCGGGAGGCAACGAACCGCTGTCGAGCCCCCGAACAGCGACCACGCGCAGCGGCTGGCCCGGGAATGGATTCGTGACCTCATCGTTCGCGAGAACAGTCACGGTGGTCGTCTCTCCGCGCGGGGCGATGACCGAGTCGGGTGCCGGACGTGCGAGCGGGCGCGTCGAGGGGACGACGGTCACCTGGATGCGGCCCGCCGTGCCCTGCACGGCGTCATCCCGAACACCCACCGAAACTCCGGTGGTCGTGCCCCGGGGCGTACTCTCAGGCACGCGCACCCGCAGTGACTGGCCGTTGAGCGAGACCTCGAGCCCGGGTGTGGACTCGTCGATGATCGTGAACGCAAGCTCATCAACGTCATCGGGGTAGGGATAGGCGGTCACGCGCACGAGATCGAGCGTGCGTTCTTGACCGGGCTCTAGCTCGAGAGCAGCACCGATGAGCACCGGGGGCTGGTTCTCACGCGGCGTCACCTCGATGGGCAACACGATCGTTGCGACGCGACCGTCGGGGTCGCTCGCCGACTCGCCATCGGTTACCTCGAACGTAAGCGCGGCGGGGCCGAAATAGAGATCGGCAGAGGTGAAGCGCAGCGTGGAGTCGTTGACAACCAGTGGATCACCGTTGGAGTTCGTCGCGCTCACTCGTGCGGTGTCGGTCAACCGCACCGCGCCTCCGCCGACCGCGAGCACGTAGTCGTTGATGTCGATCGTGATTGTCTCTTCACTCACAACCTCGATGCGCTCAGCTCGACGATCGAGTTGCGGAAGAGCATCATCGGTGCCGGGAACCCAGATAAACGCGGTCGAGCGAACCGTTGGATCAGCGGGGTGCGTCACTTGGAAGGGAATGATCTGGCGTTGCTCGCCCACTTGCACGCGAATGCGGCGATCAGGTCGAATCTCCGCACCTGACTCGTAGCCGGGCACGAGCTCGAGGCCCAGGTCGGCCACCTCTCCCTCAGAGAAGAACACCCTGGCCAACACGTCGACGTCGATCTCGTCGCGGTCGAGAACGTCGGTGAGGGAGAGAACCGTGTCGCGCGCGACGGGCGCCGCGAGGGGGGCATCCGTTCTCACGGTCACGGTGATGAATGCTTGCGACGATCCGGTGAGTGCGTTCTCGATCGTGTAGACGAGGCCGTATTGCCCCGGCGTGCTGGGCGGCACGACTCGCACAAACTGACCGTCAACAATCTCTGCGGTGAGATCAGGGGTATTCGCCTCGACGCCCATGACCGTGAGCGGAGAACCATCGGGGTCGGTGTCATTATCAAGAACGGGCACCAGAACGGTGAAGCCGGGACGAATCAGCACTTGATCGTCGTTCGCGACGGGGTTGCGAGCGCCCTCGAGTCGAGGGCTAATGCCAATGCGGATCGTGCCCGATGATCGCGCGCCGAGCGCGTCGACAACCGTGTAGCGGAAGGTATCGGTGCCCGCTGAATAGCTGCCCGCCTGGTAGTCGAGATAGTCGAGGCCGGTGTCGATCACGGCGCCCTTTTCTGGGCTCGACTCTTGCCCGATCACTTGAACCGAGTCGCCGTCGGGGTCCATGCCGTCGACAGGGATGCGCACACGAATCGTGTCCCCCGCGATCACGCGTGCGGTCACCGTTCGCGTGATGGGCGCCTGGTTTGTCGCCTCATTGACCTCGCGAACGCTAATGCGCACGCTCGCTTGCGCGCGCTGCTCGCCGAGGGGGCCGAGCACCTCATAGACGGCCGTGAAGTCACCCGGCTGGTCGGGAGCGAGATAGCGCAATTGGTCGCCGGCAACGAACAGCAAGCCCGATTCGCCCGTGAGTCCCTGAATGAGAGTGGGCGACAGGGTGATGGGCTCATCGTCGGGATGCTCGTCGTTGGCGAGCACCGGAATCGTCACGGCGTCACCCACGCGAACGGTTATGGCGTCATCATTGGCGACGGGTGGCTGCAGACGATCGGGGCGCGGAATCTCGATGACCGTAATGGTTCCCGTCGATTCAGACACTCCGTTACTGATGCGATATGACACGGTTTGCGGGGCGTCGAGCGGTCGAGTGAGGGTGACACGCACATCGCGCTGGTCAAGCACTTCTGCGCGAATTCCGCTTGCGGGTGACACTCCGACGACGCCCGTCACCACTAAGACGCCCCCGCCGGGGTCGATGTCGACCGTGGCCACAGAGACCGTCGCACTACTGAGGGTGCGAACGAATGCCGTCTTGGGCACCGTGATCGGGGCCGAGCCGGCGGCGGGGGGCGCGGCAACGTCGACACGAATGATGCCGGTCGCGGTGGTCGAGTTGTCCGTCACCACGTACTCGAGATAGTGCGTGCGTACGTCGTCGCTTACAAAACGAAAAACCCCGCGACCGAAGTTGGGCGTGATCGTCACACCGCTCTTTTCGGGCACAGCGCTCAAGCGAATGGTTCCGGTGCCGCCTCGTACGTGCACGAGTGGCTCGATGCGCACCTCTTGCCCCGCATACGCGAGCACGACAAAGGGCTCAGCGATGATGGGAGCCTGCCCCGCCGGTCGCACCGTGACGGCAAGCTCACCTTCGCCACTCGCGAGGCCATCGGTGACGGTCAAAAGCACGGTGCGCAGAGCGCCGACCCCTCCAGCCTCGGCAATCGTGACACGCCCATCGGGGCGGAATGTCACGACGTCGGGGGGCGGGATGCTGGCCCCCTGCAAGTAGATCGGGTCACCGTCGGGATCGATCCACTCCCCCAAAACGGCCGCCGTCGCCGTGCCCCCTTCTGCCACGGTTGTTTTGCTCGCGCGCACTTGAACCGGAGCAGAGTTCTCGCTGGACTGTCGAACAGACACGGTCACGATTGCCGAATCTGATCCGCCGCGACCGTCAGTGATGGTGTATTCGAATGCAATGTCGCCACTCGCGGCACTCGAGAGAGTGATCTGCACTTGCTGCGCGTTACCGATGATGTCGAGTCGACCTGTCGACGGATCAATCGGAGTGACCTCTGAAATCACCAGCACATCACCGTTGGGGTCAGTGTCATTGAGCAAGACCGGCAACACCGTGGAACGACCGGGGCGAGCGCCCAGTTGGTCATCTGTCGCGATGGGGGGCTGCTGCGTGCGCTCGAGCTCGGGTGGGGTGTCGAGCAAGTCGATTTGCTCTTGCCGTTCGTCTTCTTGCTCGCTAATGAGCTCGTCCCAGTTGTCGATGAGACGCCCGTCACTCTGAACCGCCCACGCAGAGCCGGCCCGTGCGTCATTGAGAACGACTCGGTCATCGCGCACGACAAACGAGAGCGCCGCCGCGGCCGGCACCGCGTCGAGCGCGAGCTCACGAACGTCGCCCGCACAATTGCGCCACGCGAAGCCATCGGTGAAGGCGGCGAACTGGCACCCCGCGCGCGTCACGGGGTGGGCGGGCGTGCCCTGACGCCCCGTGATGAGTTCGGTCACGACGCCCGTGTCGAGAGCCACCGACACGAGGCCTCCCCGGTACGCGACAAGAACCTCCGTGGCCTCGTCACTCGCGTGAGCGAGCCGAGGGTCTCCGGCGGCACTGATGATCGCTGAAAGATCGACAACGCCCGTCGCGCTGTGTAGCAGCCGAGTCTCAGCGTCCAGCACGGCCCAGCGGCCGCGCACGATCGTGATCTGCAGGTCGGCCGTGGGAGACACGTCAATGGCGGCCGTGCTGTCGACGCGATCGACACTCCCCGGTGCAACTCGGTAGACCTCACCCAGGCCCGGCGAGACCGCCACGATGCCGAACCCATCGGTCGCGGCCACAACGCTGTCTTGGCCAAACTCGAAACCCGCCACGGCCGCAGGGTCGAAGTCATCAAAGATCGAGCGAGGAGTCACCCAGGTCTCACCCGAACCGCCACTATGAACCACAACGTTTGACCCCGTGAACATGACACTCGGGTTATCGGGCGGCAGAGGCACCGACTCAAGCACGGTCGAGCGCGCCGTGTCGATGACCTCAGCCGTTGCGTTGTCGGAGTCGACGACGATGACATCAGAGCCGCGTTGCACAAGCTGCAGTTGCGAACCCTCGCCCGGGATGACCGAGTCGAGCTCGCCGACCTGCAAGTTTGCCCGCCCCACCGCTTGGCGTTCCCCGTTGACGACCCACACGGCGCCATCGTTAAGGTCGAGCCGCTGGGCGTCGAACCCTGGGTAGACGATCGCGAGCGTGACAAGCGTTGCCGCGACAACGCCGCCGCTCACGGTCGTGAGAACGGCGGACCGGTGCTGTGCCAGCAAGCGTCGCATCAGCAGGTCATCCTGCGGCGACCTCGGCGCACTTCTCATCGCTCGCGGCGCCCAAGCGGCCATCGCGCGCAACCCGCACGGTCACGCAGACACGCTCGCCGGCCGAGGCCGCAACCGCGAACTCTGTGGTTCGCTGAAAAGTCGCTGCGCCGTTGGCCACGCTCACCTGATAGGTGTCGTTGGGGTCAAGACCTGGGTCAGCCCACGAGAACAGCACCGTCGTTCCATCGAGCACGGCTTCGACGTTGCTGACCCGGGGGAGATCACGATCGCCCGAATCAATGGCGATCCACGTTGCTGTCGCCCCCAGACCGATCACGGTGAGCGCCACGACGACGAGGCCGGCAGCGAGCAGCCGACTGCGTGCCGCGAGTCGCCGCGTCGCCAT
>CALRWH020000012.1:0-34793 GCA_943371805.1 Pseudomonas synxantha | reverse complement strand
TCGAGCGCGGGGCCATACGCGAGGTGGCTGTTCCACACCGCCCAGAGCTGGCCGCCGGGGCGCAGCACACGGCCCGCCTCGGCAAAGAGCCGCAGCGCGATGCCCGTGTGCACCGCGGCCCCGACGTGAAAGGGCGGGTTGAGCAGGATCAGGTCGGCGCTCGCGTCGGGTTGCTGCGAGAGCCCGTCGTCGTGCAGGGTCTCGACCCGTACGCCATTCGCCTCCGCGGTGAGCGCAGCACTTTGC
This sequence comes from Pseudomonas synxantha, assembly GCA_943371805.1. Taxonomy (GTDB): domain Bacteria; phylum Actinomycetota; class Actinomycetes; order Actinomycetales; family Microbacteriaceae; genus Microcella. The sequence continues at coordinate 34,547 of CALRWH020000012.1, read as the reverse complement.
ACCGCCACTGCCGATACGTCGCTCGCGATGACGCGCGCGCCGGGGCTGTGACGCGCAAGGAACGCCGCGAGCACCCCCGAGCCACACGCAAGGTCAATCGCCGTCGAGAACGCCGGGAGCTGCTGGGCCGCATCGAGCAACGCCCGTGTGCCGATATCGAGGGATGCCCCCGCAAACACCCCCGGCAACGCCACGATGTGCAACTCGTGATCGGGGTCGAACCCGCGCGCCGGTGCCGCCGGCGCGACCCTGCGCGGCCCGCGCGCGGTGAGCAGGCGAGCCTTGCCGCGCGCGAGCGAAACGTCGACGCGCTCGAAGCTCGCGCGCAGCACCTCGTTTTGCGACGGGGTCATGTGCTTGAGCATGTTGCCGGCGACGAGCACGGCGTCGGGGTGCGCGTGCGCGGCGAGGTGCCGGGCAACCGCGTCGAGCCGGTCGAGCGAGCGCGGGAGGCGGAGGAGCGCGAGGGGAGCATCCGTCGCCATCACCGAGTCGAGCGCGTGGTGTGTGACGCGCGGGGCGAGTGCGCCCGCGTTCGCGTCAAGCGCGTACTGCGCAACGAGAGAATCCTGGTGAACGCGCACCGACGGAGCACCGAGCGTCAGGGCGCCCAGGGCGAGGGCTCCGTGGGTGTCGTCGACGACGACCACGGTCGACGCTGCGCGGGCGAGCGACTCAGCCGTGTCGAGAAGGTAGCGATCGGCGGCATCCCACGCGCGCAACTCGGGGGCCTCGACATCGGGGCGACGACGCAAGCCCGACAGCAGTGCATCAAGCGCGGGGTCGGCAACGTCGGTCACGACCGTCACCCTAGGCCCTGATCGCGCCCGCGTCTCGTTGCGCTGGCGTCAGCCGCGCCGCAGCGGTCGCCAGACGACCAGTTGGTTCGACTTTTGCGCGCGCGTTCCCGCCTTGATCGACACAACCTCGCCCTCAACACCGGCCGCGAAGACGCGCCGACCCGGGCGCGCAAGTAGCTGGTCGGCGAGCGCCGATTCGAGTTCGCGCACGCGTGACCGCAACGCGACCACTTCGTTCTCGAGCTCGAGAATGCGACGGATGCCCTCGAGGTTGAGGCCCTCAGCGCTCAGCCGGGCAATCTCGCGCAACTGCACGACGTCGCGCATCGAATACCGGCGACTCTGGCCCGCCGTGCGCGTGGGCGAGACAAGACCCAGTCGGTCGTATTGCCGCAGCGTCTGCGGGTGCATGCCCGCAAGCTCGGCGGCCACCGCGATCGCAAAGATCGGGCTGTTCTCGTCCATGGCCGTCATTGTTCCGCGATTTCTCTCGCTCGTCATCCCTTGGCGCGAGCGAGCAGCTCGTCGCGCGGGTTTTCGCGAGGCAGCGCGGCGGCAAACTGCTCGAGGTGTTTCGTTGCCTCTGCACTCAAGTGCGAGGGCACGGCAACCTGTACCGTGGCGAGCAAGTCGCCCACGCCCTTCGAGGTCGTCACACCGCGGCCCTTGATGCGCAACACGCGCCCACTCGGGGTACCCGCCGCGACGCGCAGCTTGACGGGGTCGCCGCCCAACGTCGGAACTTCGATCGTGGCACCGAGGGCCGCCTCGACGAACGTGACGGGAACATCCACCCGCAAGTGCAAACCATCGCGCGTAAAGACAGGATGCGGGCGCACCTGCACCGTGAGCACGAGGTCGCCCGGCTCGCCTCCGTCGCGACTCTGCTCGCCTTTGCCGCGCAGGCGGATCTTCTGCCCGTCGGCAACGCCCGCCGGAATCTTCACCTGAATGGGCTTGCCGCCCCCCGGGTTTTCGAGTGTGACGGTGTCGCCGTGCACCGCGGTGTCGAACTCGAGGCCGACGCTCGCGACGTGGTCGCGGCCCTTGGTGGGCGCGCCGTAGCGACGACCAGCTCCGGGCTGGCCGGGTGCGCCGTTGCCGAAGAGTCCGCCGAAGATGTCTTCAAAGCCACCGGGGGCACTGCGTCGGCCGCCTTGCGCGCCGCCGCCGAACATCCCGCCAAAGACGTCATCGAAACCACCCGGGGCGCCGCCCGCAGTGAAGCGAGCACCCGAGCCCATGGCGCGAATCTGGTCGTACTCGGCACGTTGGGCGGGGTCGCTCAAGACCGAGTGCGCCTCGCTGATCTCTTTGAATCGCGCTTCGGCGGCAGCGTTGCCCGGGTTCGAGTCGGGGTGATGCTGGCGCGCGAGCTTGCGGTAGGCCTTCTTGAGCTCGGCCTCGCTGACGTCTTTCGACACCCCGAGAACGGCGTAGAAGTCTTTATCGAACCAGTCTTGACTGGCCACGGTTCACCTCAGCTCTGTGGCACCGAGACGGCCACCTTCGCGGGCCGCACGAGGCGGTCGCCGAGAACGTAGCCCACCTCGATGACGTCGGCGACGGTCTGGCTCGTTGCCTCGGCGCTGGGCAATTGCACGATTGCCTGGTGGAAGGCCGGGTCAAATGCTTCGCCGACCACGCCGACCGATGCGAGTCCGTAGCGCTCGAACGCGAGACGCAGCTTCTGCGCGACGAGCTCGAGAGGGCTGCCCTCAAGGTCGCCGTGCGCTGCCGCGCGATCGAGGTCATCGATCGCGGGCAGCAACGAGCGGATCACATCGGCGATGACGGCGTCACGATTTGCGGCGCGGTCGCGTTCGACGCGCGTGCGAAAGTTCGCCAGCTCGGCCTCGGCGCGGGCGGCGCGATCGCGGTATTCCTCGATCTCGCGCTGCCCGGCCTCAGAGAGGATGTGGTCGATGTCGGCGTCGAGACTGTTGCCGGTCTCTGACACTTCGACGTCAGCGTCTTCCGCCGCGAACAGGTCGTCGCTCGACGGGGCGTCGGTCGATGCCCCATCGTCGGCGAGCGGTTCGTGCTGCTCGTCGCGCGGCTCGTCGTGGTCTTTGGTCGCCATGACTACTTAGCGTCCTTGTCGGCAGGCTTGTCGTCTTCGTCGTCAACGATCTCGGCATCGACCACGTCATCATCCTTCGACGCGGGCGTCTCTTGGTCTTCTGACGGAGTTGGCTCCATTTGCGAGGCGGCGTAGATGGCTTCGCCGAGCTTGGTCTGCGAGACGTTGAGCGTGTCGAACGCGGTCTTCACGGCCGCGTCGTCGTCACCGGCGAGGGCCGTCTTGAGAGCATCCACATCGGCCTGCACCTCACCCTTGACGTCGTCGGGCAGTTTGTCGTCGTTCTCCTTGATGAGCTTCTCGATCGAGTAGACGAGCTGCTCGGAGTTGTTGCGCACTTCGGCCTTCTCGCGGCGCTCTTTGTCTTCGGCAGCGTGCTCTTCGGCCTCGCGCACCATGCGCTCGATGTCTTCTTTCGCGAGCGACGAGCCGCCCGTGATGGTCATCGACTGCTCCTTGCCGGTGCCCTTGTCTTTCGCCGACACGTGCACGATGCCGTTGGCGTCGATGTCGAAGGTGACCTCGATCTGCGGGATGCCCCGCGGAGCCGGCGCGATACCCGTGAGCTCGAACGTGCCCAGGTTCTTGTTGTCGCGCGTGAACTCACGCTCGCCCTGGAAGACCTGAATGGCCACGCTCGGCTGATTGTCATCGGCCGTCGTGAAGGTCTCGCTGCGCTTGGTCGGAATCGCCGTGTTGCGCTCGATGAGCTTGGTCATGATGCCGCCCTTGGTCTCGATACCGAGGCTCAAGGGGGTCACGTCAATGAGCAGAACGTCTTTGCGCTCACCCTTCAACACACCGGCCTGCAGGGCAGCGCCCACGGCGACGACCTCATCGGGGTTGACACCCTTGTTGGGCTCGCGGCCACCGGTGAGCTGCTTGACGAGCTCGGTGACGGCGGGCATACGCGTCGAACCACCGACGAGCACGACGTGGGCAATGTCGCCGACCTTCACACCCGCCTCTTTGATCACGTCGTTGAAGGGCTTCTTGGTGCGGTCGAGCAGGTCGCTCGTGAGCTCTTCGAACTTGGCGCGCGTGAGGGTCTCGTCGAGGTTGGCGGGGCCGTTCTCAGTGAGCGAGAGGTAGGGAAGCTGAATGTTGGTGCTCGTCGAGCTCGAGAGCTCTTTCTTAGCCTGCTCGGCGGCCTCCTTGAGGCGCTGCTTCGCGATCTTGTCGTTGCTGACGTCGACGCCCGTGGTCTCCTTGAAACGCTGAATCAGGTAGGCGACGACGCGTCCGTCCCAGTCATCACCGCCGAGACGGTTGTCACCGGCGGTGGCGCGCACCTGGATGGTGCTGAAGTCGTCGTCTTTGCCCACCTCGAGCAGGCTGACGTCGAAGGTTCCGCCACCGAGGTCAAAGACCAGAATGAGCTCGTCTTCACGACCCTTGTCGAGGCCGTAGGCCAGCGCGGCTGCCGTGGGCTCGTTGATGATGCGCAGCACGTTGAGGCCCGCGATCTCGCCGGCCTCTTTCGTGGCCTGGCGCTCAGCGTCGTTGAAGTACGCGGGCACCGTGATGACGGCGTCGGTGACGCTCTCGCCCAGGTACTGCTCCGCATCCCGCTTCAGCTTCGCCAAGATGCGGGCGCTGATCTCTTGCGGGGTGTACTTCTTGTCGTCGATCTCTTGCTTCCAGTCGGTGCCCATGTGGCGCTTGACGCTCGCGATGGTGCGGTCGACGTTCGTGACGGCCTGGCGCTTGGCGGTTTCGCCCACGAGCACCTCGCCGTCTTTCGTGAAGGCGACCACCGAGGGGGTCGTGCGAAAGCCTTCTGCGTTGGCGATAACGGTGGGTTCTCCACCCTCAAGAACAGAGACGACGGAGTTAGTGGTTCCGAGGTCGATGCCGACGGCACGAGCCATGGTGGTGCTCCTTCTGAAGATCGGTGCGCGAAAGGTTGAGTCGCGCTGTATCAAGTTTGAGATTCGGGATGCTCGCTGTCAAGTCGACCACCAAAAACTTGAGCGTCCCAGGCTCAATTCTCAGGTTGCCCGCAGGTGACGGATTCGCGAAACCGACGCCGATTCGCGCTACCCCGTGTTCACCCCCGAGGGGTAGCGTGAGCGCATGACTGAGAAGCCTGCCGACAACGGCGTCGGATCCACCCCCGAGCACCCCACCGATATCACCATCCCCGTCACCGCCAATACCGGCGCGGTCGGTGTCATGGGCCTCGATCTGCAAGACGGCCTAGAGGTGCCCCGTAAGCGTGTCTTCGCTTGGGCCTTCTGGGACTGGGCAACCCAGCCCTTCAATACCGTGCTGCTCACGTTCGTGTGGGTGCCCAGCTTCCTCACGAGCACGTTCTTCATCGACCCGTCGCTTGTGGGCACCGACGGCGAAGAGGCCGCGCTCGGTCAACTCGCGAGCAACCTTGGCTACGGCATCACGATCGCCGGCTTGCTCATCGCGCTTCTCGCGCCCGTCATGGGCCAGCGTGCCGACCGGGCAGGGCGCCAGAAGATGCAGCTGTTCATCTTCACAACTCTGCTCATCGTCGCGCAGTTCGGCCTGGTCTTTGTTCAGCCCGGCGCCGAATGGTTCTGGATGGGCGTGGCGCTCATCGCTATCGGCAGCGTGTTCGGCGAGATCGCCGGCGTCAACTACAACGCGCTGTTGATCTCGGTGTCAACGCCCAAAACCATCGGCAAGGTCTCGGGCCTCGGCTGGGGCTTTGGTTACCTCGGTGGAATCGTTGCGTTGACGATCGTCGTCGGCCTGATCTTGGGTGGTGTGCTCGACGGAGAGTCGGGTCTCACCTTCCAGCTCATCGCTCTCGGCGCGACGATCTGGACCATCATCTTCGTCATCCCGATCTTCGTGAGCGTGCCCGAGCCACCCAAGCTCAACACCGCACCCACGGTTGGTTTCTTCCGGAGCTATGTTGAGCTCATCCGCAGCATCGCTCGCCTGTGGCGCGAGACGCGGCCGACGTTCTGGTTCTTGCTCGCGAGCGCCGTCTATCGCGACGGGCTCTCGGCGGTCTTCACCTTCGGCTCGGTGATTGCCGGCATCGTCTTCGGCTTCGGCTTTACCGATCTCGTCATCTTCGGTATCGCTCTCAACATCGTCGCTGGTATCTCGACGATTCTCGCCGGACGCCTCGACGACCGGTTCGGCCCCAAGCTCGTCATCGTGGTCTCGGTGTTTGGTCTCGTCGCGTGCACGCTCATTGTGTTCTTCTTCGCCGACCTCGGCGCGAGCCTGTTCTGGGCGGTCGGCATTGTGCTCGCCGCCTTCGTGGGCCCCGCTCAGGCTGCTTCACGCTCGTTCCTGGCACGCGTCACGCCCGCGGGCCGTGAGGGTGAAGTCTTCGGACTCTACGCGACCACCGGTCGGGCGGCTGGATGGATGGCGTCACTGCTGTGGGGCATCCTGATCGTCGTCGCCGGCAACCAGACCCTTTACGGCATCCTCGGCATCACGCTCGTGTTGCTCGTCGGCGGCATCATGCTGCTCTTCGTGAAGGCGCCGCCGAAGACCGTCGCGGCACAGTAAGTCGCCTAGGTGCGAGCGAGGGCCGCGATGTCGTCGCGGAACTCGCTCGCCACCTCGGGCGACACCGTGGCGCGCGTGCGGGCAATCGCCGTCAGATAATCCGCCGTCGATGGTCCCCGGATGCCCGCTCCTGGTGCCCCGAACACCGATTGCTCGAGTGCCGATTGTGATGCCGTGCGCGCGGCAAACTCAATGTCGGCGGGCGAGTAGCCGTCGCTACTGGTGACGAGTTGCGCAAGGTCAACGTCACCTTCAACCGCGTCGGGAATGTACCGCGACCAGATCGCCTCACGGGCCGCAGCATCCGGCAACCCGATAGGGATCACGTAGTCGAAGCGACCGTGCCGCAAGAACGCGTCATCGAGAGCGCGAATGAAGTTGGTGGCGCAAATCAAAAGGCGCCCGGGCGAATCGCGGAACGCCGGAATGATCTTGAGCAGCTCATTCGTCACGCCCTGCATGGCGGAGGGTGGTTCGCCTCCGCGCTGCGCCGCGATCTCTTCGACCTCGTCGATGAAAACGATGACGTGGTCGAGCTCGGCGATGGTCGCAAAAGTTTCGCGCAGGCCGCCGGCCAGACCTTGTGGCCCGTGAGCGAGGCGCGACGGAAACACCTCGACGAACGGCCACTGCAAGCGCGAGGCGACGGCCTTGGCAAACGTGGTCTTGCCCGTGCCGGGAGGTCCGAAAAGAACGATCGATCGCGGAGGCTCGACCCCGAACTGCTCGGCCAAGGCCGGGTCGGCGAGGGGCAGCACGAGTCGCCGCTCGAGCAGCTCTTTCTCTGCCTGCATGCCGGCGATAGACCCCCACAGGTCGCGGGGCAGGATGCGCCCGCCGAGCTCGCGCAACGCGGTGAGTTCGCGCTGCTTCACCGGAATCTCGCGTTCGAAATAGCTGAGGTGCGCCCGGTCGTGAAAGCCCGCTTTCGTGAGCGCGCCGTGCTGGTGTTGCTGATCGGGCACGAGAATCGAGAGCCGCGTGAGCCCCTGCGGCGCCATGCGCTGCTCCAGCGCCGCCAAGAGCGAGCCAGCGATTCCGGCCCCGCGGGCCGACGCCGTGACGGCGAGAAAAACGATCCACCCCTGGTCATGGGCCGCACGGGCCACGGCCACACCGAGCACGGTGTCGCCGGTGACAGCCACGACGGCGTGGTCTTTCTCACACGACGCGAGAACTTCGGCGAGCGCATAGACCGGCTCGACGCCGTCGGCCCGCACCTCGTCCCACAGACTGAGAATGGCGTCCATGTCGGAGGGTTGGTAGTCGCGCAGGCGAGTCGAGTTCATTCCTTATGGTCGCAACGCTGGCCGAGAATCGCCCGCGCGCTGGCTGTGACACTGGCGAAGTACGTCAGTGCATCGCCGCGTCAACTCGAGCGGCCACCCGCCACAAAACGAGAGAGCAACGCGGCGAGCTGCGCTCGCTCGGCCGGCGTGAACCCGTCGAGCGCCTGCTCGACGGCGGCGCGGCGTTCTCGGCGGCGCTCGTCGATGACAGCGCGGCCATCGTCGGTGAGGGCTATGACGCTGCGGCGGGCATCCGTCGGGTCAACCGACCGTGTGACGAGTCCGCGGTCGACGCAATCGGCAACCACCCGGCTCGCACGGGGTTGATCCACGCCGATCGCCGCGGCAAGTTCGCTCACGCTCGCGCCATCACCGAGGCGGTCGAGCGTTGAGAGCAAGCGGTAGCGCGCCATATTCGCGAACGGATGCTCGTGCCGACCGCCCTTCCACCCGAAGGGGCCGCGGTGCCCCGCGCCCGAGCCCTCGGCGCCCGGGGTTTGCGGCGGCATCCACATCTGACCGCCCGGGCCGCCGGGCCGCCAACGATTGCCCGTGCGGCGTAGCTCGCTAATCGCTCGCTCAATCGCAACCACGGGATCGATGTCGTTCGGCTGCGCATCCATAGATGTCACGGTACATCGATCGTGCTCGCTGAGGGCGAACACCGTCGCGTTGACCAACCTCGGGAATATATGTATGGTGACATTCATTGTTAGATGACATGCAATCGATCCAAGGAGAATCCCCCATGACGAACTCATCAGAGAACACCACCCCCGAACCCACGCCCCGCAGCTGGATGCGCGCCGCCGCCTGGCGCAAGCGCGTTCTGGCGCACGAGTACTACCGCGGTCTCGACGCGACTGCCCGCGAGGGCATCAGCGACGAGGACTACGCGACCACGATGGCCACGCTCGAAGCGATGGCCCGCAACCTCGGCTGGGACGAGACCCAGGGCATGTCGTCGGGCGGCCCCGGCGGATGGCGCGGCCAGGGCTTTGGCCCCGGTTTCGGCCCCGGTTTCGGCCCGGGTTTTGGCCCCGGCTTCGGACGCGGCTACGGCTACGGCCGCGGCGGGTGCGGTGGCCACCGCAGCGGGCGTGCCGACAAGGCCGCGCGCAAGGCCGAGAAGAAGGCCGCGCGCGAGCAGCAGGCCGCAAGCTAACAGCAATCACGAGACCAGCGGGGCGGGCACATCGTGCTCGCCCCGCCGTCGTGTCAGGGTAGAGCCATGACCTCGACTGCTGACAAAGCCGCCGCCCTCGCCGCCCTGCACGTGCCGGGCGACCCGCTCATCGTTGTCAACGTGTGGGACGCCATGACGGCCCGCATCGTCGCCCGCACCCCGGGCGTCAAGGCCCTAGCCACCGCAAGCCACTCGGTCGCCTTTTCGCTCGGCGTCGACGACGGCGAAGGCATGACCGTCGACATGGCACTCGGTGCCGCTCAGCGCATCGCCGCCGCAACTGACCTGCCCGTGAGCGTCGACTTTGAGCGCGGGTACGCCCCCGACGCGAGCGGCGTGCGCGACAACGTTGCGCGGCTCATCGAGGCCGGGGCCGCCGGCCTCAACATCGAAGACTCGCTCGCCGGGGCCCGCAGCGAACGCCGCCCGCTCGCCGAAGCCGCGAGCCGGGTCGCCGCGGCGCGTGCGGCCGCTGACGCCGCGGGCGTTCCGCTCGCGATCAACGCGCGCACCGACACGCTCGCGGGGTCACCCGACAACTGGAGTGAGGCCATCGATCGCGCCAACGCCTACGTCGACGCGGGCGCCACGAGCATCTTCATGCTCGGCCTCGTGACCGAACAGCAGCTGACGGATGCTGTCGCCGCTGTGCGTGCGCCGATCGCGGTCTTCGCGCATCCGGCGTACCACTCGCTCGAGCGGTTGGCCGAGCTCGGCGTGGGCCGCATCTCGTTCGGCCCTCAAGTGCTGGGCCTGACGCTTCAGCACCTCGCCACGGCGGCCGCGCAGCTCACCGCGCGGGGGGATTACCCGGCTGAGCTCAGCTACCGTTACGAGTTGTGAGTAGCGACCTGCGAGACGACGACGAGCCCGACCTCGACCACTCGAGCCCGGGCTGGCAACCCATGGTCGACAAGCCCGGCTATGAGCAGTGGTTCGACGGCGCCGAGTGGCGCGGTCGCCCGCATCGAGAGCCCGACCCGTTCTCTGCCTTTACCCCTGATCTCACTCGCAGCCTGCGGCCCGGCCCCAATCAAGCTGCGCACATCGCCCGCATCGGCATCGTCGGCATTCTGTTGAGCTTCGTGCTGCAAACCCTGGTCGCCACCGACACCATCACCGTGCCCAACGTCGAGCAGATCACCCTCGTTGTCGCATCACTGATCGTCGCGGCCTCGATCGGGGTCGGCACCGCCGTGGCTTCTGCACTCGCCCTTCGCGCCGCGCCCCGGCTTGGTGGTCGCGCGATCGCCTCGCTCGCGCTGGGCACGAGCATTCTGCTGGGCCTCGCTCCCGTGTTGCTGCTCGTCGCGATCGGCCTCGCGGGCGGCGTCTAGCCGGCGGCTGGGTCAGCGGTTGATGGCCCAGTAGATCATGAGCATCGTGACGATCGCACCCGCGATGAAGTTGAGCAACAAGAAGCGCTTCCAGCCGCGGTTCGCTGACTCCGCAGTCTCATCGGTGATCATCCAGAACTGAGCAGTGATGACCACATACGGCAGAGCAGCGATCGCCGCGAGCGGCCCCGGCCACTCGGTGCCGAGCAGCAAGAGCCCCGCGAGCGTGTACGCACCCACGGCAAGCCGGGTCGTCGCGCGCGCACCGATGACGGTCGCGATCGAGGCGAGTCCGCCCTCGCGGTCGGCAATGACGTCTTGCACCGCTCCGAATGCGTGCGAGGCGATGCCCCACAAGAAGAACGACACGAGAATGAGCCACAGTGCGGGGGTAAAGGTCGCCCCCGCGAGCACGAGGCCGTAGACGGCGGGGCTCACGAAGTGGGTCGACGACGTCACCGAGTCGAGGAATGGCTTTTCTTTGAACCGCAGCCCCTTGGCTGAGTAGGCGATCACGGCAAACACGCTCACGGCGAGTACGAGCCACGAGAGCGGCGAACCGAGCGCCACGAGCGCAACGAGAAACGGCACGTTCGTGATGACTGCGGCCCACAGCGTCGTGCGGTGGATGCTCGGGTCGAGCAGTGCCCCCTCAACGCCGCCCTTGCGCGGGTTGCGCAAGTCGCTCTCGTAGTCAAAGACGTCGTTGATGCCGTACATCGCAAGGTTGTACGGAATCAGAAAGTAGATCGTGCCGATGATGAACGCGGCGTCGATGCGGCCCGTCGTCAGCAAGTAGGCCGCGGCGAACGGAAACGCCGTGTTGATCCAGCTCAGGGGGCGCGAGCTGACGAAGAGTTGACCGAGGGTCTTCACAACTCCCCATTGTGGCGGCTCGGCTCACGACGCAGCAGCTCCCACACCGCGGGCAGCAACACGAGCGCAGCGACCGTATAAGCGAAGTCTTCGATCGGGGCGATTCCGATGAAAATGCCACTGATCAAGCTGTCGTCATAGGCAACGAGCCCCGTACCGATGATGACGTTGTCGAAGATCGCCGTGAGCGTGAGCATGAGCACGGCCGCAAGACCCACCGCGCGCCAGCGCGGCGCCCGACGCACCACGACGGCCGCGATGGCGACGACCGCGACGATGCCCAGAAAGACGACGTTGAGAAGCGTGTAGGTCATCCGTCAACCCCCGTCGTCGAGGGGGCCATGGATGTTCGCCGCGACCACCGACCGTCGAGCCAGTCACCCGCCGCCGTGTAGGCGTTCATCGTGTTGTAGCAGAGCAGCGTCAAGAAGAAGACCTCTTCGATTGGCAGCTCGGGCCCGATCAGCAGGCCCGTCATGAACTCCGTCTGGCCGCGAAAGAAGATGCCGAGAAAGATGCCGCCGAGATCCCACAGCAAGAAGAACGCCACCCCGACCGGCAACACGATCGAGGCGCGGCGCACGTCACGCCAGAAGAACAGGCGAAAACGGCGGTCGAGCAGCACCATGCCGGTGATCGACACGGCGAGCGCCGCGAGGTAGGCGAAGTTGATCAGGCTCATGAGTGACAGAAACCGTGGGTTTAGGCCGCGGTCGCGCCTGTCGATGTGGCGGCAGTGGGGCGCACCGTCGGCTCGAGCGGCTCGGCGAGCGCGCCCGTCGACGTGTCGCCGCGCAGTCGCTTGATGAGAACCTCGGCGCTGATGAGGCACATCGGCAAACCGATGCCCGGAATTGTCGAGCCGCCTGCGTAGTAGAGGCCCGAGACCTTCTTCGAGACGTTGCCCGCGCGGAAGAACGCGCTCTGCGAGAGGATGTGCGCCGGCCCGAGGGCCGTGCCCCGCCACGCGTTGAGGTCGGCGTTGAAGTTGCCCGGCCCGTAGGTGCGCCGCACGACGATGCGGTCGGCGAGGTCGGGAATCTTGGCCCAGTCAGCGATCTGCGCGATGATGCGGTCGCCGTAGACCTCAAGGGGCGTGTCGCCGTCACCATCGACATCGCCGCGGCCGAACGACAGCTCGGCGGGCGCGGGCACGAGGACGAAGACATTCTCGTGGCCCTCGGGCGCGACGGAGGGGTCAACCCCGCTCGGCTTGCAGATGTAGAGCGAGGCCGGGTCAGGCAGCGTGGGCTGAGGGCCGAAGATTGCCTCGAAGTTCTCGCGCCAGTTGGCCGTGAACAGCAGCGTGTGGTGCTCGAGCTCGGGCAGCTCCCCCTTGACGCCCAAGTAGAGCAGTAGAGCGCTGGGGCCCGCGGTCTTCTTGTCCCAGTACTCCTGGGGGTAGGTCTGCAGCTCAGCCGGCAGCAACTGAGTCTCGGTGTGGTGCAAGTCTGCCGCCGAGACGACGAGGTCGGCGTCGAGCACCTCGCCCCCCTCGAGCTCGACTCCGGTGGCCTTCTTTGTCACGGGGTCAACGATGATGCGGGCGACGGGCGACGAGGTGCGGATGCTCACCCCTTGCTCTTCGGTCACCGCCGCAATGCGCTCGATGAGGCGAGTGAATCCGCCCATCGGGTAGAGCACGCCATCCGTCAGGTCGAGGTGTGACATGAGGTGGTACATGCTCGGAGTCAAGAACGGCGATGAGCCGAGGAACACCGCGGGGTAGCCGAGAATCTGGCGCAACCGCAGGTCGGTGAAGCGCTTTGCGACGTAGGCGTCGAGGTTCTGCAGCAGCATGCGCACGAGCTTGGCGGTGCGCTTGAGCACATCGCCGCGAATCAGGGGGCCGAACGACTGAAAGCTGGTGTACAGAAACCGCTTCTTGGCCATCTCGTAGGTGTCGAGGGCCGAGTCGAGGTACTTCTCAAGCTTGGCGCCCGCTCCGGGCTCAATCGACTCAAAGAGCGCCACGTTCTCGGCGCGCGAAGCCGCGATGTCGGTGGGAGTGTCGAAGCCCTGCGTGATGACGCGGTAGCCGGGGTCAAGCTGCACGAGTTGCAGTTGATCGGCGGCACTCGTGCCGCACAGCTTGAAGAAGTGGTCGAAGACCTCGGGCATGAGGTACCACGAGGGGCCCATGTCGAAGCGAAAGCCGTCTTTCTCCCACGAGCCGGCGCGGCCACCCACGTCGGGCTGCTTCTCGACGAGCGTGACGGTGTAGCCGTCGCGCGCCAGCAGGGCGGCGCTGGCGAGCCCCGCGATTCCTCCACCAATAACGACGACGCGAGTCATGACGATGCTCCGATCGAGGGGGATGCCGTGGCCGGCCGAGAACGAGGAGTGCGACCCGCGAGGGCCCCGAGGGCGATACGCGCCTTCACGGGGTCGGGCACGCGCACGCGAGCTCGAATGAGCTGGGTGGCAGGAGTGCGACGCAAGCGCACGGAGAGTTCGGCGAACAGCCCTTGGGCGAGGGCAACCGCACGGCGGCTGCCCTTCGGAAGCTCGGGAATCACGGCAGCAGACGTGCGCAAATCGGCGTCAATGTCGTCAAGCAACCGCATCTTGTCCTCCTCGGTAAACGAGCCAACGCTCACCCCAGGAAAATAGCTGCGGCCCAGCGTCTCGAAGTCGGCCGACAGGTCGCGCAAGAAGTTGACCTTCTGGAAGGCCGCTCCGAGTGCACGGGCACCGGCCACGAGACGTTCATTCTGTTCGTCGTCGATGTCCATACCCTGAACGAACGCTCGCAGACACATGAGTCCGACCACCTCGGCCGAGCCATAGACGTAGCGATCGAAGCTCTCTTGGTCGTGCTCGGTATCGGTGAGATCCATGCGCATCGAGTGAAAGAACGGCTCGGTGAGCTCTTCGCCAAAACCCACCTCACGGGCCGAGCGTGCGAACGCGTGCACCACGAGGTTGGTGCTGTAGCCCGACGCCATCGCCGCGTTCGTCTCTGCCTCGAACTCGTTCAAATAGCGCGCCGCGTGCACAGCGTCGAGCCCGGCCTCGGCGACACCGCCGTCGACGATTTCGTCGGCCACGCGCACGAGCGCGTAGATATTCTCGACATGCTGGCGCACGGCCGGGTCGAGCAAGCGCGAGGCGAGCCCAAATGACGTCGAATAGCGACGGATGACGACGCCCGCGGTCTCATCGGCCACGCGGTCGTACAAGCTCAAGCGGTTCATTTCACCCGTTTCAAGACGGTCTCAGCGACGGGGTGCAGCTCATCGCGCAACGACGACGGAATGTGCGGTTCGGCAAGGCGAGCGAGGGCTCGGTTGGCATAGCCGCGCGCGAGGTCGTCGGCGAAGGCGCGGGCGCCGCATTCGATGAGCAGCGAGCGTGCCTCGGCGGCTTCGTCGACGCTGAGGTCGGCTTTGCCGATCAAGTCACACAGTCGCGCCCACGCAGGCGTCGAACACGCGAAGGCGATCATGACGGTGCGCTTGCCCTCGCGCAGATCACCGATCGTGGTCTTGCCGGTCGACTCTTCTTCGCCGAAGACCCCCAGCACGTCATCCACAATTTGATAGGCAATACCGATGTCGCGACCAAAGTCGCCCAGCGTCGCTACCGTTTTCTCGCTCGCCCCGGCGAGAATCGCTCCGGCCTGCAGGGGAGTCTCGAACGAGTAGACCGCGGTCTTGAGGCGCTCCATCGTGAGAATGTCATCGACCAAAGGCATGTCGGGGTCGATCGAAAAGTCGACATCGATCAGCTCGCCCGCCGCACTCGCGAACATCGCCTCATCGAGCACGTCGAGCAGTCGCTCGCGCAACGGCGAACCCACACCACTCTTGTCGATCAAGCGGTAGGCATTGAAGAGCGCGAGGTCTCCCGCAATAACTGCGGCCGACACACCACGGTGTTCGGCGATTTCGACGCTCACGCCGCGGTCCACCGCGTGGTCGCGATACGCGCCAGAGATGTTCGGGATGCCCCGCCGCACAAAATCGCGATCGATGACGTCGTCGTGCACGATGAGCGCGGTGTGCAGCAACTCAAACGACGCGCCCACGTAGGCCGCGGCATCCATGTCGGTGCCCCCGAGTCCGGCATAAGCCGCCATGACCATGCGCGGGCGAAATCGCTTTCCGCCTTGCGTGTTGCGCTCGAGCAGGCCCCACAAGTGCAAGTAGTGGTCTCCCAGGGGAGCCGCACGCTTCTTCGATAGGCTGAAGAAGCGCTCCAGCACAGCGTCGACCATGGCCGCTCGCGACTCTGCGATCGCCTCCAGGTCGTTCCTCTTCACCTGAGCAGACTACCCCGCCCCATGAGCGAAATCCCTGAGACTGTCGTGCTCCTCGACGACGACGGCACGGCCATTGGCACCGCGCCCAAGGCCACGGTGCACACAACCGACACGCCCCTGCACCTCGCATTCTCGTGCCACGTGTTCGACGAGGCCGGTCGCGTGCTCGTCACGCGCCGCGCGCTGAGCAAGAAGACCTGGCCTGGAGTGTGGACGAACTCGTTCTGCGGGCACCCAGCCCCGGGCGAAGACACCGTGCAGGCCATCACGCGCCGCGCCGAGCGCGAACTGGGTCTCACGCTCACTGACGTGCGCGTCGCGCTGCCCGACTTTCGCTACCGCGCGGTCGACGCCTCAGGAATCGTCGAGAACGAGATTTGCCCCGTCTACACGGCGCGCGCGACTGGCTCCGTGAGCCCGGCCGATGATGAAGTGGCCGAGTGGGCCTGGCTTGAACCCTCGGAGCTTCGTGGTGCCGTGGCCGCTGCGCCATTCGCCTTCAGCCCGTGGCTGGGCTGGCAACTCGCCGCGTGGGCGGGCGATTACGCGCCGACTTCCTGACCCGATTCGGCGGCGCTGCGCCCGAGTGTCACGCGTCGCCGCGGAGCGCGAACGATAACGGTCGTGCCGTGTTCACCATCAGACTGCAACTCGATCGTGCCGCCGATGCGCTGCTGCACCAACGCTCGCACGATCGGCAAACCTAAACCTGTTCCCGGAACGTCGCTGTGGCGAGATGATTGCACGCGATAAAAGCGATCCCACACGGCCTCTTGCTCGGCAATCGGAATTCCCGGGCCCTCGTCGGTGACGCGAAACTCCAGCTCGTCGGGGTTGTCATCATCGAGCGTGACGGTCACGGTGCCGCCAGCCGGACTGAACTTGATCGCGTTCGACAAGAGATTGCCGCACACTCGCGCGAGATCTTGCTCCACCCCGATCATGATGACGGGATGCTCGGGCGCGACCACGCGAACGTGCACGTTTCTCGCCGGTGAGACGAGGCCCGTCGCGTCTTCAACGCAGTCTTCGAGCACCGTGCGCACATCGACCTCTACTGGTGGCCGTGTGCCCGACTGGGTCGAGAGCTGACTGAGCTCGAGCACGTCTTCGATGACATCGGCCAATCGCCGAGCATTGCGGTAAATGATGCGGCCAGCGACGGCCGTTGACGCACTCGGGTCATCGACGTCGGTAAGGTCTTCGGCAAAACCCAAAATGCTCGTCACGGGCGTACGCAGTTCATGGCTCACCGATGCGATGAAGTGGTCTTTCTGGCTGTTGAGTTGGCGCAACTCCTCGGCAACGCGGGTGGCATCGCGTTCACGAGCGGCGAGCGCCACGGTACTGGCGAACCAATCAGCGCGCTGGCCCGACACAAACAATCCCGCCGCTGCGTGAGTCATCATGAACAACTGCAACGCAGTGACTCCTCCCCGCAAGTCATCGTCGATCAGGAGACCAAACGGGCCACTGAAGGTCGAAGTGAACCCCACCGAGACGAGCGCAAGAGCCAGCGTCTGGAGGGCGGGAACCAGGGGGGGCATGCGAAACCCACCCCACATGAGTGTCGTCACGATGAGAAACGTCAGTGCATACGACGGCAAGAAGACGAACACCACGACGACGAGAAACGCCAGTGCCAGAATTTGCGCGATGGGCTCCCACAGGGGAGCGCGGAGGGGAACCGTGAGAGGAACCAGTGCGAGCGGAACAATCACCAAGAGCGCGCTGGCATGGGAGGTCACGAACGTGAGACCCAGCGCAACAGGATCGGCTCCGACGAACGCCGCCGCCGCGGGGGCGGCAATCACAGCAAACGCTATCGACCCGGCGAACGCGCTCAACATAAACAAGCCAAGGTGATTGAGCGTCGTCAATTCTGCGTAGCGGCGTGCGCGCGTGAGCAACCACACGACCAGCCACGCTTCGACGACGTTCGCGAAGCCGTAAGCGATTGCGAGCTCGAGAGGTCGACCCCCCAGAACATTGGCGGTCGCTGTCACGATGAGCAGTGGCACCAAAATCGCAACTCTCCGTCCCCGACTCGCGAGCACAGCGATCACCATGAGGCCCATTGCCGGCCACCACAGGGCCGTCGGCAAATCAGGGCTTTGCGCGTTGAGGCTCCAGAGAGCAACGCCAAAGACAGCGGCGATGAAAAGGGCGATGATCCCCCGCCGCGGAACCGCGCCGAGGTCGTGGATTCGTGCTGCAATCCCGCGAGCATCCATGTGGGCTCCTTCGTCGAAAGCGAGACGGGGCAGTGCCGTGTGCCGACACTAGCGTGGGCGCGCTCTGCACAGGGTTGCCCACGCGCGAAGCTGACGTGCGAGACTGTGGGCAGATCCCGAGGAGGGGCGACATGGCGCACGTGCTGATCGTCGAAGACGAGCCCGATGTGCTGCTCTTGCTCGAGAACCGAATGCGCGGTGCGGGCCACGAGGTTGACAGTGTCACCGACGGCGAGCAAGCGCTGGCGTCGTTCGACGATCGTGCCCCTGATGTCATCATTCTCGACTGGATGATGCCGCGGCTCGATGGCATTGCGGTGTGCGAGAGCATCCGATCCACCGACACTGGTCACCGCACCAAGGTCTTGATGCTGACCGCCAAGTCGCAACAGCACGACATCGACCGCGCCTATGCCGCGGGCGTCGACGACTACATCGTCAAGCCGTTCAGCTCACGCGACCTGATTGCCCGCGTCGCGGCTCTCGCCCCCGCCTAATCGACGGATGCCCCGCTCTAGTCGAGCGTCGGCGCGATCTCGGTGCGGTGAAAGTTGAGCCACGACCGTGAGGCCGTCGGTCCGCGCTGGCCCTGGTACCGATTCAAGTACTGGCCCGTTCCATAAGGGTTCTCGGCCGGAGAACTGAGCCTAAAAAAGCACAGTTGCCCGATCTTCATGCCCGGCCACAGCTTGATCGGCAGTGTTGCCACGTTGCTGAGTTCGAGCGTGACGTGGCCCGTGAACCCCGGGTCGATGAAACCAGCGGTCGAGTGTGTAAGGAGGCCGAGACGGCCGAGCGAGCTCTTGCCCTCGAGGCGCGCAGCCACATCATCAGGCAGGCTGACCTGCTCGTATGTCGACCCGAGCACAAACTCACCCGGGTGCAAGATGAACGGCTCGTCGGGCTTCGCCTCAACCAGCCGCGTCAGCTCGGGCTGCTCGTCAGCGGGATCGATAAACGGGTACTTGTGATTGTCAAAGAGTCGAAACAGCGAATCGAGGCGCACGTCAACGCTTGACGGCTGCACCATCGCGAGATCGAGCGGATCAAGGCCAATGCGGCCCGACGAAAGTTCGGCACGGATGTCGCGGTCGCTCAACAGCATGCGGTCAGCCTAGCGATGCGGCCGGTTCGCTACACTGGCGAAGCACTGCCGCAGTGCAACTGGGGATGTAGTTCAATGGCAGAACTTCAGCTTCCCAAGCTGATAGCGCGGGTTCGATTCCCGTCATCCCCTCGGTGTGATGTCTCACGACATCGTGGACAGCTGAACCCCCAGTAGCGGGGTTCGCCCGTTTTTCACGTCTTGGCCTGATAGCCCTTGTTCGGGTCGATGAGATGCTCGGCGAGCACCTCACCGTCGGGGGTGATCGTGACCGCGTGGAGCCCGTGGATGAGCACGATCACGGCCGTGCGGGCCAAGCCTCGCCCGTATCCCAGGTGCATCATTCGGTTGCCGAAGCGCAGTGAGACTTTGCCGTGCGCATCGATGGTGTCGTAGCGGACCCGCCAAATGTTCGGGTCATCCGGCGCTGTGGGTGCAGCCTTCGGAATTAGTGCGTAGGCGAAGGCGGGCGTGCGCCGGTTCAGCGAGCGGTGCGGGCGGTGCTGGTTGTAGTGCTCCACGAACTCATCCAGCTCGCGTTGCAGTTCTTCCAGGCTGCTCGCGGGGCGCATCGCGAGGCGTTTCTTCAACGTCTGCCAGAACCGTTCGATCTTGCCTTGAGTGGTGGGTTTGTAGGGTTTGCCGTTCTTCTGGGTGATGCCGTGCAGGGCCAGCAGGGTCTCGAACGCGTTTCCGCCCGTTCGCGCCAGAAGGCCGCCGGCGAAGCGGGTGGTGAAGATGTTGCCGTTGTCGGTCAAGGTCGCTGCGGGAAACCCGTGCACGGCAGCTGCCTGCTGGAAGGTGTCGGTGACGGTGCGGCCGGTGATGCGGGCATGGCACGACAGGTGGGTGATGAAACGGGCGTGGTCGTCAATCCAGCCGATGATCTCAACCTCTGACCCGTCGCTGAGCCGCCAGTGGGTGGTATCGGATTGCCATAGCTCGTTCGGTTGCTCAGCGGTGAAGCGTTGCCAGGACGCTCGAGGGCGTTTCTGGGGTTGTGCAGTGATGGTGCCTTCCGCGCGCAGGATCCGCCAGATCGTCGACCGTGAGATGGTCACCTGCTCGGCAGCCAGTAGTGAGCAGATTGTGTCGGCGCCGGCGTCGAGGCCGTCGGCGGTGAGCTGGGCCCGCAACTGCAGGATGCGATCGCGAACCGGCTCGGGCGTGCGCGTAGGGCGTGACCGTGGTGCGGTGGAGCGAGGCGTGAACGCGGTCTCACTCTCACTGAGCCATCGCTGGTGGAGCTTATGGACCAGTGATTTCGAGACGCCGTGGATGCGGGCGGCTTCTCGATACGACAGGCCTTGCACGGTGACGGCGA
Organism: Pseudomonas synxantha; assembly: GCA_943371805.1. Taxonomy (GTDB): domain Bacteria; phylum Actinomycetota; class Actinomycetes; order Actinomycetales; family Microbacteriaceae; genus Microcella. Next base: position 14,542 of record CALRWH020000012.1, on the reverse strand, counting down.
GGATCAGCACTTCCTGTTTGCTCACCCCTTGACCCTGGCGGGGTGTCCACGATGTCGTGAGACAGGTGTCCACGATGTGCTGAAACCAGACACCGTCATCCCCTCGGTGTTGATTTCTGGCTGCGCCGCCGCTCCTGCGGCGCAGCGCGCTCCGCGCGCCGAGCGCGGTCGCCGCGCTTCGCTCCAGGCGCCGACGCCGCATTTAGTCGTCGTCGGCGGGGGTGGCGTAGCTTTCGATCTCGGCACGGACGGCGTCGAGCGCCTCCGATGAGAGTCCGGCATCGCCGGTGGCCGCGCGCCAGCCGTCGACCATCACGTCGCCAAAGTTATGCCCGTGTCGCGCGGGTGGGGTTGTGCCCATGAGCATGTCGATCGTGACCTGAAGGCCCGTCACCACCGGAATCCACCGCATCGACGGGCTGACATCTGGCCCACGTTGCTCCGGCTCGAGCCACTCGGGAGCTGACCACAACAGGTCGGTGCTGAGCCACGTGATCGGGTCGGTCGCGTGCTGCAAATAGAGCACGCGAGGCTCGGTCCACGGCCCCGGCAGGCGTTCGGTGTCACCCGGCTGCGACATCCATCGCACCCGCTCGCCCGCATCGAGCACGGGCTGCCACGCGGGCGAGCCCTCGTCGCGAGTTGCCTGGAGGGTTTGCCACAGGCTCGAGCTCGCGGGGCTTCCCACGAAGAGCGCGCCATCGGTGCGCGCGCGAACATCGTCGAGGCTCTCGAACACTGCCTGCGCGCCATGGGCGCCGAGGCTGAGTCCGTAGGTAACAAGCCGTGGTCGATCGGTGGATGGCATGCTCAGCCACTCGGCGTACACGGCATCGAACATCGCCTGAGCTGCCGCTACGGGTGCATCGGGGTCGAAGAGAAACGAGACCCAACTGGGCGTGTAGGCGTACTGCAGCGCGACGATCGCCGTGTCACCCGCGTGCAAGTACTCGACGGCATCGACCGCCTGTTCTTCAAGCCACCCAGAACCCGTGGTGGTCGCGACCACGAGAAGCTCTCGATCGAAGGCCCCCGTGCGCCGAAGCTCAGCGACGGCGAGCGCGGCTCGCTCAGAGACCGAATCGGCATTTCCGACGCCGACATAGATTCGGATCGGATCGAGGGCATCGACGCCCGTGAGCGCCGTGATCTCGTCGGCCCGCGGGCCCCCGGCAACAAAGTCGGCACCGTGGCGGCCGAGCCCCTGCCACTCAACGGCAGACAGCGCACCGGCCGACCGCGTCGCGCTCTCGGGCTCGCGAAGCGCCGCGTCGGGCTGGCCGTTTCGCGCGGCATACACACTGTCGATCGTGACCATAACGGCGAGCCCGAGCAGCACGACCGCCGCCGACACCACCGAAACCACGCCCAGACCGGCGATGGCCGGCCCTACGAGTCGAACCAGGTGCACAGCGAGCCGACGTACACCGCGCCCGATCACCAACAAAACAGCCGACACGACGACCGCGCTGGCAAAGAACGTGCCGCCAGCGACGGCGTCGATGGGCTCAACACCGACGAGAGCGCGCACCTCGTTTTGCCAACCCACCGCTGCCGTGCCGACGAGCACGATGATTGCCGTGGCGAGAGCGAGCATCCCCCACCAGAAAAGGCGGCGGGTTCGATGGGTCGGACGCCACCGTACGGCCGAGCGGATGACCCACCACAGCAGTGCGCCGATCGCGTAACCCAGCCCGAAAGCGACGGCGGTGAGTGCACCCTGCAGAATCGCCGGACGAGGGAGCAATGACGGCGTCAGCGACAGGGCCACTAGAGCAAGTCCGACAAGCACCCCGCCTGGGTCGAGATGCCACCAACGGCGAGTGGTCATGCCGTCAGCCTATTGCGGCTCGGAGATCGCGCGACCGATGCCCGGCTCTGCTTCGGCCATGAACCGACGCACGTCGTCATCGACGATGATGTCGCTCGGGCGCAGCGGACGCACAAGGTGCAGACCATCGAGCGACCGGATGCGGCTCAACGCCACGTAGGTCTGGCCCGGCGCGAAAGCCCGCGGGCCCAGATCGACGATGGCTCGGTCGTAGGTCGACCCCTGCGACTTGTGGATGGTCACCGCCCACGCCAACCGCAACGGAAACTGGGTGAACTCAGCCACGACGTCTTTCGAGACCCGTTTGGTCGCGGCCGAGTAGGTGTATTTGTACTTCTCCCACGTGGCCGGAACGACCTCATGGCTCTCGCCGTCAACCTCGACGAACACCGTGCGACCGATGCGCTCGACGGTGCCCAGGCTGCCATTCACCCAGCGAGGGTGGCCGTCGCCGCCGGTGTCATTGCGCAAGAACATCACTTGCGCTCCGACCTTGAGTTGCAAGTCTTCGTCGGCGGGGTAGCCGCCCTTCGGCCCAAACTCTCCCGCGATGTCGGCGCGAGCGGTCTTGGGGTCTCCCGGGAGCTTGCGCAGGGCATCCATATTGATGCGCGTGACCGTGGCGTTGGTCGTTGCCAGCGTCAGCACTCCCTCATCGGGTGCCGGTCGGGCCCCTGCCTCGTTGAGCGCCCACCCAATCTCGGGCGTCACGGTGCCGTGACGCACCGCGGTCAACATGGCGCGAAAGTCGGCGTCGTGCTGACGGTGGATGGTCTGCAGCTCGACGATGCGCAGGTGGGCCTCGCGCCACACTGTCGCGTCGAAGAACCACATCGAGCGATAGTGATCGGCGTAGTAGGCACGCTCACCCTCGTCACGGCCGGGCACGGGAGCGAGTTGATAGGGATCGCCGAAGAGCACCACTTGCACGCCACCAAACGGTTCGTGGCGGCGAGCTCGCGCCTGGCGCAAGCGGCGGTCAATGGCATCCATGAGGTCAGCGCTCACCATCGACACTTCGTCGATGACGACCGTGTCGATCGACGCGAGCAGCTTGCGCAATTCGGCAGAGTCGTCGAACTCATGGTCGGCAATGAGCCCGATGGGGAGCCGAAAGAGCGAATGGATGGTTTGGCCGCCCACGTTCAAGGCGGCGACACCGGTGGGAGCACACACCACGACCGACCGCTCGGTCGACGCGATGAACGCTTCGAGCAGCGTCGACTTGCCGGTACCGGCGCGGCCCGTGACAAACACATGCTCACGTGTTGACTCAATGAGCTCGAGAACGGCCGTCTGCTCAGAACTCAGGGCCTGGCCACCAGGGGCTCGGCCATCGCGCACTGCCATGACCCTCTCTTTCGCCCGACCGCCGCCCTCGTCGATCGAGCGTCGGCACCCCACTGTAACGGCGAGCGAGCGCCACTGTGGCACAGCTCACGGCGTTGCGACGGCCCCTGCGTAGGCTGGCGTCATGACCAGGGCAGCACTCATCGGGGGAGGAGCCGTTGCGGCTCTTCTCGGCATCGGCGCCCTGGCTTATGCGGTGCTCGTCGCCACCGCCGCGACTCCCGCGGCACACGTGCAGCGCTACCTCGATGCACTCGCACGCGACGACCTCGTCACCGCCGCCGCACTCGCCGGCCTCGAGCCGCCAACCGTGATGCCTCTCGGCGATGAGGGCGAGCCGAGCATCCGCCGCATCATCAGCAGCAACGATTCGCGAGACGGTACGGTCGCGGTCACGGCCGAATATGGCACCGACACGGATGCTGTGCAGGTGACCTTCACCCTCGAACCTGCCCCGCCAACGCTCGGAGTCGTTCCGGCGTGGGCCTTCGTTGAGCCCCCGGTTACGACGCTCGCGGTCGCCGCTGACCGGCACGATGTTGTCGCGGTGGCCACGCGGTCTGTCATGGCCGACGCCGCCGGACTCCCCGTGGCTGTCAGTGTCTTCGTACCCTCGCGCGTGAGTGTGCGCATCGATGACCCCTTGCTCGTGGCGGAGCCTCGCACCCTGCGCGTCGGCGCTGACGGCTCGGAGTCGGCCATCACCCTGATGGTCGAACCGTCTGAGCGCCTTCGGCGCGCGGTACAGGCGGAGATTGAGCGCCTGCTGGGCGAGTGCGCCGAGCAAGCGGTGTTGCAACCCACCGGCTGCCCTTTTGGCGTGACGGTCGTTGACCGCGTGGTGGGCGAGCCGCAGTGGAGCCTCGACGCCGTCGACACGGTGACGATCGAGCCCGGAGAGCGCCCTGGCGCATGGAATCTGCGCGCAGAAGGCTCAGTGCAACTCGTCGTCGAGGTGCGAAAGCTTTTCGATGGCACGGTGTCGACCCGCGATGAACTCATCGGCTTCGTCGTTCGCGGTGAGGTCACCATCACCGACCGACAGCCTGAGATTCGTCTCTTTGCTGCGGGAGGCTAACGCTGCGCAGTCTGGCGCGCACGATCGGCGAGCATCGCGTTCCACGCCTCGAGGTCAGCGTCGCCGTCGCGGTCGGCTCGGCGATCGAGACGTTTGGTCTCGCGGCGATCAGCACGACTCCAGCTCCACACCACGAGCATCGCGAGCACGAGGGTGGGAATCTCTCCCACGCTCCAAGCGATGCCGCCCGCCGTCTGCTGGTCTTGCAGAGGGGGCTGGCCCCACTCGCGGCCCATCGCACCGAACCACTCGGGAAGCAGCATTCCCGTGCCCGTGATGAGGGAGAGCCCGAAGAAGGCGTGGAATGCCATCGTCGCGAGCAAGATGATGAGGCGAATGGGATACGGCGGCCGGTAGGGCGCGGGATCGACGCCAATGAGGGCGTTCACGAACAGGTAGCCGCTCAGCAAGAAGTGCAGCACCATCCACTGGTGACCGAGGTGGTCACTCACGGCCCACGAGAAGAGAGGTGAGTAGTAGAACACCAAGAGCGAAACCGCGAAAACCACCGATGCCACGATGGGGTGGCCGACAATGGCCGCGAAGCGCGAGTGCACGATGGTCAGAATCCACTCTCGCGGGCCACGAGAGCCGTCTTTGCGGGCGTGGATGGCCCGTGCCGCGAGCGTCACGGGTGCCCCGAGCACGAGCATCACGGGAATGCCCATGCTCAGCACCATGTGCCCGAGCATGTGGATGCTGAACAAGTAACGCTCGTACACAGCGATTCCGCTGCTCGTCACAATGACGAGCAGCACCATGCCGAGCGTCCAGAGAATGGTGCGGTGAATCGGCCACTGATCGCCCCGGCGGTGCATTCGCACGACCCCGGCAAGGTAGAAGAAAGCCCCAAAGCCCGCGAGCAGTGCCCACAGCAGATTAAGGTCCCACTCGGTGGCAAGGCGCCACACCTCGAAGGCGGGGGGCAGCGGAGCGCCCGTGAGAATTTCGGCCGGCGTTGGATTCGCCAACAGGTCAACGGGAATCTGCGGCACAGGGGTTGGCGTGCGCGCAAGTGCCGTTGCGAGCCCTGACGCGACTCCCATGAGGGCGAGCTCTGCCGTCACGATGAGCCAAAAGGTTGAGCGCGGACGCACCTCGCGCTCAAGCCGGGCGATGAGCCGACGTCGATAGGCCGCACCAAAGGCGCCCAACCCGATGAGCGAGACCACTTTGGCGGCAACGATGAGCCCGTAGGGCGTCGCGAGCGCCTCGAGGCCCCCCATGCGCAATTGCGCGCTCACGAGTCCCGAAAGGGCAACAACGATGAACGCCACGAGCGCAACGGTGGAGTAGCGAGCGAGCACAAGGGGCAGTCGATCGGCCAGGGCTCTCCGCGTGAGCACGATCGTGAGCAGACCGCCCACCCACACCGCGGCAAAGACGCTGTGCAGATAGACCGCGGTGACCGCCGCGTCGTGATCGGCCGTGCCCCCCGAGTGTCCGGTCTGCGCGACGGGCCACAACGCCGCGGCGGCGAGAAGCGCCACGAACGCCAGCAGAGACGGGTTTCGAATCGCGAAGCACAACACCGTCACCACGGCCGCCATGACGATGGTGGCGAGCCATGCCTGACCGAGCTCGGTGGTCGTCAAGAATGCTGCGATGAGCCTGCCGAAGCGCTCATCGACCGTGACGGGCTCGAGGTAGGCAGCAAGAAAAGTGAAGAAGGCCGTCGCCGCCGAGGCCACTGTCCACACCGCGGCCGACGCCGCGGCTACGTCAAGGGCACGACCGTGTTCGGGATGCTCGGGCGAGAGTGCGAACAACGCCAGCAGCAAGCCGCCAATCGCGCCCGCCGCGCCCAGGGTTGCCGCGAGTTTGGCGATCGGAAGCCCGTACCGAACGGCGGCCCCCGGGTCAGCGATGAGAGCGGCATCGGCGCCCCCACCGAACACGAGCCCCACGAGCAGTGCGACGAGCGCGCCCGAAACCAGGGCAGCCACACCCACGGCACCCCAGGGCAGGGCTGTCGTGCGCACGCGCGGGGCCAGAGCAGTCACCGCTCCAGGCTAGGCGACACCGCTGTGTGGGCGCTCGGTAGCGCGGGCATGATTGCCGCCGAGACGCACGATGGGCGGCTCCCAGAGGGGAGCCGCCCATCGTGCGTGGTGCTATGTGATGCGAACTTACTTGGCAGCAGCCTTCAGCTTGGTGCCGGCGCTGACCTTGATGCCGTACGACGCGGCGATCTGGATGGCCTCGCCCGTCTGCGGGTTGCGACCCGTGCGCGCCTCGCGGTGCGTGCGCTCGAACGAGATCCAGCCCGGGATAGCAACCTTCGTGCCGCTCTTGACGGCGCCAGAGACGACCGAGAAAAGGGCGTCGACAGCGCGGTTCACATCAGCCTGGCTCAGGCCCGACTCAGCGGCGATCGCCGCGACAAGCTCGGAACGGTTCATGGTGTCCTCCTCGGACCTCAACTTTGGTGGGACGGTTCGCGATCACAATCTGACCGCGAGCCGCCTCGACGGTACCAGCACTTCCGCGTGTTTCCGGGCAAGTCGTCCCGGTGCGCCGCAAGTGGTGAATACCCGCGCACAGAGGAGGAGGGGGCATCCCTGTCTGGAATGCCCCCTCCTCGAGAGACTGACGTGCTGAGCGTTACCAGCTCGACTTGGTGATGCCGGGCAGCTCGCCACGGTGCGCCATGTCGCGGAACCGCACACGCGAGATGCCGAACTTCGTCAGCACACCGCGGGGGCGGCCGTCGACGGCGTCACGCGAACGCACGCGCACGGGCGAGGCGTTGCGGGGCAGCTTCTGCAGGCCCTTGCGCGCGGCTTCGCGCGATTCGTCGGTGCCGTTGGGGTCGACGAGGGCCTTCTTCAGTTCGAGACGCTTCGCGGCGTACCGCTCGACGACAACCTTGCGCTGCTCATTGCGCGCGATCTTGCTCTTCTTCGCCATGACTTAGCGCTCCTCGCGGAATTCGACGTGCTTGCGGATAACCGGGTCGTACTTCTTGAGCACGAGGCGGTCGGGGTCGTTGCGACGGTTCTTGCGGGTCACGTAGGTGTACCCGGTACCGGCGGTCGACTTGAGTTTGATGATCGGACGAACATCTTGCTGCTTAGCCACTAGATCTTCTCCCCACGAGCGAGCAGGTCTTTCACGACGGCCTCGATGCCACGGGCATCGATCGTCTTGATGCCCTTGGCCGAAAGAGTAAGCGTGACATTGCGGCGAAGTGACGGCACGAAGTACGTCTTCTTCTGGATGTTCGGGTCGAACCGACGCTTGGTGCGACGGTGTGAGTGCGAAATGTTGTGCCCAAAGCCGGGAACGGCTCCGGTCACCTGGCAGGTTGCTGCCATGGGTGTACTCCTGTTCTGGTTACCGCAGGGCTTCCGTGACGGATGCTCTGCCCAAGATCACTTGTCGGCACGCTCTTCTCCGAGCGTGAACTCGGCGAAGGGCATACGTGTGCGAAGAACTCGCAACCTCCCCATGGTACGGGGTGTTGAGCGGTCACGCAAAGTGCGCGCAGACTGCCTCGCGCTAAATCGTGAGCGAGTCGCCCGAGCCGACGATCTTCTGACGCGCGAGCGCCAAGTTTGACTTCGCGCGATTGAGCACGAGGTACAAGAAGATCGAGGGGTCTGCCGCGATGGGCCGCATGATGTGGTACTGGCCGGTGAGCGTGATGATGATGTCTTCGATCGAGTCGCTCATGCCGAGCGACGTGATCATCGTTCGGTTGGCCCGCATTACCTCGGTATTGCCGGCGGCGGTGATTTCGATCTCTGCCGCGCTTCCGCGTTGACCCAAGATCATGCCGGACTGGCTGTCGACAAGGGCGACCCACTTCGAGCCGGCAAGGTCGGTCAAAGCGCTGAGGGTTTCGTCTACGTTTGCCACGACAACCTTTCCCACATGTTCGAGTTGGCCCAACAATAGTGTCCCGCTGCCGTGCGGGGATCGAGCTACTTGCTCGCCTCCACCATGACAGCGATTTGCTCGGCAGTGCTCTTCGACGCTGACAGCACCTTGCCCAGCGTCTCTGACTTGTTGAACACGGCCGACAAGACGAGCTGCTGGCGCGGAATGCGCAGTTGGATGACGTGACCGTCTTCGGTCGCGAGCACGACGTACTCAGACGTGCCGATCTTGAGTTCTTCGGCCACGCCCTCGGCAAGCGCCTGCAACGAGCTCACCATGCTCGCCAAGCGCTCGTGGTCTGAACCGGCAACGCTCGCCACTTCGAATCCATCGTCGGTGACGAGAACGGCGTAGAGGAACGAGGTGCAGATCGAATCAAGTTCTGTGAGCAAGACGCCACCGCGCGCGACGACGTCTTTGTTGTGATGAAGTGCTGTGGTCATGGACGGGGTTCCTCATAGCGGGAGGGCACTGCCGCCCGACTTTCGATGTTCAAGATGAGCGAGAAGAGTGCGATCTTCATCTGCTCCGGACTCCGCGCGTCAACCGAGAAGATCGGAATCGACAGTCCCGGGCGAGCAGCCGCGAGTGCAGAGTAGTACTCCTCGCGTGTCGGCCCCAAACCCACGTCAGAGCGAGAGATCGCCACGACGGCGCCACCGCGCTCGTAGAGTTCGTGGAAATAGTCGATGAAGTACAACATCTGACCGATGGGGTCGGGGTTGTCATTGTTGACGAGCAAGATCATGCCGACGGCCCGGCGCATGAGCACTTTCCACATGAACTCAAACCGTGTTTGCCCCGGGATGCCGTAGAGCCGCACCTTTTCGTCGGGCCCGATGGTGATCTCACCGTAGTCAAGGGCGACCGTCGTCGTCGCCTTGTCAGCCGTGACGCGATCGGTGTTTGCCGCTTCGGTTCGCACCGGATCGATGTCGCTCAGGCTCGCGATGGCCGCAGTCTTGCCGGCGCCCATCGGTCCTGTGAAGAGAACGACGTGTTCTGCCATTCCTAGAAGCCCCAGCGATCGCGGAGTCGGCTCCACAGGCCACCGGTCGATCGCTCCGCATCAGCTGCGAGTTCGACAGGGGGTGCCGCGGCCGGCTGAGCGGGCAGGTGCTCCAAGATTCCCAGAAGGCTGAACGCGTTCATCGCCCCGGGCACCGACTCGGCATCCGCCGGAAAGAGCTCAACGAGGTCATTGACCGTCGTGACGTGATTCGCGAGGTGCGCCGTCAACCGCAAGTGGAACGTCGTGTGAAAGACACCCGTGAAGTCAGGCCAGGCAGTCAATCGGTAGGGAGCCGTGGGAGACAACCACGGTGCGAGTCCGCCGTGAAATGAACTGCGCCCAACATTCCACAGCAGCAACTCAAGATTGCGAGGGGGCCCGGCCGGCTCCTGATCATCGGGCGACACCACATAGGTCTGCACGCCCACACGAACGGGATGCGTCGGAAAGTCGCTGAGATCGTCGCTCGAATAGAACTTCTTGCGGTGAAGGTCGACGAGGTACGGGGTGCGGTCGTCGGGTTGCAAGACGATGCCCATGGGCGCCGCGATCTTTCGCACCGAGTAAATCGCTCGCGCGGCGTCGTCCCATCCGTTGTCAACGCTGTCGGTGGGCGACGCAACGGTCACCATGACGCCGTCGCCACCAGAGGAAGATTGTTCTGCCATGAGTCCTTGCCGCCTACGCGTTTCGCGGCTGACGAACGAACCCGACGTCACGCCGCTGTGAGGACTTCAGCGTAGGCCGGGGGAACCGAACAACCAAATGAGTGCTCACCATTACATGACCAGTCGACCGTCGTACTCGGTCACCTTGTACCGGGCCATCGCGAGATTCGACTGCGCCTTGTCGACGATCACATAGAGGAAGACCTTCGGGTCACGAGTCAGTGGCCGAACGACGTGGTACTGGCTCGAGAGCGTGATGATCATGTCGTCGATCGTGTCGGTGAGGCCGAGTGAGCTCATCGTCGCAAGCTTGGCGCGCACGGCTTCGGTGGCGCCCGCGGCGGCGATATCCATGTTGATGCCTGCGCCCGACTGGCCCAGGATCATTCCCGAACCACTATCGACCAACGCGGCACACAAGGCACCTTGCAGACTCATGAGCGAGTCGAGCGACTCCTGAATCGTCATGCGTTCGGTACTCGCCTGAGCTGCGGCGGCGGGCGCCGCGGCGGGCTTTACCGCCGGCGTCTCGGCTGGCTTCGCCGCGGGTGGCTTCTCTGCCGCAGCAGGTTTGACGGCCGGCGGCGCCTTCGCAGGCGCCGGGGCGTTTTCTGGCGGCAGGAACGAATCGAGCTTGGCGCCCCACGAACCTTTGTAGTCGTCGTCTGTCTCTTCGGGAACCGGGGCGGGTGCCTTACCGCGAAGCGCTTTGCCAACCCATGGGTTGCTCACGACCGCACCACCGTCGTTCGCGCACAGTGCAACTCGCGCATGAGACTCTCCCTTAAGTCGAAACGTGCTTCTCAGATCACTCGTCGCCGTCGAACCATGCGTCAACGCCAACGGTAAGTGTGTGATGATCGTAAACCGTCATTCAGCCAACGTCTAGGCAACGCGAACGTCGTTCAGGCACCATTCTGGCTTGATTAAGCGCCCGCCGTGACGGCGCACTCTCGACAGAGGCCAAAGACATCGACGATGTGATGTGGGCGCACAAATCCATGCTGTGCGGCAACGGCTCGCGCCCACTGCTCGATCGCCTCGGCCTCAATTTCTACGGTGAGTCCGCAGTTTCGACAGATCAAGTGATGGTGATGGCTACCCGGCGTGCACGCGCGATAAAGCGACTCGCCATCTTGCTGAAGCGAGTCGGCCTCGCCCTCGTCGGCGAGGTCAGCAAGCGCGCGATACACCGTGGCGAGGCCGATGCCTGAGCCAGCATCCTTCAAGGCGCCATGCAGTGCCTGCGCACTCACAAAGTTCTCAGATCGGGCGAGTGCTGTGCGCACGGCCTCGCGCTGCCACGTGTTGCGTTTCATGCGACTCTCCGCGTGGTGAGGTGCTGCGCAACGGGTCGTGCCCGTCGGCTACCGATGATGCGGCACACGATGTAGATCACAAACGAGATCGTCGTGATGTAGGGGCTGATGGGCAAAGAGCCGCCGAGTGCAAGCAAAATGCCTCCGACAGCAGAGACGAACCCGAAAACCATGCTCAACACCGGCACAAGCACGGGCGACGCTGAGACACGCAATGCCGCGGCTGCCGGTGTCACGAGCAAGGCGAGCACCAGCAAGGCACCAATGATCTGCACCGAGACGGCGACGGTCAGACCGAGAAGCGTCATGAAGACGATGCTGAGGGCGCGCCCCGGCACGCCGCGAGCACTCGCGACCTCGGGGTCGAGACTGTCGAACGTCAGCGGCCGCCAGATGATGAGCAGCGCAACGAGCACCACGATGCTGATGGTGATGAGAAGGCCCAACTGCGGAAGATCAACGCTGATGATCTGACCGGTGAGCAAGCCGAACTTGTTGCCACTGCGACCCGGGTAGAGGGCGAGAAACAGAATGCCCAAGCCAAGGCCGAAAGGCATGAGAACGCCGATGATCGAATTGCGATCGCGGGCTTTCGCGCCAAGGATGCCGATGATGGCGGCCGCGATGAGCGAGCCCACGATCGACCCGGCGACGACATTGATTCCGAGGAGAAGCGCTGCCGCCGCGCCCGCAAACGAGAGCTCGCTGATGCCGTGCACCGCGAACGCCATGTCTCGCTGCATGACAAACACGCCGATGAGCCCGCCGACGACTCCGAGAACGGCCGCTGCAATGATCGAGTTCTGCACGAGGGCAAGCAACTGCACATAGGTGGCCCAGTCGACGCCGATCACGCGATCACCTCGTGGTGATGTTCGGCTTCGGGCACGCCCACGACAATCACGCGGCCATGCGAGCGGAAGACTTCGACCGGCGTTCCGTAGAGGCGCGACAACACGTCGTCACGCAACACCTCGTCGGGTGTGCCCACCGTAAAGCGACCCTGCGCGAGATACAGCACGCGGTCGACCATGGCGAGCACCGGGTTGATGTCGTGGGTGACGAAGATCACCGAGGTGCCGTGCTCGCGGCGGCGCGCGTCGATCAATTCGCTCACGGCGCGCTGGTGCTGCAGGTCGAGGCTCATGAGCGGTTCATCACACAGCAGCAGTGTGGGGTCGTCGGCGAGAGACTGGGCAACCCGCAGGCGCTGCTGCTCGCCGCCCGAGAGGCTGCCGAGCGGACGGTCGGCGTAGTCGGTGGCTCCGACCGACGCGAGAAGAGCATCCACCCTCGCACGGTCAGCGCGCGTCGTAATGGGAGGGCCGTAACGCTGACCATTGACGCCGAGCATCACGAGGTCACGGCCGCGCAAAGGAGTGCCGGGTGCTGCGATCTTCTGCTGAGGGATGTACCCAATGCGCCGGTGCCCTCGGTGCGCAGTGTGTCCACCCACGAGCACTTCGCCGGCATCAAGGCGCTGCTCGCCGAGCATCGCGCGCAAGAGGCTCGTCTTGCCGGTGCCGTTTCCGCCGAGAACAGCGATGAATTCACCGGGACGCACGTCGAGGTCGAGCCCACTCCAGAGCACGCGTTCGCCAAAGACGAGCGCCCCGCCCCGGATGCTCAGCACCGGTGCGGGGTCACTCGAAACGCCCTCTGGCGTCACGCCGGCGTCAACGCCTGGGCGACCGCTTCGATGTTGGCGCGCATCCACGAAACATAGTCTTCCCCTTCGGGCAGGGTTTCGACGAATGAGACAACGGGGATGCCCGCGGCTTCCGCAGCTGCGCGCACGCGCTCGGTCTCAGGGCTCGCCGTCTGCTCGTTGTAGGCGAGCAGTCGAATCTCGCCCGAGGCGATGAGGTCGAGCGTCTGCTGTAGCGCGAGCGGGGGCACGTCGGCGCCCTCTTCGATTGCTTCGAGGAACTCGGCAGGCGTCTCGTCGTCAAGCCCCAGCTCGGCGAGCAGGTAGGCCGGTACGGGCTCGGTCGTCGCGACCACACCGCCACCCAGCGCTGCGGCGACCGACTCAAGCTCACCCTCCAGCGCCTCAAGCTCGGCGAGCCAAGCCGCGAGGTTCTCTTCGTAGGTGGCAGCGTTCGCAGCGTCGATCTCGGCCAGCTCGGTCGCGATCGCCGTGGCCACGTCACCCATCACGTGCACGTCGTACCAGACGTGCTCGTTGACGCCCTCGATGTGGCCGTGGCCGTCATCCTCGGAGTGCGCCTCCTCCTCAGAGTGAGCCTCCTCCTCAGAGTGAGCCTCACCCTCGGCGTGCGCTTCGTCTTCAGAGTGCGCTTCGTCTTCAGAGTGCGCTTCGTCGCCGTGCGAGTGCGCGTCTTCCTCGAGGCCGGCGACGGCTGAGGCCGAAATGACGACAGCGCTCGTTCCCGAACCTTCGACGAGCAGGTCGACGAACGGGTCGTACCCGCCGCCGTTCTCAATGACGAGATCGGCTCCCGCGATGGCGAGCTGGTCTTGAGCACTCGCTTCGTAGCTGTGCGGGTCTTGAGCGGCGGAGTCGATGATGCTCGTGACGGTCGCGAGGTCTCCCGCGATCGAGGCGGCGATATCGCCGTAGACGTTGGTCGAGGCGACGATCGAAAGCCCCTCGGTGGTCGGTGCCGGCGCGGTGCACCCCGTGAGGGCCACTCCCGTTGCTGCGGCGATAACGATGGCTGTCGTGCGCGTGCGTGCGATCATGCCCCAAGAATAGGCGTTATCGAGAATGGTTGTCAAAAGCGTTCTCAATAAGCCTGGCGTGGCGACGGTGAAGGCTCAGGATGCCCCGCTACCGTTCCCCCATGTCAAACCGTCGCGCCATGCTCACGATGACCGGGTTTCATCGCGCGGTGCTGCGCCTGACCGGTGGGCGTCTCGGGCGATCGCTCGGGGGGATGCCCGTGATCGACCTGACCACGGTCGGACGCAGTAGTGGGTTGCCCCGCACAACGATCCTCACCGTGCCCCACCGCGAGCCGTTGCCGGGCGGCGGCGAGCGACTCGTCGTCATCGCGAGCCGGGGTGGCGACGACGCTCAGCCCGCGTGGTACCTCAACCTCGTGGCCGAGCCTGCGGTTCAGGTGGCAAGGGTGGGCGAGCATCCACGGCCCTACGTTGCGCGCACGGCCGACCCGGCCGAGCGGGCTCGCCTCTGGCCCCTGGCCGTGCGCTCGTACCGCGGCTACGCCGCCTACCAGCGCAAAACGCAGCGCGAGATTCCCGTGGTGATTCTCGAACCCGCGACCGACTAGTTGTAGTTCCCCGGGACGTTGTGAACGTTTGAGGTAGCGAAGACCTCCGGAACGATGTGGGTTACCACACTCACTTCGTCAAACCGGAGGTCTTCGTGACTCACGCTAACGCGCCCTTCGCCCCCGAGGGGCGGCTTCGTCTTGC
>CALRWH020000011.1:0-35035 GCA_943371805.1 Pseudomonas synxantha | reverse complement strand
GTACATGCGCAAGAGATCGGCCGCGAAAAGCGCCGACTCTTCGCCGCCTTCGCCGCCCTTGATCTCCATGATCACGTCGCGTCCGTCATCAGGGTCGCGCGGAATCAACAGTCGACGCAGCTTCTCGGCGCGCTCGGTCACCGCAACTTCGAGAGCGGGCACCTCGTCAGCAAACGCCTCGTCGTCTTTCGCGAGCTCGCGAGCCGCGACGAGGTCGTCGGAGGCCTGCTGCCACTTGCTGTGGGCATCCACAATCTGGCTCAGCTCGGCGTAGCGCCGATTGAGCTTCTTGGCGCGCGCGGCATCGGCGTGCACGGCGGGGTCACCGAGCTGGCCCTGCAACTCTTCGTGTTCGGCAATGAGCGCGCCGACCGATTCGAACATGATGTTCAGCTGTCGGCGTGCGTGGCGCCGACCTGCGGCAGCGACTTCTGAACAGCCACCAAGAACTCGACGTTCGAGGCGGTGTCTTTCAGCTTGCCGAGCACGAGTTCGAGCGCCTGCTGCGTGTCGAGGCTCGCGAGCGCGCGGCGCAACTGCCACGTCACACGTACCTCGTCAGCACCGAGCAGCATCTCTTCGCGGCGCGTACCCGAGGCCGAGATGTCGACGGCCGGGAAGATGCGCTTGTCGGCGAGCTGTCGCGAGAGGCGAAGCTCCATGTTGCCGGTGCCCTTGAACTCTTCGAAGATCACTTCGTCCATCTTCGAGCCGGTCTCGACGAGAGCCGTCGCGAGGATGGTGAGCGAGCCACCGTCTTCGATGTTGCGCGCGGCACCGAAGAAACGCTTCGGCGGATAGAGCGCGGCCGAATCGACACCACCCGAGAGGATGCGCCCGCTCGTCGGGGCCGTGACGTTGTACGCGCGGCCGAGGCGGGTGATCGAGTCGAGCAATACGACGACATCGTGACCGAGCTCGACGAGACGCTTGGCGCGCTCGATGGCGAGCTCAGCGACCGTCGTGTGGTCTTCTGCCGGGCGATCGAAGGTCGAGGCGATGACCTCGCCCTTAACCGAACGCTGCATGTCGGTGACCTCTTCGGGGCGCTCGTCGACGAGAACGACCATGAGGTGAACCTCGGGGTTGTTCTTGGCGATGGCGTCGGCGATGGCCTGCAGAACGAGCGTCTTGCCGGCCTTGGGCGGCGAGACGATGAGGCCACGCTGGCCCTTGCCGATGGGCGCGGCGAGGTCGATGATGCGCGTCGACAGGGTGTCGGGCGAGGTCTCGAGGCGCAAGCGCTCGGTCGGGTAGAGCGGCGTGAGCTTGGTGAACTCGACGCGAGCGGCCGCTTCTTCGACGGTCTGGCCGTTGATCGAGTCGACGCGCACGAGCGCGTTGTACTTCTGGCGACCCTGGTTCTCGCCCTCGCGCGGCTGGCGGATGGCGCCGACCACGGCGTCACCCTTGCGCAGCGCGTACTTCTTGACCTGGCCCAGCGACACATAGACGTCGCTCGGTCCGGGCAGGTAACCGGTGGTGCGCACGAAGGCGTAGTTGTCGAGCACATCGAGGATGCCCGCCACGGGAATCAGCACGTCATCGTCACTGATCTCGGGCTCGACCTCGTCGCCGCCGGGGCCGCGCTTGCGGTCGCGACCGCGACCGCGGTTGCGGTTGCGCCCGTCGAGGTCTTGCTCGGCACGGTCGTTCTGCGGGCCGCGGTTCTGCTCGGCACCCTCGGTGCGATCGGCGCGCGCGTTCTGCTGACCGCGCTGGCCCTGCTGGCCGCCCTGACCGTTCTGAGTGCCGCCGTTCTGGGCGCCGTTCTGGGCACCGTTCTCGGCGCGGTCTCCGCCACGACGGTTGCGGTTGCGGCTGCGGTTGCGGCCGCCAGCGGCGCCCGACTCGTCGCCCTCGGCGGCGGCATCGCTGCCGTCGGCGGGAGCGTCGGCATCGGCGTTCGCCTCGGCAGCCTCACCCTCGGCCACGGCGGGCG
This sequence comes from Pseudomonas synxantha, assembly GCA_943371805.1. Taxonomy (GTDB): domain Bacteria; phylum Actinomycetota; class Actinomycetes; order Actinomycetales; family Microbacteriaceae; genus Microcella. The sequence goes on along the minus strand of CALRWH020000011.1, from coordinate 33,093 downwards.
CAACCTCGGTGCTCGGCAGCGCCGTGAGCGTGTCGCTCGTGACGCGGCGCGAGCCACGGCGGCGGGGGCCGGCGTCGGCGACAGCATCCGTCGTCGCCTCGTCCGTCGAGTCGACAGCAGCGTCGGCGACGACGTCGGCCTCGACAGCGGGGGCCTCGACAGCGGGGGCCTCGGCGTCGGCGGGGTTCTGGTTCTGGTTGATGGCGTCCACAAGCTCTCCCTTGCGAAGTTTGGATACGCCGGCCACACCCAGGTCGGTCGCGAGCTGCTGCAGCTCGGCCAGCTTGAGGGTGCTGAGGTCGGCGGGAACATTCACGCTCGAGGCGTGAACGGTGGGGTCAGTCACGGAGTTTTTCCTTTCGGCTCCGGGCGCAATGGGCCACGGAGGATGCCTGGTGCCTCATGATCGCGACGCCATCGCGGGGCGAGGAGGAAACCGACGAAAAGCGGTGTCGACCGCGCGAACGCTGGGTGGCGCGAGTGGAAGCAGCAGGGCTGCTGGTGATTGCTCGGGCTGAGAACGGGCTAGGCCGCGGCCTCTGCCGGATGCGAGTTCACTGTAGCACCCTTGAAATCGACCGCGAGCATGTGCGAGATCCAGGGCGTGGTCGCGTGCTGTTCGATGAGCTCGGCAGCCCGCAACCGCTGCGCGGGGTCACTGCACAACACGAGCACCGACGGCCCCGCGCCCGAGACCACCGCCGCGAGGCCATGCTCGCGCAACACCGTGATGAGCGCGTTGGTTTCGGGCATCGCGCTCGCTCGGTAGTTCTGGTGCAGCTTGTCTTCGGTCGCGGCAAAGAGCAGCTCGGGGCTTTGGATGAGCGCCGCAATGAGCAACGCCGATCGCGAGACGTTGAAGATGGCGTCTTCGTGCGGCACCGACTCGGGTTGCAGCGAGCGCGCGAGGGCGGTCGACATCGTGCTCGTCTCGGGCACGGCGACGAGCAGCGAGACGCCACGGTGCACCGTCAGGCGCTTGTGCTTCGGGCCCTCGGGGGTCATCCACGCAATCGTGAGCCCGCCGAACAGCGCGGGGGCAACGTTGTCGGGGTGACCTTCGAGCTCGGTCGCGCGCGCCAACAAGTCATCGGGGCCCAACTCAACGATGCCCTCCAGCAGGCCCTTGGCGGCCATGATGCCCGAGACAATCGCTGCGGCCGACGAGCCCATGCCGCGGCCGTGCGGAATGACGTTGTGCGCCACGAGGTGCAAGCCCGGCAGGGCGACCCCGTGAGCGGCAAACGTGTGAGCGATCGCCCGCACGACAAGATTCGACTCATCGGTGGGCACCTCACCCTCGCCCACACCGTGTACCTCAACCGTGGCGCCGGGCTCTGCCCGCACGCTCACCTCGAGCTCGTCATAGACCGAGAGGCCGAGGCCCAAGACGTCGAAGCCCGGGCCGAGGTTGGCCGTCGTGGCCGGAACCTTCACGAGAACGCGACGACCCGCGAGGCGCGGGTCGACGGCACTCACGCCGACACCTTCGAGAGGCCGAGCACCGAGGCGACCTCGGCGGTGTCGACGCGCACGACAGTCGGGCTGACGTCGACGCCATCCGGACCCTTGAGAGCCCACGAGGGGTCTTTCAGACCGTGGCCCGTGACAGTGAGAACGACCGTGGAGCCAGCGGGGATGGCGCCGGCCTCGGCGCGCTCGAGCAGGCCCGCCACCGAGATGGCCGACGCGGGCTCGACGAAGATGCCCACTTCTTGCGAGAGCAAACGGTGGGCAACCAGGATGTGCTCGTCAGAGATGGCGCCGAAGTAGCCGTTGCTGTCATCACGGGCCGCGAGAGCGAGCTCCCACGACGCGGGGTTGCCGATGCGGATCGCGCTCGCGATGGTCTCGGGCTTCTTGACGGGCTCACCCAGCACGATCGGCGCGCTACCCGCGGCCTGGAAGCCGAACATGCGGGGCAGCTTTGTGGTCACGCCACGGTCGAGCTCTTCGCGATAGCCACGGTGATAGGCCGTGTAGTTGCCCGCGTTGCCGACGGGAAGAATGTGAAAGTCGGGCGCATCCTCAAGAACCTCAACGACCTCGAACGCGCCGGTCTTCTGGCCCTCGATGCGGTCGGGGTTGACCGAATTGACGAGGTGAACCGGGTAGTTCGCCGAGAGGTCGCGCGCGATGTCGAGGCAGTCGTCGAAGTTGCCCTCGATCTGAATGATCTCGGCCTTGTGCGCGACGGCCTGGCTGAGCTTGCCCATCGAGATCTTGCCCTCAGGCACGAGCACGGCGGCCGTGATGCCCGCGTGCGTCGCGTACGCGGCGGCCGAGGCCGAAGTGTTGCCGGTCGAGGCGCAAATGACGGCCTTGGCGCCGTGCTCGACGGCCTTCGAGATGGCCATCGTCATGCCGCGGTCTTTGAACGAGCCCGTGGGGTTCATGCCCTCGAACTTGACGTAGACCTTCGCCCCCGTGCGCTCACTCAAGTAGCGCGCGGGAATGAGCGGCGTGCCGCCTTCGCCGAGGGTGATGATGGGCGTCGCCGCGCTGATGTCGAGGCGGTCGGCATATTCGTGCAAGAGTCCGCGCCACTGCTTGGCCATGTCAGAGTCCTTCTACTCGCAGCACGCTCGTCACGCTGTGCACGACGCTGCTGGTGGTCAGTGCCGCGACCGTTGCGGCGAGATCGGCCTCCGAAGCCTCGTGAGTGCCGATTACCAGGGTAGCCGCGCTGGGGGCATCCGTCGCACTGTGCGCGTCGACGACGGCCACCGACTGCGCGACGGTCTCGACCGAGACGCCGTGACTCTGGAATAGGGCCGCAATGAGCGCCAGCACTCCCGGCTCATCGGCCACGAGCAGAGCGATCTGGTAGCGCGTCATGACCGAGCTGATCGGCAACACGGGCAGGTTGGCGTGCGTGCTCTCGGCCACACCGGGACCACCGACCACGTGACGGCGCGCCGCCGAGACGACGTCGCCAAGAACCGCCGATGCGGTCTGGATGCCCCCCGCACCCGCCCCGTAGAACATGAGCGACCCGGCCGCTTCTGCTTCGACGAAGACGGCATTATTGGCGCCGTGTACCGCGGCGAGCGGGTGAGTGTCGGGGATCAGCGCGGGGTGCACGCGGGCACTCACGCCATCCACACCCGTCACCGGGTCGGTGAGCCGCTCGCAAATGGCGAGCAGCTTGACAACATAGCCAGCCTTGCGCGCCGCAACGACCTGCTCGAGCGTGACCTCAGTGATTCCTTCGCGATACACCGCGTCGGCCGGAACGAGGGTGTGGAAAGCAAGGCTCGCGAGAATCGCGGCCTTCTGGGCTGCGTCGTATCCACCCACGTCGGCGGTCGGGTCGGCCTCGGCATACCCGAGCGCGGTGGCCGTGGCGAGTGCGTCGGTCATCGACTCGCCGTGGGCATCCATGCGATCGAGAATGAAGTTGGTGGTGCCGTTGACGATGCCCAAGATGCGCTTCACGCGGTCGCCCGCGAGCGAGTCACGCAGCGGGCGAATGATCGGAATCGCGCCCCCGACGGCAGCCTCATAGTAGAGCTGCGCGCCCACTTGCTCGGCGGCCTCGAACAGTTCGGGGCCGTGCGTCGCGAGCAGGGCCTTGTTGGCCGTGATGACGTCGGCTCCCGAGTTGAGCGCTTGCAGAATGAGCGTGCGCGCGGGCTCGAGGCCACCCATGAGCTCGACAACGATGTCGGCGCTGAGAATGAGCGACTCGGCGTCGGTCGTGAGCAGCTCGCGCGGAATCGCCGTGTCGCGTGGGGCGTCGAGGTTGCGCACGGCCACGCCCGCGAGCTCGATGCCGGCGCCAATGCGGGCAGCGAGCTCGTCGCGGTGGGTCAGCAGCTGGTCGGCCACTTGCGAGCCGACGCTGCCGCCGCCGAGCACGGCGACACGTAGGTTGCGGTATTCGATCACAGCGAATCTCCTTGAGTGGATGGTCTTGGTTGGTTCACGAATGCGTCGCGGCTGAGCAGGTCAGCCTCGGTTTCGCCGCGCACGATGACGCGGGCGACTCCGTCACGCACGGCGACGACAGCGGGTCGCGCGAGGTAGTTGTAGTTGCTCGCGAGCGAGAAGCAGTAGGCGCCCGTCGCGGGTACGGCCACGAGGTCACCCGGGGCAGTGTCGCCCGGAAGGTAGGCGTCGCGCACGACGATGTCGCCGCTCTCGCAGTGCTTTCCTGCGACGCGCACGAGCACAGGGTCGCTGCTCGAGAGCCGTGACGCGAGGGCCACGCTGTAGTCGGCCGCGTAGAGCGCGGGCCGCGCGTTGTCGCTCATGCCGCCGTCGACACTCACGTAGCGACGCACGGCCGTGGTGCTCTCGTCGACGGTCACAACGACGTCTTTCGTCGTGCCGACTTCGTACAGCGTCACGCCCGCGGGCCCGATGATCGTGCGACCCGGTTCGACCGCAATGCGCGGCATCGGGATGCTCAACTCGCCACACACCGAAGCCACCGCGCCCAGCAGTGCGTCGGCGAGCAGCTCGATCGCGGGCGCCGCGTCACTCTCGACATACGCGATGCCGAAGCCGCCGCCGAGGTTGAGCTCGGGCACGTCTCCTCCCGCACGAAGAGCCGCGTGCAGGGTCAGCAGCCGGCGAGCGGCCTCGAGAAAGCCCTCGACCGCGAAGATCTGCGAGCCGATGTGCGAGTGCAACCCGAGAAAGCGCAGGCTGGGGCGAGCGCGAATCGCGGCGACAGCATCCGGAGCATCCGAAAGCGGAATGCCGAACTTTTGGTCTTCGCGGGCCGTCGCGAGGTATTCGTGGGTGTGGGCGTGCACACCAGAGTTGATGCGCAGGCGCACGGCCTGCACGCGCCCGTGGCGTTCGGCGGCGTCAGCGACGCGCTCGATCTCGATCATCGAGTCGATGACGATTGCGCCGACGCCCACGCCGACCGCACGGTCGATCTCGGCGAGCGACTTGTTGTTGCCGTGCAACCCAAGACGGGCGGGCTCGACGCCCGCGGCGAGCGCGACCGCGAGCTCTCCCCCGCTGGCCACGTCGATGTTGAGGCCCTCGGCTACCATCCAGCGGGCAGCTTCGGTGCAGAGAAACGCTTTGCCCGCGTAGTAGACGGTGGCCGTGGTGCCGTGGGCGGCCGCCGCGGTGTCGAAAGCCTCGCGGGTTCGGGATGCGCGGGCGCGGGCATCCGCTTCGTCGATGACATAGAGCGGCGTGCCGTAGTCGGCGGCGAGCTCGGTGAGGGCGACTCCCCCGATGCTGACGGCCCCGTCAGCGGTGCGCGCGGCGCTCGACGGCCACACGTGCGCGGGCAGCGCGGCGGCATCGGCCGGCGGCGCGAGCCACGACGGCGAGAGCGGGTTGGCGAGCACGACGAAAACCTCACAGGTCGACGAACTGGGGAGTGTGAGGCGAGCGAACCCGGCTTGGTTCCTGAAGCCGAGTTTGAGTTTAGCGGTCAGCGGATGCGCGGCTCACAGTGCGCTGCGCGCTCCCCGCGCGGCACGTCTCGCCTCGCCACGCCTCGGGCCACGCCAGCGGTGAGGCATCTCTTTTCGCTGCCTCCCGAATCGCAGGAACATCGAACGACTTTGCTCCAAGACTTCCTTCGATTCGGGAGTCCCCCGCACTAGCCCCTGCGGTTGGACGCGCAGTGGGGTTCGACGCGCAGTGGGGTTCGATGCGCATCGAGGCTGCACGCGCACCGAGGCAGCACGTGCTGTGCAGGCGCCCCTAGCTGCAGGTGCCGAGCGTCGAGAACTCGGGGCCGCCGAGGGCCACGTTTTCGGCACTGAAGACCACGACGAGTTGCTCGTCGCCGACCTGCACGGCCGTGAGCGCGAGCGCCTGCGGCAAGTACTGCGCCACGCAGAACAGGCGCGAGGTGAGCAGAGGCTCGACGATCGGTCCGAATTGCTGTTGCAAGTCGGCAGCATCGAGTCGCTCGTCGCCGAGCACCACACTCGAGGGAGTGAACGCCAGTTGGCCATCCTGTGCCGAAGGCGTCACGCCGAGTCCGACCGAGAAGTCGACGCCGAAGAACGAGAAGGCGGTCTGAAAGCGGATCTCGCGCTCATCGAGCTGCACATCGTTGACAACCGAGCCGGCGAGGAATCCGGCGAGCGCCGCCACATCAGCCTCGGCAACGCGGTACACGGCCTGCACCGAATCGGCAGGCTGCGCGGTGTCGATCGGCGTGCCCTCGGCAATCAGGGTGAGGTCACCGACGAGCTCACCGAACGAGACGTCAGCCGCGTCGACCGTGACCTTGTCGATGCGGCCGCTCAGTGCTTGCCACAGCACCGACACACCATCGATTGTCACGTCGACCGGATGATCGGCCTCGAGTTGCAGCGTCGACCGCACCTGATCGGCAATGAGCGCCGAAGCCTGCTGACGCGCGATCGACTCGGCGATCACGGCAACGATGCCGAGCACCACGACAATGCCCACGAGCACGAGAATCGCCACGAGTCCGCGCCGCTTCTTGCGGGGCGCTTGCTCGGCCTCGGTCACGACGGGTTCAGCGACGGTCGCCTCGGGCGCCTCGGCTGGGGCCTCAAGAGTCTCCGGCGCGTCGGCGGCCGGCTCGGAGGTCTCAGGGGTCGTGGGCTCGCTCATGATCACATCCGTTCCGGCGCCGAAACGCCGATGAGGGTCAATCCGTTGCGCAACACCTGGCCGGTCGCGTCGTTGAGCCAGAGGCGCGTTCGGTGGATGCTCGAGACCGGCTCATCGCCCTGCGGCGTCACCCGGCACGTGTCGTACCAGCGGTGATACGCCGCGGCGAGCTCTTCGAGGTATCGCGCGACGCGGTGCGGCTCGCGCAGCGTCGCGGCCTGCGCGACGATGCGCGGAAACTCTGCGAGCGAGCCGAGCAAGACACTCTCGGTCTCGTCCGTGAGCAACTCGCTCTCGAATACCGTGCGATCCACACCCGATGCGGCCGCGTTGCGTGCCACCTGGTGCGTGCGCGCGTGCGCGTATTGCACATAGAACACGGGGTTGTCGTTCGTGCGCTTCTGCAGCAGTTCAGGGTCGAGCGTCAAGGGCGAGTCGGCGGGGTAGCGGGCGAGGGAGTAGCGCAGGGCATCCGTGCCCAACCACTCGCGCAAGTCGTTGAGCTCGATGATGTTGCCCGCACGCTTCGACAACCGGGCGCCGTTGATACTCACGAGCTGGCCGATGAGAACTTCGATGTCGGTGTCTGGGTTGTCTCCCGCAGCGCCGGCGAGCGCTTTCAGGCGGTGCACATAGCCGTGGTGGTCGGCGCCGAGCAGGTAGATCTTGTGGGCATAGCCGCGGTCGCTCTTCGAGAGGTAGTAGGCCGCGTCGGCCGCAAAGTAGGTGTAGATGCCGTTGCCGCGCTTGATGACACGGTCTTTGTCGTCACCGAAGTCGGTCGTGCGCACCCAGATGGCGTCGTCGAGGTCGTAGACGTGGCCCTGCGCGCGCAAGCGGTCAACCGCGTCATCGATGGGGCTGCGGCCCGAGGTCGCGTCAACCGTGTGCAACAGACGCTCGCTGAACCACACGTCGAAGTGCACGTTGAAGCGCTCGAGCGACTCACGAATCTCGTCGAGCTGCCAGCCATAAGCCAACTCGCGCGCAATGCCCACGGCTTCGTCGCGCGACAGCGTCGCGAGGTCGGGCCGCTCGGCGAGTGCGCGGCGACCCAACTCGGTGATGTACTCCCCCGGGTAACCGTTCTCGGGGGCGGGCTCGTCGAGTGCCGCGGCGAGCACCGATTCGCCAAAGACGTCCATTTGCGCGCCCGCGTCATTGACGTAGAACTCGCTCACGAGCGTGGCGCCGCTCGCCGCGAGCACACGAGCGAGCGAGTCGCCGAGCGCGGCCCAGCGGGTGTGGCCGATGTGCAACGGGCCCGTCGGGTTGGCCGACACGAACTCAAGGTTGATGGTCTGCCCGTGCAAAGTCTCGTTGTGGCCGTACGTCTCGCCCGCCCCGACGATGACGCGCGCGAGCTCGCCCGCGGCTCCAGCTTCGAGACGAATGTTGAGAAACCCGGGGCCCGCAATCTCAACCTCGGCAACACCCTCAATGGCGCGGATGCCCGGCACGAGTTCGTCGGCAAAAGCTCGCGGGGGCATCCCGATTCGCTTCGACTGCTTGAGGGCGATCGACGTGGCCCAATCGCCGTGGTCACGGTTGCGCGGGCGCTCGAGGGCGATGTCGGCGACCGTCAGCTCGCTCGCGGCGGCCGCGTCGCGTCGCTCGACAACACTGACGACGACGGCGAGCAGGGCGGTGGCGAGCTGTTCGGGGTTCACAGCCCCAAGCCTATCCGGGGCGGTTGGATGCTCGGCCGGGTCATTACCCGAGAGAAACGAGGGCGTCGGGGTCGGAGTCGAGAGCTCGATTCGCCTCAGCGTGCACGAGCAAGCGGTGCAGCGTGAGCGACGAGCCGTCGTTGGCGAGAAAGGCCGTGTCGGCGGCATCGCGGCCCGTTGCAATGCGCAGCATGCCCTCGCGCGGGGCCATGTGCGTGGCGTCGGCGACGACCCACTGCTCGTCGACGAGAGCCTCGACGACGGCGTGGAAGTCCATGGGCTCGAGCTGAGGCGCATAGACCGAGACGGCGCGGGCGGGCATGTCGGTCGCGCGCAGCACGCCCGCGAGCAAGTGTGCGAAGTCGCGGCACACTCCCTGACCCGTCGCGAGAATCTCGGGCAGCCCATCGGTGGGGCTCGTCGAGCCGATCGTGTACGTGAGTCGGCCAGCGACCCAGTCGCGCGCGGCGACAAGGCGCTCACGTTCGGGCAGGGCTGCGAGCTCGTCGATGATGCGCGCCTCGATGAGCGGGCCCGCCAACTCGTCCGACTGCACGTATCGACTTGGACGAACAGCGAGGATGCGCTCCGTCACGTCGACCTCGCGTGGCGCCCCGCGGCCCACGACCGTGGCCTCGTACCGCACCGTCAACGGGCCCTCGGGCACCGCGGCACTGTGCCAGCGGGTTCCGCTCACGCCGACCGATTCGACCAACTCAATGCGCTCGCCCGCTGCGTGCACGACGAGCTGTTCGTCGATGTGCAGGCCCGGAGCGTGGGCAACAGCAACGGCCAGCACGATGTTCGTCGCCTCACCGAGCGTCGCGTCGATCTCGCACCCGACGGTGCGACGCATGCTGTGCTCGATGCCCATGCGCCCAGACTGGCACGGCCGCACACCCCGCGCGAGAACCGCTAGGCTGAACCCGCCTCCGTAGCTCAGGGGATAGAGCATCAGTTTCCGGTACTGAGGGTCGCAGGTTCGAATCCTGTCGGGGGCGCCAGTGTTTATCGGCTGCGCCGCCGCTTCTGCGGCGCAGCGTCCGCTACCGCGCGACGAGCGCGGTCGTGCCGCTTCGCGGTCGCGGTTCGAGTTGTTCGTGGCCGCTTCTGCGGCGCAGCGTCCGACTAGTCTGCGACGCCGCGGTTCTGCCGTCGCACGGGCTTGGGCGCGCGGCCGCCGAGGAACGAGCGGCGCGGATCGACGACGAAGCCCTGGCGCAAGGCCTCGCGGCCGATGAGCATGCGAAAGCCCATGCTGTCGCGGTTGGAGAGAGTCATTTCGGCGGTGACTGTGCGGCCCATGAGCGTGATGTCCATGAGCACAACGATGCGTTCTTCCGCGTGACCTGACGAGCTGCGCACCGTGCGGCGGTCGTGCACGGGGCATTCGACCACGACAGTGTCGGCGTCGGAGCGCTGCCACGGGCGCAGCTTGAAGCGCACGTGTTCGGTGCCGTGGGCATCCGGAATCAGCGTCTCAATGTCGAACGCGTGCACCGACGACGAGCGCGCGCCGGTGTCGAGTTTGGCTTTGATCCACGGAACACCAGCGCTAGGCAAAGCGACCCACTCACGCCACCCGGCGATGGTGGTTGAATGGGCGGGCTCAGTCACACCCTCATCTTGTCAGGGGCGCTCCATGAAACTTGCCATTCTCTCGCGTGCCCCGCACTCGTATTCGACCGGGCGACTGCGCGCGGCTGCCGAGCAGCGCGGTCATCGCGTCAAGGTGCTCAACACCCTGCGGTTCGCGGTCGACCTCACGGGGCCCGAGCCCGACCTCAACTATCGGGGTCGCCCGCTCTCGACCTACGACGCGATTCTGCCCCGTATCGGCAACTCGATCACCTACTTCGGCACCGCCGTCGTGCGCCAGTTTGAGCAAATGGATGTCTTCACGCCGAACACCGCCAACGGCATCAGCAACGCTCGCGACAAGCTGCGAGCCACGCAGATTCTGAGCCGCCATGGCATCGGGATGCCCGCCACGGCGTTCGTGCGCAACCGCGCCGACGTGCGCCCCGCCATCGAGCGCGTGGGCGGCGCCCCCGTCGTGATCAAGTTGCTCGAGGGCACGCAGGGAATCGGCGTGATTCTCGCCCCGCAGGCCAAGGTCGCCGAGGCCATCATCGAGACGTTGCACTCGACGAACCAGAACGTGCTCATTCAGCAGTTCATCGCTGAGAGCCGGGGCCGCGACATCCGTGCCCTCGTGGTCGGCGACCGCGTTGTTGCGGCGATGCGCCGCACGGCCGACGGCGACGAGTTTCGGTCGAACGTGCACCGCGGTGGCTCGGTCGAGGCCGTGACGCTGACGCCGGAGTATGAGCGCGCAGCCGTGCGCTCGGCGCAAATCATGGGCCTGCGCGTCGCCGGTGTTGACATGCTCGAGGGCAACGAGGGGCCACTCGTCATGGAGGTCAACTCGTCCCCCGGCCTCGAAGGCATCGAGCGCGCGACCAAGCTCGACGTCGCGGGCGCAATCATCGACTACATCTCGCACGAAGTCGCGTTTCCTGACATCGACGTGCGTCAGCGACTCTCGGTCTCGACGGGCTACGGCGTGGCCGAGCTCGTCGTGCACGCGGGGGCCGACATCGTGGGCAAGCCGCTCGGTGAGGCGGGCATCCTCGACCGCGACATCACGGTGCTGACGCTCAATCGCGGCACGACCGTGATTCCCAACCCGCGCCGGTCGCAAGTGCTGCAGGCCGAAGACCGGCTGCTGTGCTTCGGGCGCATGGAAGAGATGCGGTCGATGACGCCGAGCCGTCGCCGTCGCCGTGCCGCCGTGCGCAAGCTGCCGAAAGACGCAACGCCCAACGCCTGAGCGAGCCCCCTAGTGCTCCGCGTCAGCCGCGTGGCTCTCGAGGAACCGGTAGAGCTCGAGGTCGTCGACGCCCGGGAATGTGCCGCTGGGCAGCGGCGACAGGATGTGCGCGTGCAGCTTGGCGCTCGTCCACACCTTGCCCTTCCAGCGCGTCGCAAGCTCGCCGTCGGGTCGCTTGCAGCACGTCGGGTCGGGGCAGGTCGAGCGGTGGCGGTTGACCGTGTCGCGGCCGCGGAACCACTTCGAGTCAGCGAATGGCACCCCCACCGTGATCGAGAACTCGTCGCTCGCGCTCGTGCCGATCTGCGTCGACTCCCAAAACGTGCCCTCGGGAGTATCGGTGTATTGGTAGTACTCGGTTGTGCGATTGGTGCGCGCGAAGGCCGCGCGGGCACTCCAGCGGCGGCACACCAGCTGCCCTTCGGTTGATCCCGTCACATCGACCGGGAGGCGAAGCCCATCATTCTCGTAGGCCTTGTAGACGGCACCGTCGTTGCCGACCCGCAAAAAGTGCACCGTCAGGTCAAGGTGGCTCGTCGCGAGGTTCGTGAACCGCAGGGCCGCCGCCTCGTGGGTGACGCCAAACGCGTCACGAAAGTCTTCTACCGCGATGTTGCGGTCGGCCTTCGCCTGGCGCAAGAACGCCACCGACTGCTCCTGTGGCATGAGACACGCGGCGGCGAAGTAGTTGATCTCGAGCCGCTGGCGCAGAAACTCCGCGTAGCTCGTGGGCACCTCGTGCCCGAGCAGCCGGTGCGCGATGGCCTGCAGCGCCATCGAGCGCAGCCCGTGCCCACCGGGGATCGACGCGGGCGGCAGGTAAATGCGCCCATTGTCGAGGTCAGTCACTGACCGCGCAGAATGCGGCAGATCGTTGACGTAGACGAGCTCGAAGCCCAGTTTCTGGGCCATCAGCCCCACCTCACGGTGGGTCAGGGCACCGCTGACGTGGCCCGATTCGCGCACCACCTGCTGGGCGAGCTCTTCGATGTCGGGCAAGTGGTTGTCGAGCGTGCGCATGTGCAGCCGTTGCGCGGTGTTCGCCCGCCGTGCCTCTTCAGGGGTCGCGATCGCTTGCCGCTCTCGCTCGATGAGTGCGCGGTGCAAGCCAACGATCGATTCGAGCACATCGTCAGGCATCGATCGCCCGGCGCGCACTGTCGGCAGCCCGAGCCCCGCATAGTGCGGGCTGCGCTGCGCGCGCTCGAGTTCGATCTCGAGCGCAGCGCGCGGCGACGGCGGCGCCGTATCAAGCAGGTCAGCCAAAGTCGCGTTCAGTTCGGTGGCAATCGCGGTGAGCAAGGTGACGCGCGGTTCGCGGCGCCCGTTCTCGATGAGCGAGAGCTGACTGCCGGCGACACCCACACGATCACCGAGCTGGTCGAGGGTCAGGCCCGCCGCCGTTCGATAGTGACGGATGCGCTGCCCCAGGGTCGCGAGATCGCTCATGCCGTGACAATAACGTAAAAAACGCAATTCTTTCGAGCGTATTGACGCCAAACACCACACTCAGGGCCGCAAGCATAGGGATATCACCGCTTTTCTCTGAAGGAGACCCGCCATGACACTGCTCGAACGCCCCACCATCGCTGCACCCGTCACCCGCGTCGTCTCCCCCACCGTTTCGGTCGAGCGCCCCGTTGAGGTTGCTCGGTGGGTGGCCGAGCAGGCCGCACTGCTCGAGCCCAGCGACATCCACTGGGTAGACGGCTCCACACGCGAGCGGCACGAGTTGCTGCAGTTGCTCGTGGCCAACGGCACGATCGAACAGCTCAACCCCGACCTGCGCCCCTACTCGTTCCTCGCACGTTCGGCCGAGAGCGATGTGGCTCGGCTCGAGAACCGCACGTTCATCTGCACCGAGAACGAAGCCGACGCTGGCCCGACGAACAACTGGCGCGAGCCGGCCGCCATGCGCGCCGAGCTGACCGAGGTCTTTCGCGGAAGCATGCGCGGCCGCACGATGTACGTCGTCCCCTTCGCGATGGGCCCCATCGGCTCACCCATGGCGCGCTTTGGAGTGCAGCTCACTGATTCGCCGTACGTCGTCGTGAGCGTCGGCACGATGACGCGCATGGGCAACCCGGCCCTTGACGCGATCGCTGGTGGAGCATCCTGGGTTCCCGCCGTTCACAGCGTGGGCGCCCCGCTGGCTCCGGGCCAGGCCGACGTCGCCTGGCCGTGCAATGACACGAAGTACATCGTGCAGTTTCCTGAGTCGCGCGAGATCTGGTCGTTTGGCTCGGCCTACGGCGGTAACGCGATTCTCGCCAAGAAGGCCTACGCCTTGCGCATCGCGTCGGTCATGGCGCGCGACGAAGGGTGGCTCGCCGAGCACATGCTGCTCGTGAAGGTCACGCCGCCCTCGGGCAAGGCGTACCACTTTGCCGCGGCCTTTCCGAGTGCGTGCGGCAAGACAAACATGGCCATGATGACTCCGAGCCTGCCGGGCTGGAAGGTCGAGACGATCGGCGACGACATCGCGTGGCTGTGGATCGGCACCGACGGTCGCTTGCGCGCCATCAATCCCGAGGCGGGCTTCTTCGGCGTCGCTCCCGGCACCGGTATGCGCACTAATCCCACCGCGATCGACTCGCTTTGGGGCAACACGATTTTCACCAACGTCGCCCGCACCGACGACGGCGACGTGTGGTGGGAGGGGATGACCGACGAGAAGCCCGCGCGCCTGACCGACTGGCGCGGCGAGCCGTGGACTCCCGCGAGCGGGCGACCCGCCGCCCACCCCAACTCACGGTTTACCGTGTCGGCCCGGCAATGCCCCTCGATCGCTGAGGACTGGGACGACCCGGAAGGCGTCGTGATCGACGCCATCATCTTCGGCGGCCGCCGAGCCAGCAACGTGCCCTTGGTGGTAGAGGCGCGCGACTGGGATCACGGTGTCTTCATGGGCGCCACGATCGCTTCCGAGCAGACGGCGGCCGCCGAAGGCACTGTGGGTGAGCTGCGCCGCGACCCGTTCGCGATGCTGCCGTTCGCCGGCTACAACATGGCCGACTACTTCGCGCACTGGCTCGACTTTGGTCGCCGCCTGCGGCGTTCGGCCCGCGTGCCTCGCGTGTTTCAGGTCAACTGGTTTCGCAAAGACGCCGACGGCTCGTTCTTGTGGCCGGGCTTCGGCGAGAACGCGCGCGTGCTCGAGTGGATGGTCGGGCGACTCGACGGTCAGCTCGGCGCCGTCGATTCGCCCATCGGTGCCCTGCCTACTGACGGCTCGCTCAACGTCGACGGGCTCGACCTCGACGAGGCCGCGCTCACCGAGCTCTTCCGCGTCGACCCGGCGGCTTTCGCCGCTGAGGCCGATGACATCGAAACCTTCTTCGCCTCGTTCGGCGACCGACTGCCGCCCGAACTCAGCCGACAGCTCGCGCTGCTGCGCGGCCGCCTCGCGACCGAACAGCACTAGCGCATCGAAACCCCGGCGCGCGCTCACCGCTCGCCCCCCTAGCGGTGGGCGCGTGCCGGGTGACTAGCGACGGTTGAGCATGAAGACGAGACCCGCAAGCGCGTAGGCGAGCGCGAGCAAGGTCACGAGAATGTTGCCGCCGATCGCGAGCCAGCCCGCCGTCGAGAACAGCCACGCGATCGAGATCACGACGGGCACCGCGAAGAACCAGCGCGCCGCGCCGCGAGCAACGCCCTTCTGGTAGGTCACGACGGCACCGATGATGCCACCGATGACGATGAGTACGGTCGCGACCGTCGCCGTGCCCGCGGGCAGCGCTGTGCCGAGTGACGACAGCAGCGGAATCAGCCCGAGCAGCACGAACCCGACGCCAAAGGCGACAAACCCGAGCTTGCCGAGTACCGAGCCGCCGACGACCCCATTTGAGCCCGTCTGACCAAAGGCCAAGAAGAATCCGCTGGCGCCGAGCAGTAGAAACCCCACCGTCGTGAGCCAGCCCGGGATCGGGCCACCCGCACCCGCGGCGGCGACGATGAGGGCGATGAGCCAGAGGAGGCCTCCGGCGAGCATCCCGCCACCCCCAAAGATGCGCCAGTTTGCTGACCGTTCGGTGACACGTGACGCCATGAGGTTCTCCGTTCCAATGGTGGTGACGCCGACATTCGTTCGGGGGCGCGTGCGCACAGCGTGGCAGGGTTCGAGAGCGAACGGTCAGATCGCGCCCCAACGTTATGAGACCGGCATGCGTCTGAGAGGGTGAGAGCAGCAGCAACCGCGCCTCGCGCGGCCGAGGGAAAGGGTCACCGACGTGGTGCAGAAAGCGCGCGAGGGCTGGGAGGCCGTGCTCGCGACGCTCGTCGCCGAGCGCGGTGACGCCTTGCTTCGCCACGCCTACGTACTGTGCGGCAACCCCGATGATGCGGCCGACCTCGTGCAGGCCGGGCTTGTGGCGACCTTCGGGCGATTGCGCAACGGATTTGCGATCGAGAAGGCCGAAGCCTATGTGCGGCGCGCCATCACGAGCGCCTACATCGACCGCGGTCGGCGGGCGACGCGGTGGCGTGCCACTGCTCACTTGCACGTGAGCCCCGAACTCGTCGATGCGCCCGACACCACGACCGATCGGCGTCTCGACCTCAAGGCCGAACTCGACTCGTTGAGCCCGCGCGAGCGCGCGTGCGTCGTGCTGCGGTACTACGGCGACCAGAAGGTTGATGACATCGCGGCCGACTTGGGCATCAGCCCGGGTGCCGTCAAGCGCTACTTGAGCGACGGCCTGGCCAAGCTTGCGGCGTCGCTCAGCGACGGGCCTGCTCTCACCGAGCCCAGAAGGGGGCACGCATGAGCGGCTTCACCGACCTCGGGCGCGCGTTGCGCGATGATGCAGCGGTCAACGCGCCGCGGGCATCCGTCATCGATGTGGATGCTGTGGCCCAGTCGGCCCGCGCCCGACGCCGCCCGCGCCAGTGGGCCGTTGGCACGCTCTCGGTCGTGGCGGCGCTGGGCATCGGCGGCCTCGCGCTGCAGTCAGTAACCCCACCTCCGCTCATCGCGGCGAGCGAGTCGGCCGACACGGCGACGGTGGAGTCGACGGAGGGCAGCGGCTTGCTCAGCCAACCCGGCCCGCCCGAGGTCGGCGCTGACAGCCGCCCGCTCTCCCTGCTCGCGTGTGGGGACGCGGCGCCCGAGCCTTTCGCCGACGCCCGCGTCGGGCTCTCGGTCGAGATCGCGGCGAGTGCTCCGCGCACCGGGGGCGACATCGTCGGCGTTGCCGTGCTCACCAACACGGGCACTCAGGCGCTCACGCTCAGCACTCCCGACGCGGCAACGGGAGTGCTCGCGCAGGATGGTGTCGTCGTTACCGCAGGCATCGACCCCGAGGGCACCGTGCAGACGGTGCCGCTCGCCGTGGGTGAGAGCGTGACTCTGCCGCTTCGCGTCAGCACGACGGGGTGCGAGGGTGACGCGCTGCCGGCGGGCGAGTATGTCGTCGTTGTCGCACTCGCGCTCACCGAGCTCGCCTCGGGCGAATCGCTCGTGCTGGTGGCCACACCGACCACGGTTCGCCTGGACTGAGCGCGTGACTATCGCTGGCGGCCAGAATTCTGCACCCCCGTGAGATACCGCGGCTGACTAGAATCGCGGAACCACGCAACCTCGCCGTGCGAGTCGGTGTGTGGACCACCCGATCATCGAAGGGCAGTCTCATGGCGAACGAACCCCGTCGATCCCTCGGCCTGAGCACGCACGCCCCCCGCGCACTCGTCGTCTCGGTTCTCTCTGCCGCGCTTCTCGTGGGCGTGAACTCTCCGGCCGCCGCCGTGCCGCCGGTCGACCTCGGTGGCGCCTACGTGTTCGATGAGACGGGAGTTCTCGAGGGCGATCTGCCGCGAGTCGAAGCGGCGCTCGACCGGCTCTTCGATGCGGGCGGCGCACAGTTGTTCGTCGTCGTTGTCGACCGCTTTGAGGGCTCACTCGACGGCCTCGCGTGGGCCGACGAAACTGCGGCGGTCTCGGGGCTCGGTGAGCGTGATGCATTGCTCGCGCTCGCCATCACCGATCGCGAATACGCCACGAGCATCGGCGCCGCCTTCCCCGCGAGCGACGCTGACCTTGCGGCGGCCGAGACCGAGGCGCTGGTGCCGAAGCTCCGCGACGACCTGTGGGCCGAGGGCATCATCGCCTACGCCGACAGCCTGACGGCCGCTCTCACGACCTCCGGTGGCGGCACCGATACCGACGGCGAAACGGATGGCGAGACCGGCACCGAGACCGATGGCGAGTCCGCCCCGACGACGGATGCTGATGCCGGCGGCGGCATCCCGATTCTGCCCATCGCGCTCGGGGTTGGGGGTGTGGGCGCCGCCTGGTTCTTCATCGCGCGAGCACGCCGCAAGAAGAACCCCGTGACGGCGGCCGTTGACAAACAGTCGATCGCCGAACTTGACCAGACGGCCTCGCGCCGACTCGTGCAACTCGACGACGCGCTCACGACGAGTGAGCAAGAGCTTGGCTTTGCCGAAGCGCAGTTTGGCGATGCCCCCACAGAGGGCTTTCGCACGGCGCTCACAAAGGCCAAAGCGCTCGTCGCCGAGGCGTTCCGGGTGCGTCGCGAGCTCGATGACGAAAACCCGGAGAACGACGAACAGAAGCGCACGTCGTTGCTCGCGATCGTGATGGCCTGCGATGAAGCCGACGATCTCCTCGAAGCGCAAGAAGAGGCGTTCGAAGCGTTGCGTGATGTCGAAAGCAACCTGCCCGATGCCATCGAGAGCGTCACGAAGGGTCGCGCGGCAGCCCCCGCAGCAATCGAGAGCGCCACGGCCACGATCGCTCGCTTAAAGGCCGACTACTCGGCGTCGGCGATCTCGAGCGTTGCCGATGTTCCTGCTCAAGCGAAACGCTTGCTCAAGCTCGTCGACAGCGAACTCGCTGAAGCGACGAACAAGCAAGCCGCGGGTTCGACAAGTGATGCCGCGATCGACGTGCGATCGGCGCAGCTGGCTCTTGCGCAGCTCACGACGGCAACCACCAACGTCGAACGGCTCGCGACCGATCTTGGCGCGGCGCGTACGGCACTCACGGCGCAGATCGATGATTTGCGGGCGGGAATCGCCGCGGCGAAGACCCTGCCCACCAGTGCAGGTCTCGCGAGCGCGCTGAGCGCCGCTGGCTCGACGCTCACCGGCGCCGACGCGAAAGACCCGATCGCGGCTCTCGATCGGCTCGTGACCGTTGATCGCGAACTCGACACGCAACTCGCGGGTGCCCGAGAAGAGGCCGAGCGCCGCGAGAAGGCCGAAGCCGCGCTCGAGCGCACTCTCACTTCGGCTCGAAGCCGCATTGCGAGTGCTGCCCAGTACGTCGCCGCGCACCGCGGCGCCGTCGGCGCTGATGCTCGCGCTCGCCTCGCTGAGGCTCAAGCGCAAGAGCAGATTGCCAGTGACACTCGTGCCACCGATCCGGTGGGTGCCCTCACGGCGGCGCAACGCGCTCTCGATCTCGCGGGTCAGGCTCTGCAGTCGGCTGAGAATGACCTCGCCGCCACGATGGCCCCCACCGGCTCGGTCGGCGGAATGATGGGCGGCGGTCGCAGTGGCGGCGTGAGCGATGCCCTCATTGGCGGACTGATTGGCGGCTTGCTCGGCGGAGGCGGCGGTTCTCGCGGCGGCTCGAGCGGCGGGTTCCGCGGCGGGTCGAGCGGTGGCTCACGCCGGCCCAGCTTTGGATCGAGCGGGGGCTCAAGCCGTCGTTCGTCGTCAGCTCGATCGTCGGGCCGTCGAGGCGGCGGCGGTCGCTTCTAGTTCTCACCAAGCATCATCTAGCACGATCTGACCACCGACAGAAAGGCACCATCCATGTCAAAGCAGTCCATCTTCGGCCGCATCGCTCAACTCGCCAAGGCGAACATTCACGCTTTGCTCGACGCCGCTGAAGACCCCGAGAAGATGCTCGACCAGATGGTGCGTGACTACACCTCGAGCATTCAAGAGGCCGAAGCTGCCATCGCCCAGACCATCGGCAACCTCCGTCTGCTCGAGCAAGACTTCGCCGAAGACGTTGCCTCGGCCCAAGACTGGGGCCGCAAGGCGGTTGCTGCGAGCGCGAAGGCCGACGAGCTGCGTGCGGCGGGCAACACGGCCGACGCCGACAAGTTCGACAACCTCGCGAAGGTCGCTCTCGGCAAGCAACTCTCTGCCGAGAATGAAGCGAAGGCTGCCGAGCCCACGATCGCGAGCCAGACCGAGATCGTCGACAAGCTCAAGGGCGGCCTCGAAGCCATGAAGGGCAAGCTCGACGAACTGCGGTCGCAGCGCGACCAGCTCATCGCTCGCGCGAAGATTGCCGACGCCCAGAGCCAGGTCATCGACGCCGTCAAGAGCATCGACATCATGGACCCGACGAGCGAGCTGGGCCGCTTCGAGGAGAAGATTCGTCGCGAAGAGGCGAAGGTGCTCGGGCAGCAAGAGCTCGCGGCATCCACTCTCGACGCCCAGTTCGAGTCGCTCGAAGACCTCGACAAGAAGACCGAGGTCGAGGCTCGCCTTGCCGCGCTCAAGTCGGGCGGCTCGCAGGCGGCGATCGGCCAGTAGGCCAGCCGTCTCGATTCGCTGACGACAATTACGACACCCATGACCCCGAGGTCGACCGAACCATCGGCGACCTCGGGGGCTCGTCGTGCACGCTGGCACGGCGTCGACGCCGCTCGAGGCCTCGCCATCATCGGCATGATGGCTGCCCACACGTGGCCGCGCGGCGACGACTACGGCGAGCTACTGGTCGACGGTCGCCCCTCGGTGCTGTTCGCCGTCGTGGCGGGCGTTGCCCTCGGTATCGTCTCGGGGGCGAGCACTCCCCCGACAGAGCGCCGCGGAGCCGCCCGCGGCAGAGTCGCTCTTCGCGCGGGCATCCTCATCATTCTGGGCTTACTGCTGTGGATGCTCCCGAGCGGCATCGCGATCATCCTCGACGGCTACGGCATCATGTTCCTGCTGCTCGTGCCACTGTTGTTCGCGCCGCGGTGGGTGCTCGCTGCTGTCGCTGTGGGATTGCTCGTGACCGCGCCTCTCGTGCGTGACCGAGTCGTCGAGCTCACCGGGGCCGGGCCTACCGGCCCGGGGGCATTGCTCGAAGCGCCGTGGGCGACCGTCGTCGATTGGCTCATCACGGGCTACTACCCCGCGCTGCTGTGGTTGCCGCTGCTGCTAGCCGGGCTGATCTGTGCGCGGTCGGGCCTCGAGCGCACGCGCGTGCGCGTGCTCATGCTCGTGTTCGGTGGCGCCGCGAGTGTTCTCGGCTACGGTTCCGCGGCGGTGATTCCGGGCGTCGATGCCTCGGCACACAGCGGGTCACCAGCCGAGCTGTTGGGTGCGGGCGGCCTCGCGATCGCGATCATCGCGGCTGCCTTGCTCGCCCTCGACGCTACGCCGCCCCGCCGCATCGCGCTCGTCATCGCCGCGCCGCTCACGGCGCTCGGTCGCGTGGCACTCACGGTCTACACGGCGCACGTGCTCATCATTGCGGCGCTTGAACCGCTCGGGCCGGCCGGGTTCTTCGACGCGAGTGTCGGCATTCCGCTGTTCATCACAATGGTGCTCGGCGGCATGGTCGTGGGGCTCGTGCTGCAGGCACTCGGCCGGCAGGGCCCGCTCGAGTGGGCACTCTCCACTCTCGCGGGGCTGCCGTTTCGCGCTGAGGGCACGCAGACCACCGCTCCTGCCGCGCGCTCCTGACAGCAGTGCCAGACTGAACGCATGAGCGCTACGTTTCTCGTCGTTCCGCAGTGGCAGGGTTCGGGCTCGTCGCGGGCCATGCGACTCGTCGAGGGCGCACGGGCAATTCGCTCTGAACTGCCGAGCACGGCCACGCGCGAGATCGACGTACCGCTCGAAGCGGGCGACAGCGAAGGCACGGGCATTCTGCGCTACAGCTCGATTCGCCTCGTGCGCGAGCGCCTCGAACGCGCTCTCGCCGAACTCGACGACACCCCCGTCGTCATCGGCGGAGACTGCGGAGTCGAATACGCCGGCATCGAGCACGCCTCGCGCGCCGGACGCGTGATTCTGCTGTGGGCCGACGCTCACGCCGACCTCAACACGCCCGACAGCTCGCCGAGCAAGGCTTTTCACGGAATGGTGTTGCGGTCGCTCGTCGACGCGGGCGTCGTCGCCGCCGACGACGTGCTGCTGCTCGGCGTGCGCGACCTCGACGATGCCGAAGCAGAGTTCATCGAGACGTCAGGCATGCCGCACGTCGCAGCCGCCGAGGTCGGAGCGCGCGTCGCCGAGCGCGTCGAGGCCGCGCGAGCCGATGGCCTCGAGCCGGTGCTCTACGTGCACGTCGACCTCGACGTGCTTGATCCGGCCGTGTTTGGCGGCGTCGGGTTTCCGGCCCCGTTTGGGCTTGCGCTCGACGAACTCACGACCGCGGTGGCAGCGGCTCGCGCTCACGCGCAGCTCGTCGGCGCGGGATTGACCGAGTTTGCGCCTGCTCCCACGCGCGACGCCGTGCCGGGTGACAGCGCCGGTGCGATTGACGAGAGCGACGAGGCGAGCGGGGCAGCCAGCGACGAGCTCACGGTGATCCTGCGCATACTGGCGGCCCTCAGCCGCTAAATCGTGGTGGGCGAGCGACAAAGAGCGGGCATCCGTCGCCGGCCTCTCGTTACGCTGAACGTCATGAGCGAGACGACGACGTCAGAGACAGCCGCCCCCGAGAGCACCGAGCGCGTCACGGTCGAGCGCGACGGCCACGTGCTGCTGATCGGGCTCAACCGGCCCGATAA
Source organism: Pseudomonas synxantha (assembly GCA_943371805.1). Taxonomy (GTDB): domain Bacteria; phylum Actinomycetota; class Actinomycetes; order Actinomycetales; family Microbacteriaceae; genus Microcella. The sequence continues at coordinate 11,314 of CALRWH020000011.1, read as the reverse complement.
GCGCAACGCGGCCGACGCGGCCATGCTCGAGCAACTCGCGCTCGCGTACGGCGAACTCGACCGCGACCCCGAGCTGCGCGTCGGCGTCGTATTCGCGCACGGCGACCACTTCACGGGCGGGCTCGACCTCGCCGACATCGTGCCGCGCATCGGCCCCGAGGGGCTCGCGATGGTTCCCGCGGGCGGCGTGCACCCCTGGGGCATGGATGGCTCCCGCGTGAGCAAGCCCGTCGTGCTCGCCGTGCAGGGCACGTGCCTGACGCTCGGCATCGAACTGGCCCTCGCGAGCGACATTGTCGTGGCGGCCGACGACACCGTCTTCGCGCAGCTCGAAGTGGCGCGCGCAATTCTGCCGTTCGGCGGCGCCACGACACGTTTCGCCGGCGCGGCGGGATGGGGCAACGCCATGCGGTGGATGCTCACGGGCGACCGTTTCGATGCCGCCGAGGCCTACCGCATGGGCCTCGTGCAAGAGGTCGTGGCGCCGGGGGCGCAACTGGCGCGCGCACGCGAGCTCGCGGGTCGGATCGCGGCGCAAGCACCCCTCGCCGTGCAAGCGACGCTCGCGAACGCGCGGCTGGCGGTGCTCGAGGGGCCCGCGGCCGCTGAAGCGATGCTGCCGCGCGAGCTCGTGCGTTTGGCGCAATCGAAAGACGCCGCGATTGGCATGCAGGCCTTTCTCACTCGCACCGAACCGGAGTTCGTGGGACGGTAGGCCTATGCGCCCCCTGACGACGACTGCGAGCACCGACGTCGCACCGCGAGACACGTACGACCTCGTTGTCATCGGTGCGGGAGCCGTGGGCGAAAACGTCGCCGATCGTGCCGTTCAAGGCGGGCTCAGTGTGCTTATCGTCGAAGGCGAACTTGTGGGCGGCGAGTGCTCGTACTGGGCGTGCATGCCCTCGAAGGCTCTGTTGCGCGCGGCGAGCGTGCTGCGAGCGGCCCACGCCGTGCCCGGCGCGCGCGCCGCTGTGACGGGCACCATCGACTCGGGCGCCGTGTTCGCAAGCCGCGACGCCGTCGCGAGCAACTGGAACGATGCGGGCCAAGTCGCGTGGCTACAGAAGACCGGCATCGCGCTTGCGCGCGGGCACGCTCGACTCGACGGCGAGCGCCGCGTCGTCATCACGGCGGCAGGCGGTTCAACCCGCTCGGTGACGGCGACGCACGCCGTCGCGATCTGCACGGGAAGCACCGCGGCGATGCCGCCCATCGACGGGCTCGCGGATGCCCGGCCCTGGACCTCTCGTGACATCACGAGCACCGACACCGTGCCCCCGCGCCTCGCGATCATCGGCGGTGGCGTGGTCGGCTGCGAAATGGCCACGGCCTTCGTGTCACTCGGCAGCACGGTCACTCTGCTGGCGCGCAGCGGACTGCTCGCGGGTGTCGAAGACTTCGCCGGCGCAACCGTTGCCGAGCGCCTGCGTGCCGACGGCGCCGAGGTGCTGCTCGACACGAGCCCTGAGCGGGTCGACCGCCGCACCGACGGTACCGTCGCGATCACCCTTCCCAGCGGGCGTGTCATCGAGGTCGACGAGGTGGTCGTCGCCACGGGCCGGGCACCGGCGACGGGCGACCTCGGGCTCGAGACCGTGGGTCTCACGCCCGGCGCATGGCTCGATGTCGACGACACCCTGCGCGTGCGCGGAGTCGACTGGCTTTATGCCGTCGGCGACGTCAACAAGCGCGCGCTCTTGACGCACCAGGGCAAGTACCAAGCGCGAGCAGCGGGTGACGTCATCGCGGCGCGCGCGAGCGGGGCATCCGTCGACGACGTCCCCTGGGGCAAGCACGTGGCCACTGCCGACCATGACGCGGTGCCGCAGGTCACCTTCACGAGCCCCGAGGTCGCGAGCGTGGGCCTCACGGCACAGCAGGCCGCCGAGCGAGGCATGACCACGCGCGTCATCGACTACGAGCTCGGCTGGCTTGCCGGCGCAACCGTGCACGGCGACGACTACCGAGGCACGGCCCGCATGGTCGTTGACGTCGATCGAGAGGTCATCGTGGGCTTCACGATCGTCGGCGATGACGTGGGCGAACTGCTGCACGCCGCGACCATCGCGATCGTGGGCGAAGTGCCGATCGCGCGCTTGTGGCACGCGGTGCCTTCGTACCCCACACTGAGTGAAATCTGGCTTCGATTATTGGAAGGATACGGCCGCCCATGACGACACCACCCCCACCGAAGAAGGGCCGCGCCGCGCGCACGGTCGACCGCCTCGCTCGCAACCGCGCACTTCGGGCGATCGGGCTGCACCCTGTCGTCGCGCGCCCGGGCTACTGGTTCGCCACAGCCGCGGGAGTGACGTGGGGAGCCCTGCTCGGCGGCTTCAAGGTCTCGCGGCGAGGCGGGGTCATCGTGTGTGCGGGCATGCCCAGCTGGGCCTTCGGCCGCGGTGGCACCACGATCGGAGCCGCCTATCTCACGCGCGACAACACGCGCGACGAGGTACTCGAACACGAGGCCGTGCACCGCGCGCAGTGGAAGAAATACGGGCTTGCCTTCATTCCGCTGTATGTGGCGGCGGGGCAGGATGCTCGCCACAACCGCTTCGAGATCGAAGCCGGCCTCGACAAGGGTGGGTACCGCTAGAGCGTTGCGGAGAAGACAGACGATCGAGCGATATCGTGGTCGTATGGTGAGCAGAATTCCAGTTGTTTCAGCCGCGTCGGTGCTCCTCCTCGTCGTCGCGCTGACCGGTTGCGTGACCAGCGCCGAGCCCGAAGCCAACCCAACGGCGACCGTCTCACCAAGCGAGACCCCGACGCCCACCACAGAAACCGAGCCTCAGGTGGCGTTGCCGACCTGCGAGACGATGTTTTCGGCCGACATGGTGGCAACCTTGGCGGCTGACGGGCTGGTGTTGCAACCCGACAACCTCTTCGGAGGCCCATCCACTTTCGATGGTGTGCTGAACGTCCTCAATTCGCTCTCAGAATCAGTAACCTGCACGTGGATTCTGCCCAACAGTGACCTCATCGTGACCGCGTCGGTAGCCACGGTGAATTCGTCCGAACGCACACAGCTCGACGGCGTGCTCACGTCTGAAGGATTTACCGTTTCAGAGGCCCTCACCGGAAGCCTCTACATGTTCGAGTACACCGGCGAGGGCACGTACTTGCGTGAGGCGCATCTGGTGCTCGACGCGCTGAGCTTCTCAGCGCAGGGTAGCTCGGGACGAGAAGATCAGCTCACCCTCGACGCCGCTGAACAGTTGCTTCAGTAGCCATCTGCACTGCGGACGGCTACCACTGCGGAGGGTGGATGCGCTGCGTCCCCCGCGAGCGCTCCCACTGCGCCCCGAGCGCAAGAAGTGTGGCCTCGCCGCCGGGGCGGCCGATGAGCTGCACGCCCATGGGTAGCCCTGGCTGATCCGAGGTCGCCGGCGTGAGCCCGACCGGCAGGGTCAGTGCGGGCAGCCCGGCGACGTTCACGAAACTCGTGAAGGGCGTGTACTGCACCTGCTGCGTGAAGTTGCGGTCAGCATCCGTCGCGTCGTACCAGCCGAGAGGGCGCGGGGTCATGGCGAGCGCGGGCGTGAGCACGGCGTCGACGGTCGACAGTCGCTCGATCACGCGGCGTTCGAAGGTCGTGAGCCAGTCGAGGGCGTCGACGAGCGTCTCGACCGAGAGTGCCCGACCCTGCTCGACGAGCCACGCCGTGAGGGGCTCAAGCAGGGCAAGCTCGTCGGGCGTTCGGGCCGGAACCCGCGCGGCACTCGCCATCCAGACCGTGCGAAAGTGGCGGCCGTAGTCGGGTTCGGGGTCAAGCGCGATGTCGTCGATGCCGTGGCCGAGTGCCGCGAAACCGGCGATCGCCTCGTCGAACGCCCACCGCGCTTCAGGCGCGAGCACGATGTCGGTGTACTCGTCCCACGGTGAGGTCGTCATGGCACCGAGTTGATAGCGGCCCTCGCCGCGCACCGCGGCGCTCAATAGCGGGCCGCTGTGCGGGTGCTCGCGACCCGATGCCAGGGGCGGGTCAATCGGAGCTCGAGTGGCAAACGTCCACGGCGCGGCCGCGACGAGCGCATCGAGCATGAGGGCGGCGTCGGCGACGGTGCGCGCGATGGGGCCAGCGACGACGAGCCCCGCGAGCGAGTCGAGCCCGCTTTCGGCGGGCGTGCGACCCCGCGACGGCTTGAGCCCCACAAGGCCACAGGCAGCCGCGGGAATCCGGATGCTCCCGCCACCGTCACTCCCCGGTGCCACCGGAAGCAAGCCCGCGGCAACCGCCGCCGCGGCTCCCCCACTCGATCCCCCTGCCCCGCGGCCGAGGTCGAAAGGATTACGCGCGGGCGCCGACACGAGGTTCTCGGTGTACGACGACAGCCCAAACTCGGGTGCGGCGGTCGCTCCGAGACTGATCGCGCCAGCCGCATCGAGGTGCTGAACGAGCTCGTCGTCGGTTGCTGCGACGTGATCCGCGAACAATCGAGAGCCGAAGGAGGTGCGCTGGCCCGCTCGCTGCACGAGCTCTTTGTCGGCGATCGGGATGCCCCACAGCGGCACCGACCGCGTGCCGAGCCGCTCAAGCGCATCGGCACGCGCAAGCGCGCGATCACCATCGATCACCGTCAGGCCGCCCACGCTGGGGTTGTGACGCTCGATGCGGCGCAGGTAGTGCTCGACCAGCTCCCGCGGACTCACGCGTCCACGCCGCAGCCACTCACCCTGCTCGAGGGCCGTGAGGTGGTGGAGTTCGAACACCCTGCGAGCCTACGGCGCGCACTCTAGAGGGCTGCTCATATCAATTGCACAACGAACGCCCCCGAGAGCCCTGGCGACGATCGTATTCACCGGATTATGCGCGGCCAAACTGCTAGATTCGCGCCCGGAGAGCGCCTCACGCGCCGCCCTATCTTGGCATTCCCAGCCACTTTGCAAGGAGCATCATGATCGCGCAGCGACTGCTTGTCGGTTCGGCCGCACTCGTTCTTATCGCCACGCTCGCGGGCTGTGCGCCCGAAGCCGAGCCCGTCGCCGACGAGGCCACGCCCACCCCGACGCCGACTGTCGAAGAGACGACCGCGCCCGAAACCGATGACCTCGTCTTCTCGATGCCGGTCGACTGCACGACGATCCTGCCCCAATCGCGCCTCGACGCCTTTGCGACGCAGAGCCTTGCGCTGCTCGGTGGCCCCGGCAGCGTGTATGGCGACGACTACTTCTTCGACCCCACCCCCGAGCAACTCGCCGGCGGCATCAGCTGCGTCTACGCGCAAGACGGCGTCGACCAGTCGAGCATTCTCATCAGTGTGGCGCCCGTGACGACCGTCAATCGCGCGACGATTATCGGTGACCTCACGGCCCAAGGCCTCAACGAGGCGACGACTGCTGACGGCGCCCTGACCTACGGGCAGCAGGGCGACAGCGGACTCGCACCGGCGATCTACAACGTCGTCACGCAAGAAAGCTGGATCTCGGTCATCAGCGCACTCGGTGGCCCCGACTTCTACGACGAGGCCGTGGCTCTCGCTGGTGAAGTAGCGGCGCAGGTCTACCAGTAGCCCGCTCGACGAGCGCGATTAGCGACGTCGCGAGAGCGACTTCTGCATCATCACCACACCGAGCCACCGGCCGAACTTGAAGCCGACGCGACCCATCGATCCGGTCTTCTCGAAGCCGAATCGCTCGTGAAGCGCGATCGAGCCTTCGGCACCGCGGTCGGCGATGACCGCGATGACCTCCTTGACCCCCGCGGCTTTCGCTCGATCGAGCAATTGGCGCATGAGTGCGGTGCCGAGCCCTTTGCCCGTGGATGCGGGCCCGAGGTAGATCGAGTTTTCGACCGTGAAGCGGTAGGCGGCCTTTTCTTTCCAGGGGTAGACATAGGCAAAGCCCAGCACGACCCCGTTCGGTGATTCGGCGACGAGAAAGGGGTAACCAAGTTCGCGCACGCGCGCGAACTTCGTGCGCAGCGCCGCGAGCGTCCAGGGCGACTCGTCGAAGGTCACGGTCGAGTTGGCGACGTAGTGGTTGTAGATCTCCCGCACGTCAGGAAGGTCGCGGTCGACCGCTTCTCGCACGACGAACGAGAACGGGGGCTCGGGCTCGGGTTGCTTTCGCAGGTGCGCGGGCAGGGTGCGACGGCGCTCGTATTCTTCTTCGAGCATCCCGACCTCTTTCTCGCGCGCGACCGCGTCAGTCTATGACTGCCGCGGCAGGCGGAATGCGCCAATCGATTGGCATCGCGCCCTGCTCGACGAGAAGTGCGTTGACGCGACTGAATGGTCGAGACCCAAAGAACCCCCGTCGCGCCGACAGCGGACTCGGATGCGCGCTCGCCACGATCGGCACGGCACCCAACAGCGGCGCCGCAGCGGCCGCATCCCGCCCCCACAGCACGGCAACGAGTGGCCCGCCGCGCGCGGCGAGCGCCTCAAGTGCACGAGCCGTGACCGCCTGCCAGCCTCGATCACGGTGCGCGCCCGGCCGCCCAGGGGCGACCGAGAGCACGCGGTTGAGCAGCAACACTCCCTGAGCGCTCCACGCGCTCAGGTCGCCGTGCTCGACAGGCTCGAGACCCACGTCGTCGTACAGTTCGCGGTAGATGTTGGCGAGTGAGCGCGGCAAAGGTCGCACGGCAGCATCGACGGCGAAGCTCAGGCCGACCGCGTGACCCGGCGTGGGGTACGGATCTTGTCCGACGATGACCACGCGAACGTCGGCGAGCGGCCTCTCAAAGGCCCGCAACACGAGCTGCTCGGCGGGCAACGAGGGCGTACCCGCGGCGGCTTCGGCGCTCAGCCGGGCGAGCTCGTGAGCAACCGTGTCGGCTACGGGGTCAAGCGCGAGAGCCCAGTCGGCGGCCACGCGCTCGCGCAGCAGGTGTCGCGCGCGCTCCCGCTCGAGTGACTCGTCGCTCATGCGAGCACGCTACCGAGCGCATCGGGCACTGTGGTGGCGGCCCGGTGCGCGCTAGCATCGCGGAATGACCGAGCCCGCGAGCGTCTCGAGCGCTGCCCCCTCTCCCCTGCGCGGAAAGGCCGGCGCCATCACGCTCGGTCTCGTGGGGTACCTGTTCTTCGTTGAATTCGTCAGCGGAGTCTTGCAGGGCTACTACGTTCCGCTGATCTCTGACCTCGTCGAGTACCTCGGCATCGAGGATGCCGACTTCAACTGGTTCGAAGCGGCCCAGTTGCTCCTGAGCGCTCTTGTTGTCCCCGTGCTCGCCAAGCTCGGCGACATGGTCGGTCACAAGAAGATCTTGCTCATCTCGACGGTGCTCACGGCGGGAGCGAGTTGGTGGCTCGTCTTCGCCGACTCGTTCTGGGTCTTTCTCGTGGCCTGGGCCCTGCAGGGCTTCTATGTCGTGTGGCTGCCGCTCGAGGTGGCCCTCATTTTCGACCGTGGTCGCGCGAGTTCCACAGGAGCCTCGCAAACTCGTCGCGCCGCGGGATACCTCGTCGTGGCCCTCGAAGCGGGAGCAATCGCCGGCGCCCTCGGCGGCGCGCGCATCTTCGCGGCGTTCAACGAGAACATCATGCTGACGCTGATGATTCCGGCCATTGCCGTGTCGGTGGCGTTCTTTGTCATCCTCTTCGGAGTGCCCGAGTCGACGCCGCAACCGGGCCGCCACCTCGACACCATCGGCTTTGTGCTGCTCACGATCGCGTTGCTCACGATCACGTCGGGGCTCACGTTCTTGCGCATCAACGGCCCGGGCGCCCTGTGGGTCTACGCGCTCATGCTCTTGGGTGTGTTCTTGCTCTACCCGTTTGGCAAGTGGGTGCTCAAGCACCCTGATCCGGCGATTGACGTGCGCGTGCTGCGGCAGCCGAACATGTGGCCGATTCAGTTGACCGCCGGGCTCGTGGGCATCAGCATCCTGGGCGCTCAAGCTCCCTTGAGTACGTTCGCGGGCACGGATCCGGTCAACGGCTTTGGGCTCGGGCTCGATGCGACCGATCGCTCGTACATCATCGGCGCCTACCTCGTGGCGATGATCATCGGAGCCCTGCTGTTCCCGGTCATCTCACGGCGGTTCACTCCACGCATCGCTCTCATTTCGGCGACCGTGCTCGTGGCGATCGGCTACCTCGCGTTCCTCGTCAACAACGCCACAGCCGTGGGTGTGACGCTCAACATGGTCGTCGCGGGTATCGGCTCGGGCGCTCTCGTCGCTGCTCTGCCCGCCGCCGCCGCCGCGGCCGCGCCGCTGGGGCAAACGGGAATCGCCACCGGGCTCACCAACACGACCAAGACGATCGGTGGCGCGTTCGCGAGTGCCGTGTTCGCGGTCGTGCTCGTGCTTGCGGCGGGCCAAGCCGTCACCGAAACGGCATCGAGCTTGCTCGGCTACCTCATCGTGTTCGCCATTTGTGGTGGTGCCGCGGTGGTTGCGGCAATCTCGCTCGTCTTCGTGCCCAAGCTCGCCTTCGGCGATGTGGCGGCCGATGACCTGGCGGTCGAACCGGCGGAGTAAAGGCGAATCAGTCTTCGCGCACCGCGAGCGGGCGACGGATGAGCTTGTGTTGTGCCGCCTGCGCAACCGGCCGCACCGTCAACTCGTCGATGTTGACGTGCGCGGGCGCTTCGATCGCGTGCACGACAAGCTCGGCGATGTCGTGCGCCGTCAGCGGATGCTCGACCCCCTCATAGAGCGCCTCGACCTTGCCGGGGTCGCCGTCGAACCGGTTGAGCGCAAATTCATCGGTGCGCACCATGCCCGGCGCCACTTGCACGACGCGCAACGGCTCACCCGCGAGTTCGAGGCGCAAGGCGTGCATCATGCCGCGCAAGGCGAACTTGGCAGCGTTGTAGCCGCCGCCCGTCTCGTAGGCGACTTGGCCGGCCGTAGACGTGATCGCGATGATGTCGCCCACGCCGCGTTCGCGAGCGCCGTCGCGCAGGGCGGGTAGCAGGGCGCTGATGACGCGTTGCGCGCTGAGCACGTTGATGTCGAACATGCGCATCCAGTCAGCGGCATCGGCCGTCTCGACGGTGTCGACGCCGACCGCTCCGCCCGCGACATTGACGATGGCGTGCACGGGGCCGGTTGCGGCGACGTGGGCGCGGAGGGCATCCACCGCCGATGGGTCAGTGAGATCGGCGACGACGGAGTCGCACCCGGTCTCGGCGACGAGCGTGGCGAGGCGGTCGGCACGGCGCGCGACCGCAATCACACGCCAGCCATGCGCGCTCAACAATCGTGCCGTAGCCTCGCCGATTCCTGAGCTGGCACCGGTCACGACTGCGGTCAGGGTCTGAGAGGTCATTGCTCCACGCTACTCGCGCGGGCGCAGGTTACGGCGTGTGTCGGGCAGCGTTGCCGCCGGGTGCACGCGCGCGTACCGTTCGGAGTGTTCCGCCGACCCACGAGGAGACCTCCCATGACCGCCAGCTGGAAGTTCGAGACCCTGCAGATTCACGCGGGCGCGCAGCCCGATCCAGTGACGAACGCACGGGCCACCCCGGTGTACCGCACGACCGCCTACACGTTCAACGACGCTCAGCACGCCAAGAACCTGTTTGCGCTCGCCGAGTTCGGCAACATCTACACGCGCATTCAGAACCCCACGCAAGACGTCGTCGAGCAGCGCATTGCTGCGCTCGAGGGCGGCACGGCTGCCCTGCTGTTGTCGTCAGGACAGGCCGCAACGACCTACGCCGTGCTCAACATTGCCCAGGCGGGCGACCACATCGTCTCGTCGTCGTCGATCTATGGCGGCACCTACAACCTCTTCACCTACACGCTCGCGAAGCTCGGCATCGAGGTGACGTTCGTCGAGAACCAAGACGACCCCGAAGCCTGGGCCGCCGCCGTGCGCCCCAACACCAAGCTGTTCTTTGGTGAGACGGTCGGCAACCCCAAGGTCAACCTGCTCGACATCAGCGCTGTCGCCGAGGTGGCTCACGCACACGGCCTGCCGCTCATCGTCGACAACACGATCGCCACGCCGTTCTTGATCCGCCCGCTCGAGCACGGCGCCGACATCGTCGTGCACTCGGCCACCAAGTTCCTCGGTGGCCACGGAACGGTGCTCGGCGGCGTCATCGTCGACGGCGGAAAGTTCGCCTGGTCGAAGAACGTCGAGAAGTTCCCCGGACTCACCGAGCCCGACCCCTCGTACCACGGCGCCAGCTACACGGGCGTGCTGGGCGACGGCATCGCCTACATCATCAAGGCGCGCGTGCAGTTGCTGCGTGACATTGGAGCGGCCATCTCGCCCGACAACGCGTGGCAGCTCATCCAAGGCATCGAAACCCTCAGCTTGCGCATCGAGCGCCACGTGCAGAACGCCGTCGCCGTCGCGAACTGGCTCGAGGCACACCCGGATGTCGCGAGCGTAAGTTACTCGGGTCTGCCCTCGAGCCCCTGGTATGCGGCGGCTCAGAAGTACGCGCCGAAGGGCGTGGGCGCCGTACTCTCGTTCGAATTGAAGGGGGGCGTGGATGCTGGGCGTGCGCTCGTCGACTCCGTCGAGCTCTTCAGCCACGTCGCCAACATCGGTGACGTGCGCAGCCTCATCATTCACCCGGCATCGACGACCCACTCGCAGCTCACGCCCGAGCAGCAGCTCACGAGTGGTGTAACCCCGGGCCTCGTTCGACTCTCGATCGGTCTCGAGAACATCGACGACATCATCGCCGACCTCGAGTCGGGCTTCGCGGCCGCGCGTGCGGTCGTCGCGGCGAACGCAGCGCTCTAGCTTTCACCACGCACTGCGCCCCCTCCGTAACACGGCGGGGGCGCAGCCGTGTCTGCGACAGAATGGGCTGAGCATGGATTGGCAAACGAGCGAAGACACGGTGCCCTCGGCGTTCATCACCGAGGCCAACCGGCGATCGATGCTGGGCACCCCGCCCACGACCGGGGCGTGGCGCGAGGGCGATGCCCCTGGCGACCGCCTCTTTCAGTCGATCGGCGCTCTCTCGTTCGAATCGGGGCAGAGCCTGCCCCATGTGCGCATGGCCTACGAAACGTGGGGCACGCTCTCACCCACGCGCGACAATGCCGTGCTCGTCGTTCATGCGCTGACGGGCGACAGCCACGTTGTCGGGCGAGCCGGGCCGGGGCATCCGACTGCCGGGTGGTGGGGCGGCATCGTCGGGCCTGGCCTCGCGATCGACACCGATCGCTGGTTTGTCATCGCGCCCAACATGCTCGGCGGCTGCCAAGGGTCGACGGGCCCAGCGTCGTTCGCTCCCGACGGTACCGAGTGGGGCTCGCGATTCCCATACCTGACAATTCGCGACCAGGTGGCCGCCCAGGTCGGGCTCGCTGACGCGCTCGGCATCGAGCGGTTTGCGGCCGTCATCGGCGGGTCGATGGGGGGCATGCACGCGCTCGAGTGGGCGG
>CALRWH020000010.1:0-35927 GCA_943371805.1 Pseudomonas synxantha | reverse complement strand
CACCGAGAGATCGACGCTGTCGACCATGACACGCGAGGGGTCTTGCGGGTGGTGAGCCGTCCAGCTCTCGACCCGAAGCACCTCTTCACCGATGTGCGGGGTGTGGTCGGGGTACCGGTGCTCGAGATCGCGACCAACCATGCCCTTGATGATTCGGTCTTCGGAAACGTCTTTGTGTTCCATCGTCTCGATCGTCTTGCCATCGCGAATGACGGTGACCGAGTCGGCGATCTTTTTGATCTCGTTGAGCTTGTGGCTAATGATGATGCTCGTGATTCCCTGACCCTTGAGGTGCAAAATCAGGTCGAGCAAGTGGTCACTGTCACTGTCGTTGAGCGCGGCGGTCGGCTCGTCGAGAATCAGCAACTTGACTTCTTTTGAGAGCGCCTTGGCGATCTCAACGAGCTGCTGCTTGCCAACCCCGATGTCAAGAATGCGCGTGACGGGGTCTTCATCGAGACCAACCCGAGCAAGAAGCTTCTTGGCTTCTTGGTTCGTGCGGTTCCAGTCGATGAGGCCGAGCGGGCCTTTGACCTCATTGTTGAGGAAGATGTTCTCGGCAATGGAAAGATACGGGCTCAGTGCGAGCTCTTGGTGGATGATGACGATGCCCTTGGCTTCGCTGTCACGAATGTCGCGAAACTCGACCGTCTCGTTTTCGAAGACGATGTCGCCCTCGTAGGAGCCGTGGGGGTAGACACCCGAAAGCACCTTCATAAGGGTCGACTTGCCGGCCCCGTTCTCACCGCAGATGGCGTGCACCTCGCCGCGCGCCACCTCGAGGGTGACGTCGGAAAGGGCCTTGACACCCGGGAAGGTCTTCGTGATCGACCGCATCTCAAGGATGTTCTGGGTCACGTGCTGCCTCTTCCTTACGTCGTTGGGGGAAAGAGCCGGTGGTGGGGAGCCTAGTGCGACTCCCCACCACCGGCCAGATGCAACTGGTGGTACTCAGTTACCCGGTCTCGTTAGAGGCCGAGCTCCTCAGCGGTCCAGTAGCCGGTGTCGACGAGAGCCGACTCCACGTTGTCCGCAATGACCGGCACCGGGCCGAGCAGGAACGACGGAACAACGAGAACACCGTTGTCGTACGTGGTGGTGTCGTTGATCTCCGGCTCGCCACCCTCGAGAAGGGCAACAGCCATGCCGGCCGCAACCTTCGCGAGCTCGCGCGTGTCCTTGAAGATCGTCGCGAACTGCTCACCCGAGAGGATCGCCTTGACCGAGTCGACCTCGGCGTCCTGGCCCGAGATGATCGGGAAGTCGACACCCACGGCGTAGCCAGCGTCGGTCAGGGCCGAGATGATGCCACGGCTCAGGCCGTCGTACGGCGACAGAACGGCGTTGACCTTCGTGCCGTCCGAGTAGTTCGCCGTCAGAAGGTCTTCCATGCGGCTCTGGGCGACTTCGCCGTCCCAGCGGAGCGTGGCGGCCTGCTCGATGTCGGTCTGACCCGACTTCACGACGAGCGTTCCGTCATCGATCAGCGGCTGGAGAACATCCATGGCGCCGTTGAAGAAGAAGAACGCGTTGTTGTCGTCCAGCGAGCCAGCGAACAGCTCGATGTTGAACGGACCGGCGGGAGCACCGTCGACGGGGTTGCCCTCGAGGTCGGTGAGGCCGAGACCCGTCAGCAGGGTCCACGCCTGCTGCTGGCCCACGAGGAAGTTGTCGAACGTCGCGTAGTAGTTGACGTTCTCCGAGTCGCGGATCAGACGGTCATACGCGATGACCGGGATGTCGCTGTCGGCAGCGGTCTGCAGCACCTCGGTGAGGGTGGTGCCGTCGATCGCGGCGATGATCAGGGCTTCTGCACCCTTGGTGATCATGTTCTCGACCTGCGAGACCTGCGTGGGGATGTCGTCCTCTGCGTACTGGAGGTCAACGGTGTAGCCCGCAGCCTCGAGCTCGGCCACGAGGGCGTCACCGTCAGCGATCCAGCGCTCCGACGAGCGGGTGGGCATGGCGACGCCGATGAGGCCTCCGCCTTCGCCTTCGCCCTCGGCAGCCGGGGCCGAGCAGGCTGCGAGACCGAAGGTCATCGCGCCAATGGCCACGGCGGAGAGAAGAACGTTCTTCTTCACTGTGTGTCCTTTCATAGGGGATGTGGTGGTGCTCGGTTCTCGACTCACCTGCGAATCGAGAGCCGTTCCCGGGGCGAACCCCGGGACGTCTAGGTGGTTAGCGCGCTCATAGCGATTGCGCCAATCGGTAGTAGGCGGCGTTCGAGCGCACGTCGCGCGCGAACCCCTCGAGCGTGGTGGTCTCGTCAATGACGAGCAGCTCGACCGCGGCCATCTGCGCGAAGTCTCGAAAGACGTCGACACCCACTTGCGTGGTCATGACCGTGTGATGGGCGGCCCCCGCCGTCAGCCAGGCTGCGGCGGAAGTACTGAAGTCGGGCGCGGGCTTCCACACCGCGTGACCGACGGGAAGGTGGGGCATGGGTGCCGGCAGAGCGACGTTTTCGACGACGTTCGCCACGAGGCGGAACCGGTCGCGCATATCGCTGAGAGCCACGACAACCGCCGGTCCGGCGTCAGCCGTGAAGACCAAGCGCACGGGGTCGTCTTTGCCGCCGATGCCGAGGGGGTGCACCTCGAGGCGCGGCGTCGAGGTCGTGAGCGAGGGGCTCACCTCGAGCATGTGGGCACCGAGAATGAGCTCGTTGCCGGGCTCGAGGTGGTACGTGTAGTCCTCCATGAGGGATGCGCCACCGGGCAGCCCGGCTCCCATGACGGCGGCCGCGCGCACGAGCACCGCGGTCTTCCAGTCGCCCTCAGCGCCGAAGCCGTAGCCGTCGGCCATGAGGCGCTGCACGGCGAGGCCGGGCAGCTGCTTGAGGTCGGCGAGGTCTTCGAACGAGGTGGTGAAGGCAGAGAATCCGCCGTCTTCGAGGAACCCGCGCAAGCCCAACTCGATCGCTGCTCCGTAGCGCAGCGACTCGTGCCGCTCGGCGCCCGGGTGCAGCTCGGCGGCCACGTCGTAGAGGTCGAGATATTCGGCAACGAGAGCGTCAATGTCGGCGTCGCCGACCGCGTGCACGGCGTCGGCGAGCTCGGTGACGCCCCACGTGTTGACCTGCACGCCGAAGCGCAACTCAGCCTCGGTCTTGTCGCCCTCGGTCACGGCGACGTAGCGCATGTTGTCGCCGAAGCGCGCGAGCTTGAGTTCGTGCGTGGCGTGCCAGCCGGCTGCCGCGCGGGCCCAGACCGCAACGCGGTCGGTCACCGCGGGGTTGGAGACGTGGCCCACGACCGTCGTGCGCGACACACCGAGGCGCGACACGATGTATCCGAATTCACGGTCGCCGTGCGCAGCCTGGTTGAGGTTCATGAAGTCGAAGTCGATCGTCGCGAACGGCAGCTCGACGTTGGCCTGCGTGTGCAAGTGCAGCAGGGGCTTCTGCAGCGCGTCGAGGCCGGCAATCCACATCTTCGCCGGGCTGAAGGTGTGCATCCACGCGATCACGCCAATGACGTTGGGCGCTGCGTTGGCCTCTTGCATGACGCGCTTGATGCTCGCGCTGTCGACCAGGGTCGGCTTCCACACGATGGTGACCGGGATGTTCGCCGCAGCCTTCAGCCCCGCAACAACCTGCTGCGACTGTTCCGCCACCTGGCGCAAGGTCTCGTCGCCATAGAGGTTCTGGCTTCCGGTGAGGAACCAGACCTCATACGTCGAGAGATCGGGGACGATACTGCGAGTCACGAGGAGGCTCCTTGGAGTGCGGTGAGGGGCAAAGAAACGACGGCCTGGCGCTGAATCTCGAGGCCCGACTCGTACGAATCGAGGTAGGTGGTGAAGCCCGCCACGTCGGCGGGGTGCGGTGTGACAACGTTCATGTCGGTGCCACCGAAGACCTCGCGCTCGAGGTAGCTCGAGAGGTCGCCGCCACCCGCTGCCGTGAAGGCGGCGAGCACCGCGATGCCCCAGGCACCGCCCTCGGCAGCGCTCTCGGCCACGCCGACGGGGGCATCGAGCGCCGCAGCGAGAAAGCGCTGGGCAACACCCGCGGTGCGGAAGAGTCCGCCGTGAGCCTGCATGCGGTCGATCGCGACGCCCTCGTCGTGCAGAGCGCGCATGCCAAGGCTGAGCGTCGCGAATACTCCGTAGACCTGCGCGCGCATGGTGTTGGCGAGCGTCAGTTCGCTCTCGGGCGTGCGCACGACGATCGGGCGCCCCTCGCTGAGGTGGGCGATGGGCTCACCCGCGATCTGGTTGTAGGCCAGCACGCCGCCCGCGTCGGCCGCGGCGTTGAGCGCCTCGGCAAGCAACAAGCCGTACGCCTCATCGGCGTCGACGGGGGTGCCGGTGAGTTCGGCGAAACGGCGGAACACTCCCACCCAGGCGGCGAGCTCGCTCGTGCCGTTGTTGCAGTGCACCATGGCGACGGGATGCCCGGCCGGCGTCGCAACAACATCAAGTTCGGCGTGCACGCGCTCGAGCGGCCGCTCCAACACGACCATCGCGAAGATGCTCGTTCCGGCGCTGACGTTGCCCGTGCCGGGGGCCACCGCGTTCGTCGCGACCATGCCGGTTCCGGCGTCGCCTTCAGGCGGGCAGAACACGGCGCCGGGCTGCAGTGCGCCCGACGGGTCGAGCAGTGCGGCACCCTCGGCGGTGAGCGCACCAGCGGAGGCCCCGGCGGGGAGGATCGCGGGCAGGAGGTCACGAAGCGGAGTACTGAGGGCGGAGTCGGCGACGAGAGCGTCATACTGCGCGAGCATCGCGGTGTCGTAGTCAACACCCGCGGCATCGATGGGGAACATGCCGGACGCGTCGCCGATGCCGAGCACGCGCTCGCCCGTGAGCATCTGGTGCACGTAGCCCGCGAGAGTCGTGATGTGTCGAATGCGGTTGACATGCGCCTCACCGCTCAGCACCGCTTGGTGCAGGTGCGCAATCGACCAACGCAGCGGAATGTTCACGCCGAAGAGTTCGGTGAGCTCGGCGGCGGCCTGGCCCGTGCTCGTGTTGCGCCAGGTGCGGAACGGCACAAGCAACTCATCGTTGTGATCGAACGCGAGGTAGCCGTGCATCATGGCCGAGACGCCGATGGCGGCAAAAGTCGTGGGGGTAGCGCCGTGACGCGTTTGTGCGTCGGCGACGAGGGCAGCGTATGCGCCCTGCAAGCCCGCCCACACCTCGGCGAGGTCGTAGGTCCAGACACCATCGACGAGCTGGTTCTGCCACTCGTACGAGCCGACGGCGATGACCTCGTTGGGGTTGTCGCCGATGAGGCACGCCTTGATGCGCGTCGAACCCAGCTCGATGCCGAGCACAGCACGACCCTCGGCAATCACGGCGGCGCTCATCGCGCACCTCCGACGGGCTGGCCGTACACATTCTGGTAGCGGTCGAAGAGCGCGTCGATCGCTTCGGGCGCGATCGGAACCAGCGGGCCGGCCTGGCGAGCGATGTGCACGGTGCGGGCGACGTCTTCGACCATGACGGCCGCCTTCACGGCGTCGCGAGCATCCGTGCCGATCGTGAACGGGCCGTGGTTCTGCATGAGCACCGCGCGCGAGCGGTGGCCGCGCAAGGTTTCGACGATGCCGCGACCGATGGAGTCGTCGCCAATGATCGCGAACGGACCCACAGGAATGTCGCCGCCGAACTCGTCGGCCATGGCCGTGATGACGCACGGAATCGGTTCGGCCCGCGCGGCCCACGCTGTTGCGTACGTCGAGTGTGTGTGGACGACCCCGCCCACCTCGGGCATGTTGCGGTAGACGTAGGCGTGAGCCGCGGTGTCGCTCGAGGGGCTGCGGTCGCTACCGGGAGTGTTGGGCACTACCTCGCCATCGAGGGTGCAGAGAATCATGCTCGAGGGGTCTAGGTCGTCGTAGCCCACACCGCTCGGCTTGATGACGAACAGGTCAGCACCCGGAACTCGACCCGAGACGTTTCCGCCCGTCCAGACGACGAGGTTGTAGCGCACGAGCTCGGCGTGAAGAGCAGCCACGTCGTCGCGCACGCGCGCAACGGCGACCTGCACTTCGGGGCTCAGCACGTTCACGGGACTCCATCGTCGCGGCGGCGACGGGTGGACCCGACGCCGGGTAGTTCTGGGGTGGACTCGGTGTGACCGTTTTGTGACCGTTCACATCGCGTGATGGCTATCTAACGGCGAAACGGTCACATGTGTCAACTGCGCGCGCGGCTGAAACGGTCACAAGTCGATAACAGCCCGAAACATGGGCGGATTCACTACCGACGGCGACCGGTGGACTCGCGGATGACGAGCTCGGGTTGAACCGGGTCGTGACTCATGCCCGTCTCGCCTCGCAGTTCACCCAGCAAGAGGGCGACCGCCCGGCGACCAATCTCGGCAAAGTTCTGGCGCACGGTCGTCAGGGGTGGTGCGAAGTGCGCTGACTCGGGGATGTCATCAAACCCAACGATCGAGATGTCGCCGGGCACGTCGAGCCCGTGCTCGCGACACGCGTGCATGAACCCGAGCGCCATCTGGTCGTTACCGACGAAAACCGCGGAAAAGTCGCGGTACCGCAGCAGTTCAATGCCGGCGTAGTAGCCGAATGACGCGGTCCAGTCACCGAGAATGGGCGCGCGCGTGCGCAAGTCTGCATCAGATAGCTCGCGCAAGAACCCCTGCATGCGCGCCTCGGCCTCGATCCAGTCTTGAGGGCCCGAAATGTGCATGATCTCGGTGTGACCGAGCTCGATGAGGTGCCGAGTGGCCTGACGCGCACCCTGCACTTGGTCGACCCAGAGCGAGTGCGAGGTGTTGAGCCCCGTGGCTTCGAGGGTCACGAACGGCACGGAAACCTGCAGGTCGTTGAGTGCCTCGAACACGCGCACTTGGGGCGCGATGACGATAAGGGCTTCGACCGACTGGCTAATCAGGTAATCGACGGCCGACTTGATCGAGGCGTACTCGGTTGAGCTGAGGTTCGTGATCGACAACCGGTAGCCCGCTTCGCGCGCGGCCGTCTCGATCGCATTGATGGCGGTCGCCGGCCCATAGTGCACGGTCTGTGCCGAGAGCACCCCGATTGTGCGCGAACGGCTTGTCACGAGTGCGCGAGCCGCCTGATTCGGCCGATAGCCCAACTCGTCGATGGCATCGCGCACGCGCTGCAACGTTTCGGGGCGGATGCTCGGGCTGTCGTTGAGCACGCGTGACACGGTCTGGTACGAGACACCGGCGACGCGAGCGACATCGCGAATATTCGGCGCGCGCACGCGTTCCGGCTCGGCCGGGCGCTCCGTGTCCGTCATCGTCGTCCGTTCAGGGTCGCGATGTGTACGTTCACATCGGCGACTCCATTATGCATGCGAGCACGCACGTGAGCCATGGTCGACAGCGTCAGAGGGCCGCGAGCGAATGCTGAACATCGGCCACGAGATCGTCGACATCTTCGATACCGACCGACAATCGAACGATCGCGTCGCTCACTTCAAGCTCCGTTCCGCGCACCGAGGCATGCGTCATCTCGCTCGGGTAGTTGACGAGCGACTCGACGCCTCCGAGCGACTCCGCGAGGCTGAAGACGCGCAAGCCCTCGGCAAAGGCGCGCGCGGCCGCAGCTCCTGCGGCGAGCTCGAGCGAGAGCATCCCCCCGAAACCGCGCATTTGCCGGGTAGCGAGCTCGTGGCCAGGGTGCTCGGGCAGGCCCGGGTAGTAGACGCGCATGACGGCCGTGTGGCCGACGAGCGACTCGGCGATGGCCTGGGCGTTGGCCGAATGGCGATCCATGCGCACGGCCAGGGTCTTGATTCCGCGCGTCGTGAGCCACGCATCCATGGGGCCGGAAACGGCGCCTGCCGCGAACTGGTGAAACTGCACCTGTTCGGCGAGCTCGAGATCGTTCGTGACGACGGCGCCACCGAGCACGTCGGAGTGCCCTCCCAGATACTTCGTCGTTGAGTGCACGACAACGTCGGCACCGAGCACGAGCGGCTGCTGCAAGTAGGGCGTGGCGAACGTATTGTCGACCACGACGATCGCGCCAACCGCATGCGCAATTTCGGCGAGCGCCGTGATGTCGGTGATCTTCATGAGCGGGTTGCTCGGGGTCTCGAGCCACAGCACGCGCGGGCGCAACGACTCGAGCGCCTCGCGCGCGACGTCGAGGTCACCCAGTTCGATCGTCGTGAGCCCAATGTTCCACGGGCCAAAGATGCGCCGCACAAGCCGGTGTGTGCCGCCATAGACGTCATTGCCCATGAGCACGTGATCGCCCGGCCGCAGCACGGCCCGCAACAGGGCGTCTTCAGCCGCCAGGCCCGAGGCAAAGCTGAAGGCCTTGGCACCGGACTCGAGCGAGGCCAGCTGGTCTTGCAACGCGTCACGCGTGGGGTTGCCGCCGCGCGCGTATTCGTAGCCGCCGCGCAAGTCGCCGATCGATCGCTGCACGAACGTCGACGTCAAATAGACGGGCGGCGTGACGGCTCCCGTCGTGGGGTCGAAAGCCTGCCCGGCATGAATCGCACGCGTCGCGAAGCCCTGCAGAATGTGCGGGTCGTGGTCAGTCATGCGTGGCCTCCCGCGAGAGCGGTCATCAGATCGGTGCGGTACAGCAGGCCGACGGGGTTTCCGCCGTCGAGCACCATGAGGGTGTCGGGATGCTGTCCGCC
Organism: Pseudomonas synxantha; assembly: GCA_943371805.1. Classification (GTDB taxonomy): domain Bacteria; phylum Actinomycetota; class Actinomycetes; order Actinomycetales; family Microbacteriaceae; genus Microcella. The sequence goes on along the minus strand of CALRWH020000010.1, from coordinate 27,323 downwards.
AGCACCCCGGTCACCAAAGCGCTCGCCCGCGGCTTCGAGGCTCTCGTGTGCGCCGACGACCGGCATGCTCGGCCCCATCGCCGCGGTGATCGGATCTGCCGGAGTCACCGCGCCGGTGGCGAGCGCCCGCAACAGAGTGCGGGCGTCGACTGCCCCGATCACTTCACCCAGCACGAGCGGCGGCTCGGCCGCCACGACGGGCAACGCACCGGGGTGCGCCTCGAGTGCTGCCACCGCATCCGCGACCGTGTGCTCGCGGCGCAGGTGGGCAAGGGGGCGCGGCGGCGTGCCGAGCAGATCGGCCACGGTGGGCGAGCCCGTGGGGGGCGTGAAGCCGTGGCGGCGCATCCACCCGTCATTGAAGATCTTGCCGAGGTAGCCGCGGCCGCCGTCGGGCAGCAGCACGACGACAACGTCGTCAGGTCCGAGCTCACGCGCAACCTCGAGCGCGCCGACGACGGCCATGCCGCACGAACCACCGACCAGCAGACCTTCTTCGCGCGCGAGACGCAGGGTCATGTCGAACGACTGCTGATCGCTCGCGGCAACGATGCGGTCAACCACGGTGGGGTCATAGGCGGCCGGCCAGAAGTCTTCGCCGACTCCCTCGACGAGGTAGGGGCGGCCGGTGCCGCCCGAGTAGACGCTGCCGACGGGGTCGACACCCACGACCTGCACACGACCACTCGCGCGGTCAGCGCTCACCTCGCGCAAGAAGCGACCGGTACCCGAGATCGTGCCCCCTGTGCCCACACCGGCGACGAAATGCGTGAGCCGCCCCTCGGTGTCGCGCCAGATTTCAGGGCCGGTGGTCTCGTAATGGCTCAGCGGGCCGTTGGGGTTGGCGTACTGATTGGGCTTGAAGGCGCCCGGAATCTCGCGCGCCAATCGGTCAGAAACGCTGTAGTACGACTCGGGGTCATCGGGTGCGACCGCCGTCGGTGTCACGACGATCTCGGCGCCGTAGGCCGTGAGCACGTTGCGCTTGTCTTCGCCCACCTTGTCGGGCAAAACGAACACGCAGCGATAGCCGCGCTGTTGAGCCACGAGGGCAAGGCCCACGCCCGTATTGCCGCTCGTCGGCTCGACAATGGTGCCGCCCGGCTTGAGCAGCCCCTCACGTTCTGCGGCATCGATGATGCGCGTGGCGATGCGATCTTTCGACGAACCACCCGGGTTGAGGTACTCGACTTTCGCGAGTACGGTCGCCGCGATGCCGTCGGTCACGCGGTTAAGGCGAACGAGCGGCGTGTCGCCGATGAGGTCTACGACAGATTCGGCGAACTTCATGCGCCGAATCTACCAGCGGGCATCCGTCGGCTTGAGACGAGATCGCGCTCCTCAGTAGGCGATCGAGCGCTTACCCAAAGGCATGTCGAGACCCGCTTTGGTAAACGCGTCACGAACGAGCCTGCGTCGATTGTCGATCTCGCGCCCGAAGTCTCGAGCAAGCTCGGGTCTCGCCGCGACGAGCACATCAAGCACATCGACGGGCACCGCGAGCACGGTCATTTCGGTGATCGCTTGTACCGTCGCATTAATGCCTTGCCGAGTCAGCGAGGTGAGCCCGACGATCTCGTCCCGAGTGAGATCGGTGACGGGCACCCGCACACCCTCGGGGCCCTCGACGATCATGTGTGCAATCCCCGAGTCGATCAGGCGGATGCCGTCGGGAACTTCTCCGGGGTGCTGCAATTTCTCGCCCGCGACATATCGCTCAACTCGCACTCGGTCGACATACCGATGCAACTCATCGGGGCTGCAGTAGAGCGCCGAACTGAATCGGGTCAACATCGCACGACGGCGCTCGGTCGAGTCGTATTCGACGTAGTAGTCACGATCAAGGTGCAGGCCGGCACGCCGAGCGGCGTACCACAGCCGACGGCGGAACTCAGAGAGGGCACCGTACTCGTCCGTCGGCGCGTCAACGGGAATGGTGACCTCATACTCGCCCGCCGCGAATGCATCGGCGCTCGGAGTGGCGATCGTCATCGGCAGGTCAGCCGCGACCGCGACCATGACGCGAATCACCGCCTCAGGGGGATCCTCGGTGGCGAATCGAACCATCGCGCACGCGGAATAGGGGCCGCCCTTTCGGGAAAGGTTCGAGAATGACGTTCCCGCGAGCTCAGAGTTCGGAACGATCACGACGCCACTGATGGTCTTGATATGCACCGAGCGCCAGTTGACCTCAATCACCCGACCACGAACATCCCCCACCTGAAGGTGGTCGCCGAGCTCAAAGGGCTGCTCGAACAGCAGCAAGAGCCCCGACAGCACCGAGCCGACGGCGTTTTGGAGAGCAAGGCCAATGACGATCGATCCGATGCCAAGGGCAGTGAAGAGGCCCCCGACGTCGGCGCCCCAGACCCACGAGAACAGCACCGCGATCGAGACCGCGATGAGCACGAAGCGGGTCACGTCGACGAAAATCGACGGCAGGCGCTCGCGCCAGCTTCCTTTGCGGGCCGTGGTGAACACCGCCACGTTGAGGCCGTTGATGAGCACCACGATGACGAGAAAGCCCAGCACCGTGGCGACGATGCGTGACCACGCGAGATCTACCTCGGCCCCTGCTGTTTGCGAAACGAGCACGAGCAAGGCCGCCACGGGCGCGACATAGTTGCGCAGTAAGCGGACCACACGCGCCGCCGGGCTGCCGCGCTGAACGAGCGACTCGAGCAGTTCACTCAAGAACAAGAGCACGACGGGCAGACCGACGATCACCGCGATCGAGGGCCAAAACCAGGTTTCGCGCCAGATCTCGGTCATGTGGCCGGCTCGAGCTCGACGCGCCACACTTTCTGCTCGCCTTCGGCAGTCGAAATCACCCCGGCCTCGACGAGGCGCACGTTGGCCGGAAGGCCTTCGGCCAGACGATCCGTCACGAAGATTCCCGACTCGACGCGCTCGGCCTGCAGACGGAACGCAAGGTTCACCGCGTCGCCCCACAGGTCGTAGACCATGTGAGCACGACCGACGAGTCCGCTGCTCGCTTCACCCAGGTCGATGCCGGCACGAAGAGCGAGCGAGACACCCCACTGTGCGCTGAAGCGATCGACGATGCGCGTGAGCTCGATGGCATAGTCGACCATGCGCCGAGCGTTATCAATGCGCGGCACGGTGAGTCCGCAGCTCGCCAAGTAGCCCTTCGTCGTCGTGCGAACGTGTTCCACGCCAAAGGGGGCGCCCGCTTCATCGAACTGTCGCACGAGTTCGTTAAGGGTTTCGAGAGTTGCTTCTGACCCACGGTCACGACTAAACGCTTCAAACCCCATGATGTCGGCGTAGAGAACCGAGACGTCGACGTGGTCTTCAGCGATCGTTTGGTCGCCATCGCGATATCGACGGATGACCGGCTCGGGCATGAGAGCTCGCAGCAGCCGCTCACTCTCAGCCTGCTGCTCGTCGAGCAGGTCTGCCTTCACTTGAAGACTGCGACTCATGTCGTTGAATGCTGTCGACACGCTCATGAGTTCGTCGCTCGAACCGGCATCAACGGTGACTCCCGACTCGCCGGCGGCAATTCTTCGCGCCGCTCGGGCCAGACGGCGCAAGGGACTCACAAAGACGCGAGCAAGCAACAGCGACAAGACCGACACAACGAGGGCGAGCACCGCGGACGAGATGACAAGGTTGCGCGTAAAGGCGGTCACCGGAGCGAATGCCTCGGCCGTATCGATTTCGGCGACGACAACCCAATCGATGCCCTCGATGTCTACCGGACCATACGCCGCGAGGCTGTCGCGCCCCAGATAATCGTTCGCGATGACCGTTCCTGATTGGCCGGCGATGGCCGCCGTCGCCGCCTCGGTGCGAACGGGCTGCACCCCCACCGTCGTGCCTCGCGCAACCGCGAGATCAACGACCTCAGGCGAGGTGCCCGCCGCGAGCGACGCTTCGGCGAAGGCATTTGCATCGCTCAGGAGCAGCCGTGACGGCGATCGCATGAGCCCATCGACTCCGACAAGGTACGCCTCACCGGTCTCGCCGAGTCCGCCTTCGCTCGCATCGCCCCCGGCCGTCATGACATTGCTGACGCGGTCGATCGGAAGCTCGACGGCCATTGCACCAATGACTTCTCCGTCGCGCCCAACGGGGGTCACTGCCCATCCGGCCGGAAGACTGAGCGACGGAGGGTAGTCCTCGATGTCGGTGAAAGTCACCTCACCCAAGAGGTTTCCTCCCACGGCCGTGTCGTATGCCGCGGCGAGATTCGACAGTCGATACGGCCCGTCGAGCAGATTCGTTCCCAGATCGACACCCTTGAAGGCGCTGTAGACGACGACGCCTCTCTCGTCGATCAGGAGCACGTCTTCGTAATCAAGAAACTCGGTCATCGAGCGAAAGTAGTCGTGATAGCGCGCGTGCACCGCTGACCACTCGCTCCCATCACCGGCATCGTCGACGGCAATCGCCGCGTCAAAGTCTGCGTGTGGCGCCGTGTAGTGAACCTGCAAATAGCGGGCCGCGGGGTCAGTCGGCACGAAGGCCGACGGGTCAACGTCGGTACCGGTCGACTCACTGAGAGCAGGCCCAAACACCTCGTCGTAGTACGCGGTGAGCGCTTGCGATTGTTCGTCTGCGAGTTCACCCTCATCCAGTTGCTGCATCGCGGCACTGAAGGCGCCGGTTGCATCGATGACGCTTTGCCCTCTCGAGTGCACCACGATCGTCCGCTCGATCGTCGAAAAGAGCCGCTCGACCTCTCGCGTGCGCGAGTCGCGCACTTCAATCAGTCGCTGGAACGCCGCATCCCGAAGCGAGTCAGTCGCATTGACATAGCCGATGACGCCCACGAGCACATTGGACGTCACACTGACAGCGAGCAGCATGACGAGCACGGTCGACTGGATGCTGAGCCCGTGCCGCCGGCGTGCTGAAGTGCCTCGGCGCTCGCGATCGAGCTTCTCGCTCTCGGTGTCACTCGTCGACATGACATCCTCGGCCCTCGGTGCCCGCAGGCAGTTGACGTGGATGGTTCACAGTAGCGAGGCGGCGCGGATTTCGGGAGAGCGCCGTGATCGCACCTCACAGCGTCTGCAGTGCGTAGGCTGAAAGCCTTGACGCTGGAATGCGCTATGCCCATGGCGCGTTTCACGTTATGAGCGGACGCGCACACGCGTTCTCCGCTCTCCCCCCTGCCCGTCGCACCTGACAGGAGCCCCCGTGGCCGACGACACTTCCTCGACCAACGACCTCACCATCAAGCAGCAGCGCGAGAAGCGCCGTGCCGAGAAGGTCGCTGCTCTCAAGGCCAAGCAGGCCGCTGAAAAGCGCAATCGCCGTCTCGGCCTTGCGGGCGCCATCGTCGGTGGGGTGGCGGTCGTCGCCATCATCGTCGGCTTCGTCGTGACCTCTGCGACGCCACCGGTCGACCCCGCCACGATCGAGATCGAAGGCCTCGAGACCTTCGAGGGTCTCGAAGCGGTACATGTCGACACGACGGTGGAGTACACCATGACGCCGCCCGCGGGTGGCCCGCACAATCCGGCATGGCTCAACTGCGGCATCTACGAGCTGCCGGTTCAGGCCGAAAACGCGGTGCACTCACTCGAGCACGGCGCCGTCTGGGTGACGTACGACCCGGCCCGCGTCTCCGGTGCCGACCTCGATGCGTTGCGCTCGCAAATGCCGCGCTCGTACATCATCTTGTCGCCGTTCGACGGCCTGCCGGCGCCGGTCGTCGCGAGCGCATGGGGAGTTCAAGTGGCGCTCGACGGCGTTGACGACCCGCGCCTCGGTGACTTCATCATCAAGTACCGTCAGTCGCCTGACGCCCCTGAGCCCGGCGCTCTCTGCAGCCAGGCCGTCGACGGCCCCGGCAAGATCTCATGACCGACGGCACGACCAGCGCGCTTCCTGCCCTCAGCCGCTCACGGCTGATCGTGGTCGGCGCGCTGCTCGTGCTGGTGGCGATCGTCGTCGGCGTGATCATCGGCCGTGTCAGCGCGACGGTCGCAACCCCGACTCCCACCGAGTCGAGCGCCGAGGCAGGCTTCGCTCGCGACATGCAAGTGCACCATGGGCAAGCGGTCGAGATGTCTTTGCTGATTCGTGATCGCAGCGACGACCCCGAGATTCGACTGCTGGCGCTCGATATCGCCACCGCGCAAGCCCAGCAACAGGGCCAGATGTTCGCGTGGCTCGCGATGTGGGGTCTGCCGCAAACGTCGAGTGAGCCCGAAATGGAGTGGTTGTCGCGGCCCGTGATCGATGGTTCTTCTGGCCACGACGGGCATGGCGGTCACACTCCGGGCGAGCCCATGCCCGGCGTCGCGACATTCGAGCAAATGAGAGAGCTTGAGAACGCCACGGGCGTTGAGGCCGAACGCATCTTTCTCGAACTCATGATCGCTCACCACCAGGGTGGGGTTGAGATGGCCGAGGCCGTGCTCGCTCGCAGTGTGCACCCGCAGGTCACGACGCTCGCGAACGGCATGGTCATGCTGCAGAGCAAAGAGCTCGACTACATGGCCGAACTACTGGCCGAGCGGCCATAGTCCGCCGACTGCTGCTCGACCAATCGGGTGTACACGCCTCCCCGACCGATCAGCTCAGCGTGCGTGCCGCTCTCGACAATGCGCCCACCGTCAACCACATGAATGACGTCGGCGCCGCTCACGGTCGAGAGCCGGTGAGCGATCGCGATCGTCGTTCGACCGCGGCTCGCCCCATCGAGCGCGGTCTGCACCACGCGTTCTGACACCGAGTCGAGGGCACTCGTTGCTTCGTCGAGAATCAGCACGGGCGGGTCTTTCAGCAACACTCGCGCGATGGCCACTCGTTGCTTCTCACCCCCCGAGAGGCGATAACCGCGCTCGCCCACGATGGTGTCGTAGCCATCGGGAAAACTCTTGATCGTGGCATGGATGCTCGCGGCACGGCACGCGGCCTCGAGCTCAGCATCCGTCGCCTCGGGCTTTGCGTACCGCAGGTTCTCGGCGATGCTCGCGTGAAACAGGTAGGTCTCTTGGCTCACTATGCCGATGCTCTCGATGAGGCTGTGGGTGCGAAGCTCGCGCACGTCAACGCCTCCCACCTCGACGGCTCCGCTCGACACGTCGTGCAATCGCGGCACGAGATACGAAATGGTCGTCTTGCCCGCGCCCGAGGGGCCGACGAAGGCAACGAACTGGCCGGGCTCGACCGTGAGCGACACGTGGTCGAGGGTGGGCGTCGCGTCGTCAGCGGCATCGGGGTAGCGAAAGACCACGTCATCGAAGCGGATGCGCCCCACCTGTGCCGGGTCGAGGTCGCGCGCGTCAGCGGCTTCGGTGATGCGCGGCTCGAGATCGAGATACTCGAAGATGCGCGCAAACAGCGCGCCACTTGTCTGCAGATCGAGAGCAACGCGCATGAGCCCCATGAGCGGAAAAGTCAAGCGGGCTTGCACCGTGGTGAAGGCGACGATCGTGCCCGCCGTGACCGCCACATCCGTCTGAATGAGCCACGCCGCGACGAGGTAGATCACCGCCGGAATGACCGAGAGAAACACGTTGACCATCGCGAAGAACCACTGACCGCTCATCGACAGCTGCACTTGAAGACCCCGCTGCACGTCGTTTTCGCGGCGATAGCGGTCGACCTCACTGTGCTGCCGATAGAAGCTCTTGGCGAGCAGAATGCCCGAGACGCTCAGGGCCTCTTGCGTGATGGCCGTCATGTCACTGAGTGACTCTTGCGTCTTCGTCGCGATACGCGCGCGAACCTGACCCACGCGGCGTTGGGCGATCACGAGAACGGGCAAGAGAATCACGGCCACGATCGTCAATTGCCAACTCAAGATAAGCATGGCGATAAAGGCCGCGATAACGGTCACGGTGTTGCCGATGACGCTCGAGACCGTGTTGCTGAGCACGCCCGCCACGCCGCCGACATCGTTCTGCAGTCGCGATTGAATAATGCCCGTCTTGGTGCGCGTGAAGAACCCCAGCTCCATGGCCTGCAGGTGCGAAAAGAGGCGCACGCGCAATTGCGCCATGACGCTGTTGCCGACCGTCGAGGTCAGGTAGGTCTGCCCAATACCGATACCCGCCGAGACGAGCCAGAGCACGAGCATGGCGCCGACCAGTTGCAGCAACACGGGAACATTGGGGGTGCCCTCGGGCGGAAAGAGCCCGCGATCGAAGGCTTGTTGCGTCAGCAATGGCGGGATGACGCTCAGAGCTGCCGAAACAAGCACGAGCACGATCGTGATGGCGAGCGGCGTGCGGTGCGGGCGAAACAACTCGGCAATGCGCGGGAGAAGATTCGGGATGCGCGGCGCCTCGGCGTTCGCCGCCCGCTGAGCGGCCGCATCACTGCTCGACACGCGTGAACCCCGACGACCGCCACCCATACTCATGTGCTGAGCCTAGGCTCGCCGCGCCGCTCGCTCCGCCGCTCGCTCCGCCGCAAGCCCCGCCGCGAGCCCGTGCAGATCAGCCGTTGTTGTCGCGCATCGGGAACCGGTTCCACATCGAGGCCTGCGCGGATACACTGACGACACACGGCACGCCGGTCGTCGCACCGAGGTGGGCGCAGGTGCCGGGCATCCACCGCATCGTCCAATGGAGGGCACGAGGCCATGAGCATCCTCGCCGACGTCGCCCGCATTGCCGGGGTCTCGAAGTCGACGGCGTCTCGTGCGCTCAGTGGCCGCGGTTACGTCTCTGACGAAACGCGTCGACGCGTGGAAGATGCCGCATCAGAGCTCGGCTATGTCGTGTCGTCAACGGCGGCCAGTCTTGTGACGGGTCGCACGCGCAACGTGGCAGTCGTGATTCCGTACATCAACCGCTGGTACTTCGCCGAGGTTCTTGAGGGCATCGAAGCGGCCCTCGTTCGAGCGGGCTACGACCTCACGCTCTACCGCCTCAGTACCGACAGTGATTTGAGGCGTCGCGTGTTCGACTACTTTCTCGTGCGAAAAAGGGTCGACGCGGTGATCTCGGTCGCGATCGACTTGAGCCCACAAGAAGTGCACTTGCTGCAGTCGCTCGGCAAACCCCTCGCCGGCATCGGCGGCCGTATCGAGGGAATTCCGTCACTGTCGATCGATGATGTCGAGACCGCGCGTCTTGCGACCGAACACTTGTTGAGCCTCGGCCACCGACGCATCATGCACGTGGGAGGCGACCAAAACGAGCAGATGGACTTTCGCGTGCACTCGCAGCGCTACATGGGCTTCTCGCAAGCCCTGCGGAACGCTGGAGTCGCGGTCGACGATGACTTTCGCGACGCTGAGTTTTCGATCGAGGGTGGATACGCGGCCGGGCTTGCCGTGCTGGGCGACCCGCGAACGCGACCGACGGCAATTTTCGCCGGGTGCGACGAGATCGCGATCGGCATCACGGTCGCAGCGCGTCAGTTGGGAATCAGCATCCCTCGCGAACTCTCGGTCATTGGCATCGACGGGCACCCCCTCGCCGAAATGTTCGGCTTGACGACGCTCGCCCAGCAACCCGGCGCGCAAGGTGCCCGCGCTGTCGAGCTACTGCTGAATCAACTCGAGAACGCGTCGGCAGCCCCGCTCGACAAGCACCTCTTGCTCCCCACGGCCTTGACCGTGCGCACGAGTACCGCCGTTCGCCGCGACAACGCGATCTAGCCACAACGCGATCTGGCCACAACGCGCGAGAGCCCCGCACCGACTCGCGTCGGGCGGGGCTCTCGAAGGTGGAGCGGGTGACTACTTGAGGGTGACGGTGGCGCCGGCCTCTTCGAGCTGGGCCTTCGCCTTGTCGGCGGTTTCCTTGTTGACACCCTCGAGCACGACGCCGGGGGCGCCGTCAACGACGGCCTTGGCCTCGCCGAGGCCGAGGTTCGTGAGGGCGCGAACCTCCTTGATGACCTGGATCTTCTTGTCGCCAGCGGCCTCGAGAACGACGTCGAACGACGACTTCTCTTCGACCTCTTCGGCGGCGGCGCCGCCGCCAGCGGCGGGGGCAGCGGCAACCGCGACGGGCGCGGCGGCGGTGACCTCGAAGACCTCTTCGAACTTCTTGACGAACTCGCTGAGTTCGATGAGCGAGAGCTCCTTGAACGCTTCGATGAGCTGGTCAGTGGTGAGCTTTGCCATGATGACTCCTTCTAGTTGTTTCGTGTCGTAAACCAGTCAGCTGAGGATCAGCTGCCGGACTCCTGCTTCTGCCGCAGCGCGTCAACAGCGCGGGCGGCCTGCGCCAGCGGCGCGTTGAACATGTATGCGGCACCGAAGAGCGAGGCCTTGACGGCACCGGCAAGCTTTGCCAGCACCACCTCACGGCTCTCGAGCTCGGCGAGCTTCATGACCTCTGAGGCGTCGAGCGGCTTACCGTCGAAGTAGCCACCCTTCACCACGAGGTTGGGGTTCGCCTTGGCGAAGTCACGCAGCGCCTTGGCCACCGTCACGGGGTCACCGTGAACGAAGGCGAGGGCAGACGGGCCGGCGAGCATGTCATCGAGCGAGTCGATGCCAGCAGCGTTGGCCGCAATCTTGGTCAGCGTGTTCTTCACCACGGCGTACGACGCGTCGTCACGGATGTTCGCGCGCAGCTTCTTGAGCTGTGCCACCGTGAGGCCGCGGTACTCGGTGAGCAAAACGGCGGTCGAGCTGGAGAAAAGTTCTGTCAGCTCGGCGACCGTTGCTTCCTTGTTCGCCATGGTGCTCCTCTAAATCGGATATCGGGGTCTGCCGCGACCACTGAGGTCGATGGAACCCGGAGCGCACATGGGAAAAGGCCCGGCGCAAGCGCACGAGCCTTCTTCGAGCATCCGTTCACAATCGATGGATGCTCGGCGTCAGTTCACACACCTGCGCGGGTCGTCGCCCTGCTTCGTGAGAAGCGATGCGAACCTTCGATCAGCGCCCCTGCGAACAGGCACGCCGACAACCAGCGGTCTTCGGCTTCGATAAGCGTATCGCACGCCGAGGCCCCCGAGAAACGCCGCCTCGTCGCCTCGAAAAGACGACATGATTGACATGAATCTCGTTGCGTATGTATTGTCGAATCGCCACGATCGAAAGGACCAGCAATGTCAAACCAGGTGACCGTAATCCCCGGAGACGGCGTCGGACCGGAGTGCATCTCCGCCGCACAGCGCATCATCGACGCCGCGGGCGTCGACATCGAGTGGGACCACCAGGAGGCCGGCGAGAGCGTGTTTCGTCGCGGCATTGCCTCGGGCGTTCCGCAGGAGACGATCGACTCGATCACGCGCACGCGCCTCGTGCTCAAGGGCCCTCTGGGCACCCCGGTCGGATTCGGGGAGAAGTCAGCGAACGTGACGCTGCGCAAGTTGTTCGAGACCTACGCCAACATCCGTCCGGTGCGCGAGCTGCCCGGCGTCTCGACACGCTACTCCGGCTCGGGTGTCGACCTGGTCGTTGTGCGCGAGAACGTTGAAGACCTGTATGCCGGCATCGAGCACATGCAGACACCGGGCGTCGCCCAGTGCCTCAAGCTGATCTCGAACAAGGGCTCCGAGAAGATCGCGCGCACCGCTTTCGAGTTCGCACGCAGCGAGGGCCGTAAGTCGGTTGTGTGCGCCACCAAGTCGAACATCATGAAGCTCACTGAGGGTGAGCTCAAGCGCACCTTCGAACGAGTCGCTCTCGAGTACCCCGACATCGAATCGCACCACATGATCATCGACAACGCCGCGCACCAGCTCGTGAAGCGCCCCGAGCAGTTCGACGTGATCGTCACGACGAACATGAACGGCGACATTCTCAGCGACCTCACCTCGGCCCTGGTCGGCGGGCTCGGCTTCGCCCCCTCGGCGAACCTTGGCTCGGGCGTGGCCATCTTTGAGGCCGTGCACGGCTCGGCCCCGAAGTACGCCGGAAAGAACGCCATCAACCCGACCGCGGTCATCTTGTCGTCGGTCATGATGCTCAAGCACATGCAGCACTTCGACGCCGCCGAGACGATTGAGAACGCCCTCTTTGCGACCCTGCAAAAGGGGGTGCTCACCGGCGATGTGGTCGGCTATGACCGTGGCACCTCAACCACCGACTTCGCCTCAGCGATCATCGACAACCTCGGCGAGAGCGTCGATGGCTACACGATTCGTCGCGGCCGCCCGTTGGCAATGCCCGCCCCCGTCGCCAACCCCGTCACGGTCGTTCCCGAGCAACGACGAGTTGTCGGCGTCGATGTCTTCGTCGAGTCAGGGCTTATGCCTCACGAGCTAGGCCCGTTGCTCGACGGGCTCGTCGAGAGCTCGCCGCTGCGACTCACGATGATCTCGAACCGCGGCACCAAGGTCTACCCCGACGGCAACAGCAACATCGACGTGGTCGACCACTATCGCTGCCGGTTCGTGCTACGCGAAGACGGCGAGCTGACGCGCGCGGGCATCCGCGATCTGCTCTCGACGATCGAGGGTGACGTCGACTGGGTGCACCTCGAACTGCTGCAAGAGTTCGATGGCGCGGCGGCGTACACGAAGGCGCAGGGCGAGGACTAGGCCTCGTCGAGCCACGAGTGGCGCGGCGCGTAGCCCAGCTCGCGCCGCGCCGCGTCAATCGAGAGCAGAGTCTCGCGACCCACGAGCGAACGCGTGAGGGGAACATCCGGAAACTCCGCCGCCATGAGCTCGGCAGAGTCGCGTCGCATCACGGTGTCGGCCGCCGCGATGATGTACGTCTCGTATCCCGGGCCACGCGTGAGGAGCGCGCGCTCGACGGCGTGGGCGCCATCGCGGCGATCGATGTACCCCCACAGATTCCAGCGCCGCGCGGCCGGGTCGTCTTGCCAGGCCTCGAAGTCGGCGTAGTCGTCGGGCGCCATGACGTTGCTGAAGCGCAGCCCCGTGATCGACAGGCGAGGGTCGAGGCGGCACAGCTTTCGGCCGAGCTCTTCTTCAAGGTGCTTGCCAATGGCGTACATGAAGTTGGGGCGCGTGGGCTGCGACTCGTCGATCGGCACAGTGGGCGGCGGCTCGTCGAGGGGCAGGCCCAGCAAGGTCTCGCTCGACGCGTGCACGATACGCGTGATGCCCGCCCGGCGAGCGCCCTGAAACACCGCGATCGTCATGGCGAGGTTGTCGTGCAGCAGCACCGTATCGGGGCGGATGCCCGGCGCAGGACTTGCCGCAAGGTGCACCACCGCATCGAGTCGACTGTGGCGCTCTTCGACGCCAGCGAGGGCATCGAGAACCTGGCCCGCATCGGTCAGGTCGACCCGCACAAACCCCTCACCCGGGGCGCCGACGGCGTCAAGCCCGGTCACGGAGTGGCCGGCCTCGACTAAGTGTGTGACAACAGCCTGACCGAGCTTGCCGGATGATCCGGTCACGGCGATGCGCATGTCGACAGCCTAGGCGCTGGGGGTGGGCGCTGCGGCGGGGCGAACAGCTGCCGACCGCGCGATCGGAAGACTCACGCGAAAGACCGTTTCGCCCGGGCGCGATGACGCCGCGACCTCTCCCCCATGGGCTTGAACAACTGCGGCCACAATTGCGAGGCCCAGACCGGTTGATCCGGTCGCGCGTGAACGCGACGTGTCGGCACGCGCGAAACGCTCGAAGAGCACGGGCTGCACTTCGGCCGGAATACCCGGGCCCGTGTCGGTCACCGTGATGATCGCGCGACCCTCGAGAGTGCCGAGCGCGGCCGTGACGCGCGTTCCTTCTGGAGTGTGCACGCGCGCGTTGGCGAGCAGATTAGCGACAACCTGGTGCAGTCGATGTTGGTCACCGGCGGCAACGACGGGCGTGGTGGGCACGCGCACGACCCAGTCGTGGGCGGGCGAGGTTGCGCGAGCATCCGCTACGGCGTCGGTGACAAGTGCAGCGAGGTCGACCGGGTCATGGCGCAGCTCGCGGCCTTCGTCGAGTCGCGCCAGCAAGAGCAAGTCGTCGACGAGCGCCGACATACGCACCGACTCTGACTCGATGCGGGCGAGCGCGTGCCGAATGTCGTCGGGCAAAGGTTGGCCGCTGCGTCGAGTGAGTTCGCTGTAGCCACGAATCGCCGCAAGGGGTGTGCGCAGCTCATGACTGGCATCGGCGACGAACTGTCGCACCTTCTGCTCGCTCGCTTGGCGCGAGTCGAACGCGCTTTGCACGTGGTCAAGCATGCGAGTGAAGGCCGCGCCAAGCTGGCCAACTTCGGTGCTCGGGTCCGTGTCGAGCACGGGTAGCTGATCGGCGAGGGCGACCGTGCCACGGTCGAGCGGCAGGGTCGTCACTGCCGTTGCCGCCTCGCGCACGCGCGTGAGAGGTCGAAGCCCCAGTCGCACGACCTCACGTCCCAGCACGGCTGCAGCAATGAGAATGCCGCCGAGTACGGCAGCGATGACGGCCGCGAGTCGAGCTGTGGTCGACGAGACCTCAGCCGTGGGTAAGCCGACAATCAAGACGGTTCCGCCCTCGGTCGCTGTCGCGAGCACGCGAAACTCACCCAGTCCACCCGGGAGACGCACGGTGGCGGGGTCGCCGAGAGTGCGCGTGGCAATGACTTTCACTTGCACCGAGCTGAGCTCACGCACATTGGCGTCGCGATCGAGGTAGGCAGCCACGGCCGAGCCATCTGACTGCACGACCCCAATGAGTGAACCCGTGGGCAGACCGGGTCGGTCGAGGCTTTGCTCGGGCCCCCGGCCCGGCGCCGCGATGTTCTCGATGCGTTGGGCGATGACCCGCAGTTCATCGTCGAGTTGGGCGAGAAGATTAGCCCGCAAGAAATAGACGCTCAAGACGCCAATCGCGAGCGTCGCCATCATGAGCAACACGAGGATGCCCGCAACAAGCCGCTTTTGAAGCGACCATCCTCCGTGCATTAAGCGACCGGCTTGATCATGTACCCGACGCCGCGCACGGTGTGAATCATCGCGGGGCCGAGCGAGTCAATCTTCTTGCGCAAGTACGAAATGTAGATCTCAACGATGCTCGAACGGCCACCGAAGTCGTAGCTCCACACACGGTCGAGAATCTGGGCCTTGCTGAGCACGCGCTTGGGGTTGCGCATCAAGTAGCGCAACAGCTCAAACTCGGTCGCCGTGAGCTCAATCTCGGTGTCGCCGCGTCGAACCTCGTAGCTCTCTTCGTTGAGCACAAGGTCGCCGACCGTGATCTCGGGGTTGGCGCGCTCGCTCACGACGAGCGTGCTGCGACGGATGAGCCCGCGCAGGCGGGCCACCAGCTCTTCGAGGCTGAATGGCTTGGTGACGTAGTCATCTCCGCCCGCGGTCAAGCCGACAACGCGGTCATCGACCGAGTCTTTCGCGGTGAGAAAGAGCACCGGAACATCAGAGCCGTCAGAGCGCAAGCGGCGCAGAACCTCGAGACCATCGAGGTCGGGCAGCATGATGTCGAGCACGACGACGTCGGGCTTAAACTCGCGGCCGTGCTGCAGGGCTTGCTGCCCGGTCAGCGCGGTGCGAACATCCCACCCCTCGTACTTCAATGCCATCGAAACAAGGTCAGCGAGCGAAGGCTCGTCGTCGACCACGAGGGCCCGCACGGGCGAACCGTCAGGGCGCGTGAGGCGGGGAGTTTCAGGAAGCTCGTCGTCAGCCATAACTCCAGTAACGCGCACGAACCTATGAGCGGACTTTGAGCTTGCCCTGCGCGCAATCACTGCTCGATCGCCGGGCCACGGAGCCCCGCAAGCCGCAACACACAAAACGGAGCCCCGGCCGCTAGGGGGAGCAGGCCGGGGCTCTCGGGGGATGGAGCGTTGGTGAGCCGAGTGATCTCAGGCTCGGTGTGCGCCGCGGGACCGACGACCCGTGCCGGCAATGCCGACAATCAGGCCGAAGAATCCGACGAGCGACAACGTCATGATCAATGGGAGGGTGATCATCAGGTGCCTCGGGTTCGTGGGTTTCGGGTAGCGACCGTGGGTGCGGCCGTGCTCAGGAGTTCTCGATCGTTCGGGTCGATCAAGTCCGCCTTGTGGAGGACCGGGTTTGTCCCCCACCAACAGTGTGCGCTTAACGAACGTCTGCTGCAGTCCCCCGTTGGGGGGCGACACGGTCCCCAGAATGGGGGACCCGCGCTTTCACTTTTTGCCCATGCCTCGGCAGCAGCGACTAATCCTGGTTCGAGAACGCCGCATCAAACGACTGCTCGGGCAGGTCCCACAGCAACGACCGCACAAATCCCACCGCTTCGGCCGCGCCGTGCAAGCGACTCATGCCCGCGTCTTCCCACTCAATCGAGATCGGGCCGGAATAGCCGATCGACTTGAGCGCACGAAACGAGTCTTCCCATGGCACATCGCCGTGCCCGGTCGAGACAAAGTCCCATCCACGCTTGGGGTCGCCCCAGGCCAAGTGCGAGCCCATGACCCCGGCCCGACCGTTCTGCGGGCGCACGCGTGTGTCTTTGCAGTCGACGTGGTAGATGCGATCGGCGAAGTCGACGATGAATCCCACGGGGTCGATGTTCTGCCACATCATGTGCGAGGGGTCCCAATTGAAGCCGAAGGCCTCGCGGTGGTTGATCGCCTCGAGTGACCGCACGCTCGTCCAGTAGTCGTAGGCGATCTCGCCGGGGTGCACCTCATGGGCGAAGCGCACTCCCTCGCTGTCGAAGGCATCGAGGATCGGGTTCCACCGCCGAGCGAAGTCGTCGTACCCACCCTCGATGACACTCGCCGGCACGGGCGGGAACATCGCGACGTACGGCCAGATGCTCGAGCCCGTGAAGCCGACAACCGTGTCGACCCCGAGGCGACGGGCAGCCCGCGCGGCAAGCTTCAGATCCTCCGCCGCGCGCTGACGCACGCCCTCAGGATCGCCGTCACCCCAGACGCGGCTCGACAAAATCGCCTGGTGCCGAAAGTCGATGGGGTCATCGCACACGGCTTGGCCGGCGAGGTGGTGCGAGATCGCGTAGACCTTCAGGTTGTGTCGCTTGAGGATGTCGAGGCGCCCGTGCAGGTAGTCGTCGTCATCCACGGCGCGTTGCACGTCGAGATGTTCGCCCGAACACGCGATCTCGAGGCCGTCATAGCCCCACTGCTCAGCGAGGGTCGCGACTTCTTCGAGGGTGAGGTCGGCCCACTGGCCGGTGAACAGGGTGACGGGATGCGTCGCCATCGTGACTCCTTCGTCGTGGTGTGGTGAGGGTGAAGTAGGGGCGTTACCCGGGCGCTAGAGCTCGCTCCACGTACCGCTGCGCGCCGAGGCGAGCACAGCATCCGTGATGCGCGCCGCCCGCACGCCATCTGCGAAGACGGGCAGGCCTTCTGGGTGGGTTCCACGCACCGCAGCGTAAGTGTCAGCGGCAAAGGCCGTGAAGGCGTCTTGGTACCCCAGCGGGTGTCCGGGAGGCAGCACCGCGAGTCGTGCGGCATCGGGGTGCAGTTCTTCGTTGTTGCGCAGGTGCGCTCGGCTGCCCGTGCGCGCGCCGATCCAGAGCTCTTCGGGCCGTTCTTGCTCGAACCGCAGCGACTCAGTGGCGCCATGGAGCTCGAGCACGAGCCCGTTCTTGCGCCCGGGGGCAACTTGCGACACGAGCAGACTCACGACGGCTCCCCTGTGTGTCTGTGCCAGCACCCCTGCGAGGTCTTCGGTATGAACGGGGCCCGTCGACGCTCGCTCGGCAAACACCGTGCTCGTCAGCGCCTGCACGCGCGCGAGCCGGTCTCCCGTGACGAACTCGAGCAGATCGCACAAGTGCGAACCAATGTCGGCGAAGGCGCGTGAAGCGCCTCCGGCCTCGGTCGAGACCCGCCAGTTGTCGTCGTCAGCGGCGAGCAACCAGTCTTGCAAGTAGGCCCCCTGCACGCTGAACAGCTGCCCCACCTGGCCCGCCGCCACTCGCGCCCGTGCCTCGCGCACCATCGGGTGAAAGCGGTAGACGAAGGGCACGGTCGCGACGACGCCGGCAGCAGTGGCCCGCTGCTCGAGGTCGACGGCGTCAGCGACGGTCGTCGCGAGCGGCTTCTCGCACACCACGTGCTTGCCGGCGGCGAGCACTCGCGCGGTGAGTTCGTGGTGAGTGGCGTTGGGGGTGACGACGTGCACGACGTCGATGGCGGGGTCGGCGAGCAGTGCATCCACGTCATCGAAAGCGACGTCGGCACCAATGCGGTCGGCAGCCGCGGCCGACCGTGCCGGGCTCGAACTCGTCACGCCCACGATGCGAGCCCCGGCCGCACGCGCGGCACGACTGTGCACGTCGGCCATGAATCCGCCGCCGATGAAGGCGACACCAAGGGGTGCGGGGCTCATGAGGGGCTCCTAGAGGGTTGAAGCGGTTGGGTCCCAGTCTTCGGGCAGTGCGGGCGGAATCGCAATCGTGCTCGCGATCGGAACCCCTGCGCCGTCGGTCTCGGCCGACTGCTGAATCGACACCATGAGGTCGAGCACGTGAAACGCGAACTCGCCCGATGCTCGCTCGGGTCGCCCCGCGCGAATCGCCCGTGCAAGCTCAACGACCCCGGCGCCGCGCGAGAAGGTTGACCCGCTCCCGGGGACAACCTCGGCCTCCGCTTCGTCGAACATGCCGTCGCGCCAGATGCGCAACTCGCCCTCGAAATTGTTGGGGTCGGGCAAACACAGCGTGCCCTCGGTACCCGAGATTTCAACGATGCCTACACGGGGTCGGCTTGACTGAAACGAAAAGGTGCTCTGAGCGCTCGTGCCGTTCTCGAAGTCGATGAGAGCGGCAATGTGGGTGGGCACCTCGACGGGAAAGGTTTCGCCCGCACGGGGCCCTGAGCCGATGACGCGGGATGCCCGCGATTGCGACCCGCGAGCCACCACGTGCGACGCGGGGCCCATGAGTTGCACAAGCGTCGAAAGGTAGTAGGGCCCCATGTCGAACAGTGGCCCGCCACCGCGCGCATAGAGAAAATCAGGGCTCGGGTGCCAGGTCTCGGGCCCCGACACCTGAAAGAGCGTGAGGGCCGTGAGAGGCGTGCCGATCGCGCCAGATTCGATCAGGCGACGACCGGTCTGGATGCCCGCGCCCAGTACGGTGTCGGGCGCACACGCAACGCGCAAGCCGAGGCGGTGGGCCTCATCAAGCAGAGCCTGGCCGCTCACGAGGTCGAGCGCAAAGGGCTTCTCGCTCCACACGTGTTTGCCCGCCGCGAGTGCGTCGAGCGCCACGGGAACGTGTGCTGCCGGAATCGTGAGGTTCACGACGATCTCAATGTCGTCGCGCGCGAGCAGTTCGGCCACCGAGCCGCTCGACGGCACACCGTATTCGGCGGCCCGTGCGGCGGCACGATCAATGTCAAGGTCGGCAACCATGAGCACACGCACGTCGGCCGCGTGCGTCAGGTTCTCGAGGTATTGCTGGCTGATGACTCCGGCGCCGATGACGCCAACGCCAACGGGCCCGCTCACAGTTCGACCCCGAGCGAGCGCAGGTGCGCGATGCTCGCGGCGATGCCCTCGAAGAGGTCGCCCGCATACTCGTCAAATTCGATGACCGGGCGCGCAGTGGGCGCAGCGGCAAGAATCTCTGCGATGGGCATGGCCCCCTGGCCGGCTGGCAGCTGGAGCGCGGCATCACGCGTGATCGGCCCGTCTTTGATGTGCAGCGCAACAACGCGCTCTCCGAGCCGGCCGAGCAGGGCAACGGGGTCGACGCCCCCGACGGCGCTCCAGTAGGTGTCGAGCTCGAGAGCAACCGGCGCGTCGCCGAGCTCATCGGCGAACACCTCGAGTGCGGGGCTGCCGTCAACGAGAGTCTCGAGCTCCCACCAGTGATTGTGATACGCCACCTGCAGGCCGTGGTCGGCCGCGTGCCGTGCGATCTCGACGAACTCTGCGGCTAGTGCCGCGACATCCGATCGCGTGGTCCACCGCTCTTGAGGAATGTACGGGTCAATCAACGTCGTCACACCGAGTTTGCGTGCGGCCGCAAAGGCCGCCTCGTGCACCCCGCCGTGGAGAGTCACGTGCGACGTCGGAGCCGTGAGCCCGGCAGCGATCAGGGCGGGTTCGAGAGAGTCGAGCGCATCAACAAGACCGAAAGGTTCAACCGTGCGCACTCCCAGGTCTGCGAGTCGTTGTGCGGAGGCGGCCGGATCGGCAGCAAGAGCATCACGCACGGTATAGAGCTGCACAGAGGCAGAGGGACGGGCCACGGCAGGACTCCTCGGTGGTGGTGGCGATCGCAATCAACGCGGTCGATGCACCCACTCTACGGGCGCTGACCGCGCGTGGCCAAGATAGGTATGACCTATGCCGGATCGGGTGTCGCCGCCGTGGTCAGCGCGGGGCGCGTGACGAGTCGAGCGGCACGAACGATGCCGAAGACCACGAGCCACGCGATGCCGATCGTTGTCGCCACGAGTTCGAGTCGGCTGCCGAACACGGCGTTCCAGCGCGCGAGCGAGAGCAGCCCTCCCGTCGCCGCGACGACACCCACCGCGAGTGCCATGAGCAGAGTGATGCCACTCAGCGCGCGGTGCCCGGGCGCGAACGCCACTTGCAGCATGGCCCAACAGGCCGCCGCAAACGCGGCAATCGCGGCAAGAGTGTGCACGAGATCTTGCACGGTAAACGTGTCGCCCAACGGTAAGGGGCACGACGGCGTGCACGGCACCTGTGACGCCACGAAGAACGCCGAGCAGGCAAACGCGAGCGTCAGCGCGGGCGTTCCGCGGCGCAGCACCCACGGCCGGCTGCGCAGATCACGCATCGACCAGGCCACGAGCAATCCGCCGGCGACGAGCAAGAGCAACGCTGCACGAAACTGTTCGGCCGTCGGCTCGCCGAGCGCTCCGAGCTCGCTCACGTACAGCTCGCGCGGAACCTGAACGCGGGCGAGCCAAATGAGCACGAGGGCGGCCGCCACGAGAAGGGCGCCGATGGTGGCGAGTGCGGCATCCCGATGCCGCCGAAGGCTGTCGATCACGAGCGAGTTAGCCGCCAGCAGCCACACTGACACGACACATGAGACGCACGAGACACCCTTCACGAGCAGAGGCAACGATCAGCGACCATGGTACGGGCGCAACGCGTCGACGAGGCGCATGGCTGTCTCGGGGATGTGACCGCGCGTTAACACGACTGACCCGAGTCTCGTGTTCACTGGGCTCAGCATGAGGAGGAGTGACGAGCGATGACGACGATGCGCGCAATGGTCATGACCGGAGTCGGCGGACCCGAGATGCTTCACGCAGCCGAACTACCGTTGCCCGCACGCGCCGGGGCCGAGGCTCTCATTCGCGTGCACGCGACGAGCGTCAACCCCATCGACGTGAAGACACGAGCGGGCCGAGGGTCAGCGGCCGCCATTCGCCAGTTTCCGGTCGTGCTCGGCCATGACATTGCCGGAACCGTCGTCGAGCCTGCCTATCACTCGCACTCCCTGGCGGAGGGTCGCGAGGTCTACGGCATGACGCTCGTGCCCCGCCTCGACGGGGGCAATGCCGAATACGCATCAGTGCCCGAACTCTTTCTGGCGCCCAAACCCACGACGCTCACGATGACCGAGGCCGCTGCCGTTCCTCTCGCCGCGCTCACGGCGTGGGGAATGGTCGTCGACATCGCGCGCGCTCATGACGGGCAACGGATGCTCATCCACGCGGGCGCGGGCGGCGTGGGCCACTTCGCCGTGCAGTTGGCCACCTACTTCGGCGCGACCGTCACCGCAACGTGTTCCCCCGCCAACGTCTCGTTTGTGCGTGAACTCGGGGCCGCGCGCGTCATCGACTACACGAGCACGCGCTTTGAGCACGAGGTGCACAACCACGACGTGGTCATCGACCTCATCGGCAACGTGCACGACAACACGGGCACGCGATCACTCGCCACCCTGCGCCCGGGCGGGCTGCTCATCAATGCCCCGAGTGGCAGTTGGCCGACCATGCTCGACGAGGCGCGAGATGCGCGCGTGCGCGCCACCGACTTCAAGGTGTCGCCGAACGGCGCGACCCTCGCCGTCATCACCCGCATGATCGACGCGGGCGATCTGCGCGTGCACGTCGACCGCGTGCTGCCGCTCGACGAGCTCGCCGAGGCGCACCGTCTGGTCGAGTCAGGCCACACGCGCGGCAAGGTCGTGATCGAGGTAACTCGCGGCTAGAGCCTCGCATCCGTCACCCGAAGCGCGCCTCACAACGCCTCCTCCGTAGCCCCGACAACGAGAATGGCCCCGCCAGAGGCGGGGCCATTCTCGCGCTGCGCCGCAATGGCGGCGCAGCAGTGAACGCTAAACGGCGTTGACGTCGAGCGGGATGCCCGGGCCGAAGGTCGTCGAGAGCGAACCCTTCTGCAGGTACCGACCCTTCGAGCTCGAGGGCTTGAGGCGCATGACCTCGTCGAGCGCCGCCTTGAGGTTTTCGTGCAGCTGCTCTTCGCTGAACGAGGTCTTGCCGATGATGAAGTGCACGTTGGCGTGCTTGTCGACGCGGAACTCGATCTTGCCGCCCTTGATGTCGGTAACGGCCTTGCCCACGTCGGGGGTCACGGTGCCGGTCTTGGGGTTGGGCATGAGGCCACGGGGACCGAGCACCTTGCCCAAACGACCGACCTGGCCCATGAGCTCGGGGGTCGACACCGCCGAGTCGAACGCGGTGTAACCGCCCGCGACCTTCTCGATGAGCTCGACGCCACCGACCTCGTCAGCACCCGCTGCGATAGCAGCTTCGGCCGCGGGGCCCGTCGCGAAAACGATGACGCGGGCGGTCTTGCCCGTGCCGTGCGGCAAGTTGACGGTGCCACGCACCATCTGGTCGGCCTTACGGGGGTCGACACCAAGCTTGAGGGCAACCTCAACGGTCGACGTGGTGTTCTTCGAGCCGGTCTGACGAGCCACGGCCACGGCCTCGGTCGTGGAATAGAACTTGCCGTCTTCAATCTTCTCGGCCGCGGCCCGGTAGGCCTTCGACTTCTGTGCCATGTTGTGTCTCCTAAAAGTGAGTTCGCGGTTGGCGAGCCTGGCTGGCTCTCCCGCTGATGTGAAGGTGGTGGGTCGAGCTACTGCTCGACGGTGATGCCCATGCTGCGAGCAGTGCCGGCGATGATCTTCTCGGCCGCCTCGATGTCGTTGGCGTTGAGGTCAACCTGCTTCTGCTCGGCGATGGCGCGAACCTGCTCTTTGGTGAGCTTGGCCACCTTGACGGTGTGCGGGGTCGACGACCCCTTCTGCACGCCCGCTGCCTTCTTGATGAGCTCTGCGGCCGGCGGGGTCTTGAGAATGAACGTGAACGAACGGTCTTCGTAGACGGTGATCTCAACCGGGATCACGTTGCCGCGCTGGGCTTCGGTCGCCGCGTTGTAGGCCTTGCAGAACTCCATGATGTTGACGCCGTGCTGACCGAGCGCCGGGCCGATGGGCGGGGCGGGGTTGGCGGCGCCGGCCTGGATCTGCAGCTTGATCAGACCCGTGACCTTCTTCTTCGGTGCCATGTTCTTCTTCTTTCTGTCGAGCAACATCCAGGTCGGATGCTGCGCTCCCGCCTGCGCGCCCGTTGCGTGCCGCGGTGATCTAGCGCGCTGGAGCCTTCAGAATTGCGCAGCAATTCCGCGACGCCGGCGCTGATGAGGCTACGCCTCATCAGGTCCACTTACAGTTTCGTCACCTGGTCGAACGACAGCTCGACCGGGGTCTCGCGCTCGAACAGCGAGACGAGCACGATGAGCTTGCCGCTCTCGGGCTTGATCTCGTTGATCGTGCCGGGAAGACCCGCGAACGAGCCCTCCTTGATCGTGATGGTTTCGCCGACCTCGAAGTCGATTTCGGCGGGGATGACGCGGGCCGCGAGGCCGCCCCCCTTCGAGCCGCCCGCCTTGGCCGGGGCCTCAGCGATCTGCACGGTCGACTTGAGCATTTGGAAGGCCTCGTCGAAGCGCAGCGGCGTGGGATTGTGGGCGTTGCCCACGAAGCCCGTCACGCCGGGGGTGTGCCGAACGACCGACCAGCTGTCTTCGTTGAGGTCCATGCGAACGAGCACGTAGCTAGGAATGCGCACGCGCGTGACGAGCTTGCGTTGCCCGTTCTTGATCTCGACGACGTCTTCCATCGGAACCTGCACCTCGTAGATGCTTTCTTCCATGTTCATCGAGATCTTGCGGTTCTCGATGTTTTGCTTGACGCGCTTCTCAAAGCCGGCGTACGAGTGCACGACGTACCACTTGCCGGCCTTCATGCGCAGCTCAAGCTTGAACTCGTCGTAGGGGTCGACGTCAGCGGCCTCGGTAACGGCACCCGCGTCGGTCGACTCGTCGTGCGTCGCTTCAGCGGCGGCATCGGCTTCTTCAGCCGAGTCAATGTCAAGGGCGTCGTCGACAACCGCGTCGGCTTCAGGATCAGCAGCCGCTTCGAGCTCGTCCAGAAGACCCTCGAAGTCGGGCTCAGCATTCTCGTCGACGATGTGCATGGCCGAGTGCTCGACAGCGTCAACCGCGTGCAGGTCGGCCTCGAGGGTGTTGCCCTCTTGAGCCTCGTCTTCTTCAGACGACTGCTCAGCAGCGGTCGAGTAGTCGAGGTCGCTGGGAAGCTTCTCGGTCACGGTTTCTCTTTCTCTCTGAACGTCAGGTGATCGGGTTGGGCGCGCGGGCTACAAGCCGACTGCGGCCGATCCGTCACCAAAGACGAAGCGCACGAGCCACAAGAACACGACGTCGAGGCCCGAAACGATCGCCATCATGATGATCACGAAGACGAGCACAACGAGCGTGTAGGTGATGAGCTCGCGCCGAGTGGGCGTGACCACCTTGCTGAGCTCGTTGAGCACCTGACGCAAGAACAGACCGATGCGGCCGAAAGGTCCGCGCTTCTCGGCGCGTTCTTTCTTGGCGTTCGCAACGATGTCCTCGCCGGGCTCATCGATCACATTGCTCACGTGATGCTCTCCTCACGACTCATCGTCGTTGTGACTGTGTGGTCTGGTGGGTGACACGCTCGAGGCGCATCTCACCGCCGAGCCCGGGGCGTTCTGGCGAACACCCCGGGCCGACGACTCTGCAGGGCGGACAGGACTCGAACCTGCAACCTGCGGTTTTGGAGACCGCTGCTCTACCAATTGAGCCACCGCCCTCTGCGGTCAGTGATTGATCTCAGGGCACGCGAAAGCATGGCAGAGATCAACTACCTCGACCCAGTGTAGGCGACGACGCAGAGAGCGCCAACCCGAGGGGCGCCGAGCGTGAGCGAACATCCGGCCGAATGGATGCTGTGCGCCCGTAGAATCGGGGCGTGACCGCCGACTCTTCCCGCATCGCCCGCCGTATCGCCGCGATTAGCGAATCTGCCACTCTCAAGGTTGACGCCAAAGCCAAGGCCCTTAAGGCTGCCGGGCGCCCCGTCATTAGCTACGCCGCGGGCGAGCCCGACTTTCCGACGCCCGAACACATCGTCGAGGCCGCCGTGGTCGCAGCCCGTGACCCCAAGAATCACCGCTACACCCCCGCGGCGGGTCTGCCCGAGTTGCGCGAAGCCGTCGCCGAGAAGACGGCGCGCGATAGCGGCTTGCCCACGACCGCGAGCCGCGTGATCATTACGAACGGTGGCAAGCAGGCGGTGTTCCAGGCCTTCGCGACGATCGTCGACGAGGGCGACGAAGTGCTGCTCCCGGCTCCGTACTGGACCACCTACCCCGAAGTTGTGCGCCTCGCGGGCGGCGTACCCGTCGAGGTCTTCGCCGGCGCCGATCAGAACTACCTCGTGACGGTTGAGCAACTCGAGGCCGCTCGCACGCCGCGCACCAAAGTGCTGCTGTTCGTCAGTCCGTCGAACCCTACGGGCTCGGTGTACAGCCCCGAGCAGACGAAGGCCATTGGCGAGTGGGCACTGAAGCACGGCATTTGGGTCATCAGCGACGAGATCTACCAGGCGCTGACCTACGACGGCGTTCGTGCGGTGTCGATTGTCGAAGCGGTTCCCGAGTTGGCCGATCAGTGCATCCTCGTCAATGGCGTCGCGAAGACCTACGCCATGACCGGCTGGCGCGTGGGGTGGATGGTCGGGCCCGCCGACGTCATCGCCGCCGCCTCGAACCTGCAGTCGCACCTGTCGAGCAACGTCGCCAACATTTCGCAGCGCGCCGCGATCGCCGCCCTCACGGGCCCGCAAGATGCCGTGGCAACGATGCGCGAAGCCTTCGACCGGCGGCGGCGCGTTGCGGTCACCGAGCTCAACCGCATCCCGGGCATGGTCACGCCCACGCCGACCGGCGCGTTCTACGTGTACCCCGACGTGACGGCGCTGCTGAACCGCGAATGGAAGGGCTCGACGCCCACGACCTCGCTCGAGCTCGCCGACCTCGTCCTCGAGCACGCGGAGGTTGCCGCCGTGCCCGGCGAGGCGTTCGGCCCGAGCGGCTACTTGCGCTTCAGCTACGCGCTCGGTGACGCCGACCTGCTCGAGGGCATCCAGCGCCTGCAGGCGCTCTTCGGCACCGACTAGTCGGGCGCGTCGTGCGCACGATCGGCTTGCTCGGCGGCATGTCGTGGGAGTCGTCGATCGAGTATGAGCGCATCATTCACGAGCGCGTGAGGGATCGCGTGGGCGGCGTCGCATCGGGCGACCTCGTGATGCGCACGTTCAACTTCGCCGAGATCGAGGCCCTGCAATCGGCGGGGCGCTGGGACGACGCCGGTCGGTTGCTCGCGGGCGCGGCCCAGTCGCTCGTGGCTGCCGGCGCGACGGCCGTCGTGATCTGCTCGAACACCATGCACCTTCTCGCCGACGAGGTGGCCGCCGCCATCGACGTGCCCCTACTGCACATCGCTGACCCCACGGGGGATGCTGTGCGGGCGCACGGCATCGAACAGGTTGCCCTACTCGGCACGCGGTTCACGATGGAGCAGCCGTTCTATGCCGACCGCCTGCGCGAGCGTTTCGGGCTCACCGTGCTGACTCCCACCGAACGCGGGCGCGCCATCGTTCACTCCGTCATTTACGACGAGCTCGTGCGGGGCATCGTGTCGCCCTCATCACGTGAGGCCTACGTGGCAATCGTTGACGAGCTGGTGGCTCGCGGCGCCCAGGGCGTCATCGCGGGGTGCACCGAAATCGAACTGCTGCTGCGCCCCGACGACCTCACGGTGCCGCTCTTTGCAACCGCACGGTTGCACGCCGAGGCCGCCGCGGAGTGGTGCCTCGACGACATCGCCTGAGCCGTCGGATGCTTGGCGCGCGCGATCTCAGGAGAGCGCTGGCGACAGTGCGTCTCGCGCGCCCGCCACGACAGCAGCC
Source organism: Pseudomonas synxantha (assembly GCA_943371805.1). Classification (GTDB taxonomy): domain Bacteria; phylum Actinomycetota; class Actinomycetes; order Actinomycetales; family Microbacteriaceae; genus Microcella. The sequence continues at coordinate 242 of CALRWH020000010.1, read as the reverse complement.
GCGACGGCGTCGAGCGACGCCGACCGCAGGCTCCACTGTTGCCAGTGCAGTTCGACGTCGATCGCATCGCCGCCCAGCACGACCAGCGCACCGTCGCTGATCGCCGCCGCGCACTGTGCGTCGGGCAGCATTCCCCAGCCCGCGCCGAGCGCGACGGCAGCGGCGAATTCCGTCGACGATGGAATCAAGTGCCGCGGAGGAGCATCGGGATCAATGCCACGCTCGCGCAGGAACACGAGCTG
>CALRWH020000009.1:0-36755 GCA_943371805.1 Pseudomonas synxantha | reverse complement strand
ATCGGTGGCGAGCAAGTTCTCGTCACCCTCGGCGGCTCGAACGGTGGTGACTTCGGACTCAAAGAGATGACGATCACCGAGCCGTCGCCCGGCACTACCTCGCTCGCCGCACAGGGCTTGAGCTTCGACAGCTGGCTTGACGCCGACATCGAATGGCCGATTGGCGCCACGAGTGTCGAAGTGAGCTACAAGTACGACGGCGATCTCGACTACAGCGCCCCGCTCGTCACCACGACGGCCAACACTCTGCCCGACCCGGTTGACCCGGCGGCGGTCACCGACATCCGCGTGCGGTTCCTCAGCACCCTTCCGCAGGGCATGGCCCCCGGTCAGTACACGGTTCTGCCGTTCCTCGCGATCAGCGACCACGTCGTCAGCGACGTGACGACCGTCAACGAGGTGCGCGTCGACGTTGTCACTCTTATCGATGAGACGGCTTTTGACGTAGCCACAGACGATCTCACCCGTCGCACGGCCCGCGTTAACACCGAAGTCAGCAAGATCGCCACGCCCTCGCAGGTGTACTCGTTCCCTGGCGCAGCCACGCTCATCTCGATTCCGGGGCGCATCACGCCGCTCCCGACCACGGCGGTTGACCCCACCGCGTCAACCGTCGGGGCTACCTCGCTCACGATCACCGACCCCCTCGACGCCTCCACCGACGAATTCTGGAACTGGTTCAATCTCAGCGCCATCGTTGCCACGGCGGTGCCGGGCAGCACTCTCATGTCAGTGGAGTACTGGGATGGTTCCGCGTGGATCGCGCTGCCGGGCGCGACCGACATCGCCGGCCCGACCTACTTCTCGACCACAATCAATCCCGCGCTACGCGAAACGATCGAGGGTGTGCGGTTCGTGTTCCGCCACGCCACGTACGACACGCTCGGAACCCTGCTCTACCCGGGCTTCAATGTTCAGCCCAACCTCTATATGACCTTGCGCGACCAGTTGCGCGATGGAACCGGCGAAGCGGCGTCGAGCACGCGCATCGACCCGGTCGTCGTCGGCAACCTTGCTCAGAGCCGCGTGGTGAACCCCACGACTGACCCGAGCGAGGCTACGGCCGACGACCCGGCGAGCGTTGAACTGCTGCCGACCGCGGGCGTTGAGGGCATCGACAAGCAGTGGTTGCCCGTTCCGAGCACGGGAATCGAAGCCGTTATTGCACGGTCGGATGACCGCGCGACGGCGCGCATCAGCTGGGGCACGGGTGGCGTTCCGTTCGACTCCGTCGTGGTGTCGGACACTGCCGACGACCCGTCGACAACCCCGGTTGCCGACACCGTGTTCGATGCGTTCGACCTTGTGCGCATCAACCCGATCACGACGACTCTTGACCCACTCTTGGTCTATGACCAGATCACGGCCGTGCAGCTCTTCATCCCCGGTTCGGGGTGGGTGGCGACAAGCAGCAACCCGTGTGCGGCTGGCGCGTGTGACGGAACGTTCCCCGGCTACACGCTCACGGCATCCGAAAGTGCTGCTGCGACAGGTGTCCGACTCGTCTTCGAAGAGAGTCCGACTCGCGCGACCCTCGCGATCACCGACGAGAACACGCCGCCTGTTGGCACGGGTGTTGCCCCGGCCGTAACGCTCGATCGCGAATTTGACCTCACGTTCGAGGTTCGCGAGCAGCGCCGCTCTGACCCGGCGGTTGCGGTACTTGGCACGACTCGTCAGGCGCTCTACAACGTCGCTACCGAGTTCGGCACCGTGCGCAACACCGCTCGTGTTGACGGTCGAGACGCGACCGAGGCCGTGCTGTTCACGCAAACGGCGGCTGACGACATCCTGATTCTCGACTCGCCGCTGACGGTGTCGATCTCGAAGAGCTGGATTGATGGTCCTCTCGGCACACCGCCCGTCGGAACCCCGCAGGCGCTCTACCCGCGCGCGCGCATGACGATCGACGCGGTCAACGAGTCGGTCTTGCGCGTCAACGAGTTGTCTGTTCTCGACCCGGTTGCGGGCACGGATCCGTTCGATGCGGTCAACCTTTTCGACTTTGTGACGATCACCGTACCGAGCGGTGCGACTGCGACTGAGGTGCGCCTTGAGCGCGAGAGTGGCGCGATCGACGTGTTCACACGCACGGCTGCCCTCGCCCTCACCGCAGCCCAGTTGGCTGATGTCGTCGGTTTCGAGGTCGTGCACACCGGACGCATCGCTGTGCAAGCTGACACGCGAATCGTGCTTGACACCCAGTTGCGTGCTGAGCTGCGGAGCGCGCCGGGCACGATCGTCAATTCCGTCAGTAGTGGCGTCGTCGACAACACGGCCGAAGCACGCGTCGTCGACCCCGGTGGCATCACGATTCCGCCGCTCGGCGAAACCGACAACACGGTCACGGCGCAAGATTCTGCGGCCGTGACGGTTGAGGACTTCACCTATGGCGTGAACGCCACCAAGGGCATCGTCGCCGACACCACGGCGACGTCGGCGACTCCCGCAACGCAAATCGAAGGCAACTCTCGCGTCGCGACGATCACCCTGACGGGTCAGCCCTCAGGAACCGTGCGGTCGACTGACATGCGGTTCGTCGACATCAGCCCGACCTTCTGGAATGCCTACAACTTCACGGCGTTCGGCTCACACTCGTTCGCCACGCCCATCAACCGGGTCAAGCTCGATGTGCTCATCGGCGTTGATTATGTGATTGACGGACTCACCGGCGACATCAGTGTCGAGTGCGGCGGCAGCGCGAACCTTGACGCGTGTTGGGTCAACGGCACCTACTCGAGTTCTCTCGCCCTCCCGACACTTCCGCCGGGGGCGACGACCGCCGACATTCGCGGCATCCGTGCCGAGTACACCCGCGCCGACGGCGCGACGTGGGAGCGCCCGTTTAACCCGAACCAAACGCTGCGGTTCACGGCGACGCGTCGTGACGTGCTCGTCGAGCCCGCGGGCGACCCGGTGCCGTCGACCTTGTACGTCTTCACTCAGCCCGCGCCGGGCGAGGCCACCGTTGGTGTCTTCACGAACGACCTCACGGTCACCTCATGGGCCGACAACGGGGTGGATTCTCCGCTCTGGCAAGCGACCGATGACGATACCAAGCAAATCTTGTTCCAGCACCGGCCGGCCAAGGTGCAAATCATCAAAACGCCGTTTGGTCCCTTGACGCTGGGAGCCCCGATTCCCTACGAGATCGAGGTCACCAACCGCGGTACGGGCCTCGACAAGCAACTCACGGGTCTCGAGATCGTCGACCTTATTCCCGTTGATGTTCCCGAGGGCCCGCAGCTTGTTCTGCCGATCGACCCCGAGACAGACCTTCCGCTCGACCCGAACGACGCCATCACGATTGAGGTCGTCGATCAGGCGAACAATCCTGTGACGGCTCCGAGCTTTACGGCCACACTGGGCCCGGCCAACGTGACGGGCCAAGAGCTCACGATCACCATCGACCCCAGCTTTGTGCTCAGACACGACTGGTCCATGACGATCAGTGCGCCCATGCTGTTCCGCCAGTTCTTCGAGGCGGGTAGCGACACCGACAACTTCGTGCTCAACACGGCCACGGTCACGTCAGACCAGCCGTTCGACGAGTGCACCCCGGCGACCGACGGCACCCTTCAGCCGACGATCTTCGAGGTGGCCTCGTGCTCGGCCACGACGCGCGTGTGGGCTCTGCCGAGCGCCCCGATGTCGATCATCAAGGGAGTTAAGGGCGTCGAGGCGGGCCCGCTCGACACCGACGGTACGCCGCTGATCGACCCGCTCACTGGCGACCCCTATGACGACCTCGGCGTCATCAAGACGGTGCCGACGAACCCGGCCACGTGCGATGCTCCGACGCTCGCGGTTGCCGGTGACGAGTACTACCGCTATCCCTGCGTACCCATCACACGGCCAGGCGGCACGGAAGAGTGGGTGGGCTACTTCTTCAACGCCGGAAACGTGCGCGTGCACCAGATCTCGTCGATCGACGTGCTGCCGCGCGAGAACGACCGCGGCGTCATTATCAACGACGCGCGCAGTTCGCGCTGGGCACCGATCTTGCTTGAGCGTCCGCGCCTCATCGGGTACCCCGAAGCGGCCCTGACGATCTACTACACGAGTCGCCTCGACATGGCGACGCCCGCGTGTAATGGCGCCGACATCCAGAATGACCTCGGGATGAGCCCCACGAGCGATCCGCCGATGGTTGAGGCCTACTGGCCGTGCGTCGGCAGCGCAGCCGCGGGTGGACTTCTCGACCGCGCAAACCCCGGAACGGGGTGGCAGGTCATGCCGGCGTCACCCTCGACGACCGTGCTGGAGAGCGTCGTGGCGATGAAGTTCGTTATCGACTTTGAAGACGGTGGCATTACCCCCGTGGGTCTCGCACCGGGCGAGTCGGTCACGATCGCCTACAAGACCCGCACGGCCCTCGAGCCCGTGCTGCGCGAAACGACTCCGAACCTCGCGCGCGACTCGATCGCGTACAACTCGATCGCCGGCGCCGCCCGCGGCTTCGACGGTGTCAACGACCTTCCGTACCGCTTCGTGACAGAGCCGCGCAAGGTGGGTATCGCTCTTGCGACCGGCGCCGTTGACCTGTCGAAGGTGATCACCGGGGCAGGAACGGCGTTCGCACCGTCGACCGTGCGCGTCAACCTGGCGTGCACCGTCGACATCGACGGTGCCGGCACCCTGCACGACCCCGAACCGATCGAGCTGCTGACGAGCACCGGGGTCGATCGCAACCCGTTCACCCTGACGACGAACGGTGCCTCGACGCGCATCTTGGGCATCCCGCTCTACGCGGTCTGCGACGTGAGCGAGGTCGGCACGACCGGCGCGACGACCGTCAATGTTTCGCCGAGTCAGGTTGTGTCTCGAGCTCTGCCGTCGAGCCCGTCGACTGTGCTGAACCCGGTGCCGGCGTTCGACTCGCGGCCGGCGATCGAAGCGAGCACGCTCACCAACACGTATGACCTTGCCGGGTTGACGATCACGAAGACCGTCGACATGAACGGTGCGGTCAACGCTGACGGGCAACCGGTCATGCAGAACAGTTTCGGCTTCACCATTGCCTGCACCTATGACAACGGTTCGGGCCCGACCACACTCACGGTGAACCCTCCCACGTTCACTCTCAACAACGGTGGTTCGCGTACCTACACCGGGCTACCAGCTGGCGCGGTGTGCACTGTGAACGAGAACCAGGCTCGTGGGGCGAGTGTCATCAGCAAGGTCATCACGACGGGCGGTGTTCCGGCGGCATCGACAACGGGCGCCCAGTCGATCGTGACGCTCGCACCGAACAACGGTCTCGGCCAGGCGACGAACGCCGTTGACTACACCAACGAGTTCTATGTGGGTCGACTGACGGTCAACAAATTGATTACGGGTGCGGGGGCGACGGCGCCGTACGACTTTGGCGACGGTGAGTTCACCGTGCGCGTCAGCTGCACTCGTGCCAATAGCTCGATCTCTCCTGCGACACAGCCCCCGGGCGCGCCCGCCACGGCAGTGTGGTTCGATGACCTGACCTTCAGCAAGAGCACCCAGCTGACTCAGACCATCGAGAACATTCCTGTCGGGTCAAGCTGCACGATCAGCGAGCCCGGCAGCGCGGGGGCCACGAACGTCTCGATTCAGACGCCCAACCCAGTCACCACGACCGGCAACGCTGCGGGAACCTCGACGGTAACGCGCAACGTGACCAACCGCTTCGACCTCGCGTCGCTCACGGTTGGCAAGACCGTGCTGACCGATGCCGAAGACGCGAGCGGCAACCCGGTGTACCCGCTCGACCCGTTCGAGTTCTCGGTGGCCTGTACCTTCCAGGGCGACACGGTGATTGCCGATACCTTCGCGGTATCGCCCATGACCTTCGAGTTGCGGCACTCCGAAACGCGCACGCTGAGGGGTCTGCCCGCAGGGGCCTCCTGCACCGTGACTGAGACGAACGATCAAGACGCCGACTCGACGTCAATCGTGCGCACGGTCAATGCGACGTCGACCTCGGTCAGCGGCACCACGACCACGATTGCCTCGCTCGCGGCAAACGGTGGCACGCTCGTGGCGCCGACGGTCACCAACTCGACGCAGTTCACCAATCGCTACGGCGTGTCGAGCTTCACGATCTCGAAAGACGTGATCGGCGGCGGCGGTACGCAGTTCGCTCCGGCGAACTTCACCGCCAATGTGGTCTGCACCGCGCCCATCGTGGGCGAGTCGTACAACGGCGACGTCACCGTGCCGGCGAACGGTTTCGTGACGATCGACAACCTGGCCGATGGCTCGACGTGTACGGTCTTCGAGCGTGACGTGCCGGGTACGGGCGCCGACGCGCACCGCATCGTCGACGACGCGGGCACGGTCATTTCGGGCGAAGACATTCTCATAACGGCTGCTCAGCCCGGCCGGGTGACGCTCGAGAACTACTACCTCACGGGTGAGCTCGAGGTCTCGAAGACCGTGCTCGGCGCTGGTGCGTCGTATGGCGATGGTCCCTTCGAGGTCACGCTCGCGTGTGAGCGCGACGGCACCACCGTCACGATCGCGGGCGGGGCAACGCGCGAGCTTCTGCCCGGGGGCACCGTGAGCTACACGTTGCTTCCGAGTGGCGCCGAGTGCACCTTGACCGAGAGTGACCGCGCGGGCGCGACGTCGAGTCGCATCCTCGATGCCAGCGGCAATGAGCTGACGGACTCGGTCACGACGGGCCACACCTTCACGGTGACGGTTGACGACACCGATCTCGTCGCTTTCGACAACCAGCCGCAGCCTGCACTCGAGGTCGAGAACACCTTCGACCTCGCGACGCTCGACGTGACGAAGACCGTGTCGAGCGCGGCGCGCGACACCGACGGCACCCCGATCGGATTCGGTCCGTTCCCGGTGGCGATCGACTGCACCTTCGAGGGCGACGCTGTCTATGGCACGAGCTACAGTGCGTCAACGCCGATGCGACGCGACCTTGAAGATGGCGAAACCTGGTCGCTCACGGGACTGCCCGATGGCGCGTCGTGCACCATCACCGAGACGAACACGATGGATGCCGCGGCGACGCGCGTTGTCACGATCGTCGATGCAGGCGCTGTCATCACGACTCCGGGCGACTCGGCGACGGTGACGCTGGGCACGACGACGACAGCCGAGATCGAAAACGACTACACCGTCGGATCGATTGAGCTGACGAAGACGGTCGACGGAGCCGGCGCTGACGAGTGGGCGGATGCTCCCTTCACGATCGACGTCACGTGTGAGCTCGACGACGCTACGGGTACCCGCACCGTCTTTAGCGACACCTTCACGTTCGAGCGCGGCGACAGCCCGGTCACGATCGAGAACCTGGCCACCGGCGCGGTCTGCACGATCACCGAGACGGCCACGGGCGCTGCATCGTCGACCACCGTCTCGGTCGACGGCACCTCGGTCGACGGCGTGACCGCCGACGCGACGATTGCCGATGCTCTCGTCGAGGTCGAGGTGACCAACACCTTCGACCTGGGCGAAGTACAGGTCGAAAAGGTGCGTGACGGCGACGGAGCGGCCACGTGGGGCGATGGCCCGTTCGAGGTCGAGCTGACGTGTGTGCGCACGGTTGATGGTGTCGAGCAGCAGATCGACATTCCGGGTGGAGCCACGCGCTCGCTCTCGTCGAGCTCGGTGTACCGCGCGACGTACAGCGACTTGCCGCTCGATGCGGTCTGCTCGCTCCTCGAGACCACGACGGCGGGTGCCACGAGTTCGAGCATCGATGTCGACGTCGTGACGGTCGCGGCCGACCCGGTTGGCTTCGTCGTCACGAACACCTTCGACGTGGGCTCGGTGGAGATTCAGAAGACCTTCGAAGGAGACGGCACGGGCCTCTTCGTCGAGGGCACCTTCGAAGCATCTCTCGCGTGCACCCTCGTGATCGACGGTGTCGTCACCGACCTCGCGATTCCGGGCGGCGCCGCGCGCGAACTCACGTCGCTGAATGGCTACTTCAACAGCTGGCAAGACATTCCGGCTGGCGCTGACTGCACCGTGACTGAGACGCGAACGGGTGGTGCGGCCAGTGTTGAGCTGACCGACGGCGAGTTCATCATGGGCGCGGGCGAGGTGCACCAGGTGAGCCTCGAGAACACGTTCTTGCTCGCCACCTTCTCCATCACGAAGAGCCTCACCGGGCCGTTCGCGTTCGAGGCGAGCGACCTCGAGTTCACGATCGAGACCTCGTGCATGTGGGATCGCGATGGCGAACTCGTGCCCCTGTTGCCGGGAGGGTGGCCCATTACGCCTCCCGACCCCACGGCACCCCCCGGACCGAAGCCCGAGACGAGCGTGATGTCGAAGATCTCTGACGGCGTCACGGTCACCTTCGACGATCTGCCCGCAAGCGCAGAGTGTTCGGTTACGGAGGTCGACAGTGGTGGTGCGACGGCTCAGTTGCTCTGGGTCGGAGGGGTCTTGACCCTTGGAGACCTCACGCTCGACGGTGGAATCAACGACACCAACCTGTCGAACGTGTTCTTGACCACGCTTGCCCTCACGGGTGTCGAGATCATGCTGTGGCTGTGGGTCATCGGAGCGCTGCTGTTCAGCGGCATGCTGCTCGTGACGATCTCGCGCCGCCGGGTCGCCTCCTAACAGCGGCGCCCAACGGCACAGAAACGGCCGGGCCCCGGTAGAGCGGATGCTCTACCGGGGCCCGTGAGCCGTTAACGACTGCAGTGGCGCGGGTTAGCGCCCGCGGCGCTGGCCGCCCGTCGAGTTCGACCGCACAACCTGGCCCACGCGGATTCCGCCCGCGCTCGCGCCGGCAGCCGATGATGCCCGGCGCGAGCCCTGGCGGGCACGCGGGGCAGCAGTGGACTCGGAGCGCGGGGCGTCGGTGCGCGGAGCATCCGTTCGCGGGGCCGCACTACGGGGGGCTCCCGTCGTGGCGGTCGACGCCGAACCCGAGCGGCGCTGGCCACCTTGGCCGCCACGACCACCACGTGTGGGCTGAGCCTGGCCGTCGCGGTTGGCGCGCTTGCGCTGAGCGTTGGCGCCTTGCGAGCGTCCGCCCCCTTCGGGCTGGCGCTGAAGCACGGCGGGCAGCTCGTGCGCGGCCACGCGGGGCGCGACCTCGCCGATCAGGCGGGTGACCGCCGCCGACTCGGTCGTGACCTGCTGCGGCTGCACGCGAATCGCGGCCTTGCGCAAGAGGTCGGCCGTGTCACGGCGCTGTTCGGGCAGCACAAGCGTCACGACGTCGCCCGCGGCTCCGGCACGGGCGGTGCGGCCCGAGCGGTGCAGGTAGGCCTTGTGCTCCATGGGCGGGTCGACGTGGATGACGAGTTCGATGTCATCGACGTGCACACCGCGTGCCGCGACATCCGTCGCCACCAAGACGCGCACGCTGCCGTCGCCGAACGCGGCGAGATTGCGGTCGCGCGCCGGCTGCGAGAGGTTGCCGTGCAGGTCGACCGCAGGGATGCCCTGCTCGGTGAGTGCTTTGGCGAGCTTCTTGGCGGTGTGCTTGGTGCGCATGAAGAGGATGCGGCGGCCACTGCCCGAGGCGAGCGCCGTGATCATGCGCTTCTTCTCGTCGGCGCCCGAGAGCTCGAACACGTGGTGTGTCATGTCGGCGACGGGCGAGTTGGCCTCGTCAACCGAGTGCATGACGGGGTTGTGCAAGAACTGCTTGACGAGCTTGTCGACCCCGTTGTCGAGGGTCGCGCTGAACAGCAGGCGCTGACCGTCGGTGGGCGTGGCCTTCATGATGCGTGTGACGCCGGGCAAGAAGCCGAGGTCGGCCATGTGGTCGGCCTCGTCGAGCACGGTGATCTCGACGGCGTTGAGCGTGACGAAGCCCTGCTTCATGAGGTCTTCGAGGCGCCCGGGGCACGCGACGATGATGTCGACGCCCGCGTTGAGGGCCTGCACCTGGCGGTTCTGCGAGACGCCGCCGAAGATCGTGGTGGTCGTCAAGCCGTAGGCCTTCGCGAGCGGCTCAAGCACGGCGTTGATCTGCGTGGCGAGCTCGCGCGTCGGTGCGAGCACCATGCCGAGCGGCGCTCCCTTGCGGCGTGATCCGCCCGCGAGGCGCGTGCCGAGACGCGCGACCATCGGAATCGAGAAGGCCAGGGTCTTGCCCGAGCCCGTCTTGCCACGGCCGAGCACGTCGCGACCCGCGAGGGTGTCGGGCAGGGTGTCGACCTGAATGGGGAAGGCTTCGGTCTTGCCCTGCGCGGTCAGCACCTCGACAAGCGGGTACGGAACGCGGAGGGCGCTGAAGGTGGTGTTCTGGGTAGTCATGGTGGTGCCTTTCGAGCGTGCGCGATTCCGGGCATCCGCGACCGAATGGTCAGGATGCGGTGCGCGCGACAAGCACGCGGCAACAGGAATCGAAGTGGCGAGGGCGGCAGTGGCCGACATCGTTCGCCGTGAGAAAGTATCGAACCGTCTGGATGCGCGAGTCGGTGCGCGTGCAGCGGGAAGAGGAAGCGTTCTACGACGCAGGAGAACTGAGAACAGTTCTGCCTATGACTCAACCGTAGCAGGTCGCCCTGTGGGCGTTCGCGTGGGCGCAGTTAGAGGCCGAACTGCGACAAGCGCGCGACGATCGGCAGCACGATGATCGCGAGCGGAATGCCCCCGAGCCACGCGGCGGTGAGGGCGAAACCGCGCCCCGGGCCGCGTCTCGAGAGGGCCACGAAACCCACCACAACCCCGGTGGCCAGTAGTGCGAACGCTCCTGCCATCACGCTCGTCACGCCCGAACCGTTGGTGGGGTTTCCATGGCTTACGTAAACCATTAGTCCGAAGAGCCAGAACGCGGCGAGCCCGACCGACGACAGCCACACCGCGACGACACTCAGCGCGTAGGTGCGTCGAGCGCGCTTCACTTGCAGCGACGAGTTGGTCACGAGCGGACTTGTCTATGTGCGTGGGGCAACGCGAGCGACCCGACGAAGCAGTGGGGACGCGGGTCGCCGAAAGGTTTCTGGGCACTCATCGGCCCTGCAAAGCTGCAACCCAGAGGGGCATCGTTGCCGTGAGAAGTGTGAAGAAGGCAGCAACCGAGAGGTACACGGTCGAAATGACAAACCCAGCGTACGCGCGGGACGATCCGGGCCTGTTGCTGTTCTTGACCGAGGCGCCGAGCACAAGGCTTGCGACATGAGCTGCGATCCAGAGAACGAGAGTTCCGACTCCGACGAGAGGCACGAGCCACGGCGGAGAAGTGCTTGAGTGGCTGGCTGGGTACGTCGCGAGAAAGCCAAGAACCTGTATGGCGACACCCCCGATTCCCAGTGCGAGCGAAGCGGTTCCCCAGGTCAGAACGCGCTCGTCGTGAGTCGTGTCAATCGGCTCCGTCTCACTCACAGTTCGACCGTACTCGCGCTCAATCACGGCGAAGTATCGATTGCCAGCAACGTCACCGGCTTAGAGCACCAGCCGTCCGTCGCCGTAGCGCTCGCCGACCGGAATCTCGACGTCGACGACGTTGCCGGGCGGAGCCAGCGGGCACGCCCATGCTTCGTCGTAGGCGCACGAGGGGTTGTAGGCAAAGTTGAAATCGAGCACGAGCGACCACGGCGCGCGGCCGCCGCCGAGGTCGGCGCCCTTGACGGTGTCGAGCAGGTGGCGGCCGCCGCCGTAGGTGCCGCCGGGCACGCGCGAGAGGGCGTCGCGCGCGGGAACGAAGAGTCCGCCTCCGTACGAGGCGAGCCGCCACACGTCGAGCGTGCCGACGCCGGGCACGTCGACGAGGCCGAGCCGCTCGAACGGCACGACTCCGTCGGTGCCCGTGGTCACCTCGATGCGCGCCGGCTCAGCATCCTGAATCACGCACTCGAACCGCCACGCGGGGTCGTAGGGCTTGACGCGCAGGCCCGTGAATGAGTCTCGGTCGGCGGGCAGCAGCGGCGATGCGGGGTGGTGCGCGAAGAGTTCGTCGCGCGTCCGGCGCCAGTGGTCATGCGCGGCGACGAGGTCGGTCGCGGCCCGCAGCTCGGCGTAGAGCACGGCGATCTGGCGTCGCCAGTCGGCGACGGCGAGAGCGTCGATGGCCCGGGCGGGAGTGACGGATGCGGTACTCACGCGCCGCCGCCCACCACGCCAAACTGCGCGGCCCACCCGGGCGCGAGCTTCGCGATCTTTCGCCCGCGCAGCCGCCAAAACACCGCGAACCCGAGCCAGGCAAACGGAGTCAGCAGCCCCGCCCGAACATCGAGAGTGTCGTGAAAGCGGGTGCGCGTCTCCGGGCTGAGCGGGTTGGGGCTGACGGCCATGCGGTGGTGCCAGCTCGTCACAAGCGTCATGGGTCCGCTCACGGGCCCGCCCTCGTCGTGCACGATGCGCGTGCCGTCGAGCTGCGTCTCGTCCCGCACGCGAATCACTTGCGAACCCATCGGCAGCACGCCGAGCATGCGCAGCCGCACGCGATGCTCGGTGTTGGCCCAGCGCTCGGGAAACCCTCCGGGCTCGAGTGACTCGGCCGTCGTGATCGGCCCCGAGACGGAGCGAAACACCGCGGGGGAGTGCAGGGCCTCCCACGCCGCATCGGCCGGGCAGTCGAGCAAGAGATCAAGTCGCACGCGCATGCGCCCAGTCTGCGGCACGTCGATACGATCGACCTGTGACCGGCCTTCTTGACAGCTCCGCCCCCGACGAGCAAACGCGGTATCAGGTGCGCTTCGACGTGGGAATCGATGGCGCGCGCCGCGTCGGCGCCTCGGCGCACCTTCTCGTGTGGTGCGACGGCCTCGCGACCGAGCCCGTGCCGACGGATGCCCTGCCCCCGCACCTTGAGGTCATCGACGCGCGCTGCGGCGCTGCGTCCGCGATCGCGCAGCGGTTGCTCGAGCTGCAGGCTGCGCGCGGCGAGCGCACAATGGTTGCGGTCGTGGCGGCCGGGTCTCCCGTGCAGGCGCCGGAGGGCATCCCGGTCGAAGATCATTTGCTCGCGGGTGCCGTGATCGACGCGCTCGGCGCCGTGGGCATCGACGCGACGAGCCCCGAGGCGGCCGTTGCCGCGGCGGGCTACCAGGGGCTGCGCGGGGCCGTAGGGCACATGCTCAGCGCGTCGGTCGGCGGTCGAACCCTCGCCGCCGCCGACGGAACCGAGGCGCTGAGCACCGCCCGGGCGCGCTGGGAATCAACCGAACTCGTGGTGCTGCGGGAATTCGATCTGACAGCCTGAGGTTGTGCCGAGAGACCGGCACCACTCGACCGCAGGAGGAACCATGAAGGCTCACGTCAACGGCACCGTCATCGCCGAGGCCCCCGAGAGCGAACTCATCAAAATCGAGGGCAACTGGTACTTTCCGCCGTCGAGCATCGTCGAGGGGATGCTCACCACGAGCCCGACCCCGTACACCTGCCCCTGGAAGGGCGAGTGCCAGTACTTCACCGTGACGGTCGATGGCCAGAACCTGCCCGACCGCGCGTGGAGCTACCCCACGCCCTACCCGAGCGGCATCGAGCGCGTCGGCAAAGACTTCAGCAACTACGTGGCGTTCTGGAAAGAGGTGAGCGTCAGCGAGTAGCTGACCTCAGCGTGGCCGCGATCGTTGACTGATCGCGCCACGTGATGAGCGCCGCACGAGTGAAGCCGCGCGAGCAGCGACCACACGAGAGGTCACGGCTCGGGCGGCGAAAGCGCACGAACTCGTGGCCCTGTGGGCACGTGCCGCGCCAGCGCGCGCGGTCGTCGGCGATCGGGCCACTGTGGGTGACTCCGCCGACGTAGCCGAGCTCGCGAGCGATGCGCCGCCACTCGGGCCCGTGGCCTGTTCGTGGCCCCGCAAGAGCGTGTGCCACCTCGTGCAGCAGCACCTGGTGAATGTCGTCATCGTCGAAGCGCTGGGCGAGGTGTCGTGACACCGTGATGCGCTTGCGCGAGAAGTCGCACAGGCCCGCGCGACGCGTGGCGCGGTCGAAATCGAAGCTCCACGACGCATCGAGGTGCAGCGCGATGAGGGCCGTCGCCCAGTGCCGCACACGCTCGAGATCGCTCACAGGCTCGATGCTAAACGGCAGCGCCGACGTCAGCCGCGCGGCGCGAGGGTGACCTGCAGAAGTCGATCATCGGTCGGGCTCGCAGCGCCCCGCCCGCCCGTATTGCTCGTGAGCAACAACAGCGTGCCGTCGATTCCGGCCACGGCGTCGCGAAGGCGACCGAACTCGCCCACAAAGTAGGCGGTGCTCACTCCCGGCTCGGCAACGTCAATCGCCCACAGTCGCTCACCCCGCAACGCAGCCATGAAGAGCGTGTCACCCACGATGCCAAGGCCACTCGGGCTGGCCTCGCTCGTGGGCCACTGCTGCACGGGGTCGATGTAGGCGTCGGCGCCGCCGACGCCCTCGATGATCGGCCAGCCGTAGTTGGCGCCCGCCTCGATGCGGTTGAGCTCGTCCCACGTGTTTTGCCCGAGCTCAGAGGCCCACAGCTGCCCGGTGCTGTCGAAAGCGAGACCCTGTGGATTGCGGTGTCCATAGGAGTACACATACGAACCGGCGAAGGGGTTATCGGCCGGAACCTGCCCCTCCGGGGTCATGCGCAGAATCTTGCCGGCGAGCGAGTTGACGTTCTGGGCGTCCGCCTCGAGTCGAGCGTCGCCGGCCGTGGCATAGAGCATCCCGTCGGGCCCGAAGGCGAGGCGACCGCCGTTGTGCGTGCGCGCTTTCGGGATGCCCGTGAGCAGCACCTCGAGGTCACCCAGTTCGTACGACCCGGGCGATCCGGTCACCTCGATGCGCACAATGCGGTTGTCGGTCGCCGCCGTGAAATAGGCATAGAGGTAGGGCGTGCCGACGTCGCGCGCCGCGAGACCCAAGAGCCCACCCTCGCCGCCGGGCACGACGCCCGGCACCACGCCGACGACTCGCGTGTCGCCATCGGCGGTGAGTTCGAGCACTCGGCCCGTGTCGCGTTCGCTGATCAGCATCGACCCCGTCGGAAGGGGGATGACCGACCACGGCGTTGTCATGGTCGAGGCGAGAGTCTCGACGCCACCCGAGGGGGCGAGCGAGACGATCCTGTCGTTCGGGGGATCAGTGGCAGGGGAGCCGGCGACACCGGGGGGCGAGGCACTGGGGGTGGGCGCGCCACTCAGCGGAGAGCATCCGGCGACGACCAGAATCGACGTGAGGCCCACGATGACCGCGGTGTGTCGACGCATGAACCCATCCTCCCCAGAGTGGTTGCTCGATGAGAATGATCCTGCTTGCTGAGAGCATGGTGGGGGTTGTCAGGCTCGCACTTTAGGGTCGTCGACACACGGAAGGCGGTCGATGATGTCGACGTTTGAGCAACTGGGCGGCGCTGCGGGCATTCGTGCGTTCGTCGACGAGCTCACGGTGCGCATTGACGCTGACCCGATGCTCGGCCCGATGTTTGCCGAGGTCGACCCATTGCTGCTCAACGAGCACCGCGAGCAGTACTTCGCCGCGGTTCTCGGGGGCCCCGAGGGCTACTCGGGGCGTGGACTGCGCGAAGCGCACGCGAGCCTCTCGCTCACCGATGAGGCCTACGACCGGTTCTTGCGCATCGTTGACGAGACGCTCGCCGGTCTGGGCGCGAACGTGACGGCAGCGATCGAGGTGCGTGCTCTTCTTGAGCGACTGCGCCTGGCTATCGTGAGCCCGGACCCCCGCGCGTAAAGAGACTCGTGGCCGGTGCCGGAGACGCAATCGCTGTTTGATCGGTGGCGACCGGAGCGCCCGCGATCCAGTTGACGAGCTCGGTGCCGGCGATCACCGCGGCAGGGTGTGGGCCTCGCGCCATGAGCCGGGGCATCCAGTCGAGCGGCAGTGCTGAGGGCGACGCGATGAGCACGACGTTGCCGAAGCGGCGACCCTTGAGCACGCTTGTCTCGGCAAGTGCGGCCACATTGTCGAGTACGAGCCGCAACGTCGCGGCTTGGCCGCGGGCGAACGCGAGTCCTGGTCCGTCGGCGACGTTGACCGCGACGATTCCGCCGGGGGCAAGAAACGCGGCAACCTCGCGATAGAACTCGACGCTCGTCACATGAGCCGGGATGCGCGCTCCACTAAACACGTCGACCACGACGAGGTCGACCGCGCCGTGCAGAGCCGCGGGCAAGCGAGTGAGCGTGGCGCGAGCATCCCCATACCGAACCCTGATGCCCGACTGGCGGGGGAGCGGAAGGTGCTCACGCACGAACGCCACAAGCCCGTCGTCGAGTTCGATGACCTGCTGGCGCGAGCCGGGTCGGGTCGCGTGAACGTAGCGCGGCAGGGTCAGCGCGCCAGCGCCCAAGTGCAGCGCGGTCATGGGCTGGCCAGGGTCACCCCACTCGTCGATCACGTGGCCAATGCGCTGCACGTACTCGAAGAACAAGCGGCTGGGATCATCGAGGTCGACGTGCGATTGAGGGGTGCCGTCGACGATGAGCGTGTAGCTGCCCGCGGCCCAGCGGTCGGGCTCGATGACAGCCCGTTGCCCACTCGCCAATCGCAGGTCGACCGATTCGCTCATGACCGTCAGCGTGCCACACCCCTCGCGTCGATGACATTCGTACGCTGCGCTGAGGGTAATCGCGAGGTTATAGCGCAGTGACCGTGATTGGTCAAGAATCGGACTGGACACAACAGCGTGAGCGCGCCTAGTATTGAGGTTTGCGCTCCCATGTCTGATCTGCCGCCATATGGCGGGCGGCGATCGTGCCCCGAGTATAGCGGCGGGGTGGATTTTGATTGCACGAAATCCCCACGGGTTCGGCGCGTCCATTCGACCGCACTTATCTGTCTGTTGACGACAGTATTCGGGCTTTACCGCCCACGGAGGTTAGATCCTTGGCTGCTGCGCGCACCGCTAAGAACCAGTCCCCCAAGAACGGCCGCACCGCATCGCGGCTCTCTTTCGCCAAGATCAGCGACACGCTGACGGTTCCCGATCTGCTTGCTCTGCAGACCGAGAGCTTCGACTGGCTCGTCGGTAACGACGCCTGGAAGGCTCGCCTCGACGAGGCGCAGGCTGCCGGTCGCACCGATGTTCCGACCCACAGTGGTCTGGAAGAGATCTTCGAAGAGATCTCGCCCATCGAAGACCTCGGCGAGACCATGCAGCTCTCGTTCACCAACCCGTACCTCGAAGAGCAGAAGTACTCGATCGACGAGTGCAAAGAGCGTGGCAAGACCTACGCCGCGCCGCTCTACGTCGAGGCCGAGTTCATGAACCACATGACCGGTGAGATCAAGACCCAGACGGTCTTCATGGGCGACTTCCCGCTCATGACCGAAAAGGGCACCTTCATCATCAACGGCACCGAGCGCGTCGTCGTGTCGCAGCTCGTGCGTTCGCCCGGTGTCTACTTCGAACGTCAGCTCGAAAAGACCACCGACAAAGACATCTACACCGCGCGCATCATCCCCAGTCGTGGCGCCTGGCTCGAGTTCGAAGTCGACAAGCGCGACCAGGTCGGCGTGCGGATCGACCGCAAGCGCAAGCAGTCGGTCACGGTGTTCCTCAAGGCTTTGGGTCTCACGACCGAAGAGATTCGCGAGAAGTTCGCGGGCTTCGACTCGATTGAGCAGACCCTCGAGAAAGACGCCATCCTCACCAAAGAAGAGGCGCTCAAAGACATCTACCGCAAGCTGCGTCCGGGCGAGCAGGTTGCCGCCGAGGCCGCGCGTGCGCTGCTCGACAACTTCTACTTCAACCCCAAGCGCTACGACCTGGCGAAGGTGGGTCGCTACAAGATCAACCGCAAGCTCGGTGTCGATGCCCCTCTCGCCGACTCGGTGCTGAGCGTCGACGACATCGTCGCGACCATCCGCTACATGGTGTCGCTGCACGAGGGGCGCACCACGCTGCCCGGTCAGCGCGACGGCAAGCCTGTCGACCTGCGCCTCGATGTCGATGACATCGACCACTTCGGCAACCGTCGCATCCGCGCCGTGGGTGAACTCATCCAGAACCAGGTGCGCACGGGCCTTAGCCGCATGGAGCGTGTTGTGCGCGAGCGCATGACCACGCAAGACATCGAGGCCATCACGCCCCAGACCCTGATCAACGTGCGCCCCGTCGTCGCCGCGATCAAGGAGTTCTTCGGCACCTCGCAGCTGTCGCAGTTCATGGACCAGAACAACCCGCTCGCGGGTCTCACCCACAAGCGTCGCCTGTCGGCGCTCGGCCCGGGTGGTCTGAGCCGTGAGCGTGCCGGCGTTGAGGTGCGCGACGTGCACCCCTCGCACTACGGCCGCATGTGCCCGATCGAAACGCCGGAAGGCCCGAACATCGGCCTCATTGGTTCACTCGCCTCGTTCGCGCGCATCAACGCGTTCGGCTTCATCGAGACCCCGTACCGCCGCGTCACCAAGGGCAAGGTCACGGGCACGATCGACTACCTCACCGCGAGTGAAGAAGACGACCACGTCGTCGCGCAGGCCGGTGCGCCTCTCAACAAAGACGGCTCGTTCGCTGAAGAGCGCGTGCTCGTTCGCCGTAAGGGCGGCGAGGTCGAACTCGTTCCGTCGGAGCAGGTCGACTACATGGACGTCTCGCCGCGCCAGATGGTCTCGGTCGCGACGTCGCTCATCCCGTTCCTCGAGCACGACGATGCGAACCGCGCCCTTATGGGTGCCAACATGCAGCGCCAGGCTGTGCCGCTGCTCCGCTCGGAGTCGCCGCTCGTCGGCACCGGCATGGAGAGCTACGCCGCGGTCGACGCTGGCGATGTCATCACCGCCACGGCGGCGGGTGTCGTCGCGTCGGTCTCGGCCGACTCGGTCACGGTTCAGCTCGATGAAGGCGGAACGCAGGACTACGTGCTGCGCAAGTTCGACCGCTCGAACCAGGGCACGAACTACAACCACCGCGTGGTCGTCAGTGCGGGCGACCGCATCGAGGTTGGTGAGGTCATCGCCGATGGTCCCGCGACCGAGAACGGCGAACTCGCGCTCGGCAAGAACCTGCTCGTCGCGTTCATGTCGTGGGAGGGCCACAACTTCGAAGACGCGATCATCCTCAGCCAGAACCTCGTGAAAGACGACACGCTGTCGTCGATTCACATCGAGGAATATGAGGTGGATGCTCGCGACACGAAGCTCGGTAAAGAAGAGATCACCCGCGACCTGCCGAACGTGAGCCCCGAGCTGTTGGCTGACCTCGACGAGCGCGGCATCATCCGCATCGGTGCCGAGGTTCGCCCCGGCGACATCCTCGTCGGGAAGGTCACGCCCAAGGGTGAAACCGAGCTCTCGGCCGAAGAGCGCCTGCTGCGCGCGATCTTCAACGAGAAGTCGCGCGAGGTGCGCGACACCTCGCTCAAGGTTCCCCACGGCGAGCAGGGCACGATCATCGGTGTCAAGGTGTTCGACGCACAAGACGGTGACGACGAGCTGGGCTCGGGCGTCAACCAGCGCGTGGTCGTCTACATCGCCCAGAAGCGCAAGATCTCTGAGGGCGACAAGCTCGCCGGCCGCCACGGCAACAAGGGCGTCATCTCGAAGATCCTTCCGGTCGAAGACATGCCCTTCCTCGAAGATGGCACGCCCGTCGACATCGTGCTCAACCCGCTCGGCGTTCCCGGCCGCATGAACTTCGGCCAGGTGCTCGAGATTCACATGGGGTGGGCGGCATCGCGCGGTTGGAAGATCGACGGCAACCCCGAGTGGGCCGAGGGCATTCCTGCCAACGCTCGCGAGGCGGCACCCGGTACCAAGATCGCCACGCCGGTGTTCGACGGTGCTCGTGAAGACGAGATCGCCGGCCTGCTCGACGCGACGTTGCCGAACCGCGATGGCGTGCGCATGATCGACTCCACCGGAAAGGCACGTCTGTTCGATGGCCGCTCCGGCGAGCCGTTCCCCGACCCGATTTCGGTCGGCTACATGTACATCCTCAAGCTCCACCACCTCGTTGACGACAAGATCCACGCGCGTTCGACGGGCCCCTACTCGATGATCACGCAGCAACCCCTGGGCGGTAAGGCTCAGTTCGGTGGCCAGCGGTTCGGCGAGATGGAGGTGTGGGCTCTCGAGGCGTACGGTGCCGCCTACGCTCTGCAAGAGCTACTGACGATCAAGTCCGACGACATCCTTGGCCGCGTCAAGGTGTACGAGGCGATCGTCAAGGGCGAGAACATCCAGGAGCCCGGTATTCCCGAGAGCTTCAAGGTGCTCATCAAAGAGATGCAGTCGCTGTGTTTGAACGTCGAGGTGCTCTCGGCTGACGGCACCGTGTTGAGCCTGAAAGACACGGACGACGAAGTCTTCCGTGCCGCTGAAGAGCTGGGCATCAACATCTCCACCCGCTTCGAGTCGTCGTCGATCGACGAGATCTAAGCCGGGCTCCACACCTTTCGCACAACGCTGATTTTCGCTAGACGCAGAAGACTGCAAGAGAAGAGATAACACGTGCTCGACGCAAAAACTTTCGATGAGCTCCGCATCGGCCTCGCGACCGCCGACGACATTCGTCGCTGGTCGCACGGTGAAGTAAAGAAGCCGGAAACGATCAACTACCGCACCCTCAAGCCCGAGAAAGATGGTCTGTTCGGCGAGCAGATCTTCGGCCCCTCGCGCGACTGGGAGTGCTCGTGCGGCAAGTACAAGCGCGTGCGCTTCAAGGGCATCGTGTGCGAGCGCTGTGGCGTTGAGGTAACCAAGTCCTCGGTGCGCCGTGAGCGCATGGGTCACATCGAGCTTGCCGCTCCGGTCACGCACATCTGGTACTTCAAGGGTGTGCCGAGCCGCCTCGGCTACTTGCTCGACATGGCGCCGAAAGACCTCGAGAAGGTCATCTACTTCGCCGCCTACATGGTCATCTCGATCGACGAAGACGGCCGCCACGCCGACCTTCCGGGTCTCGAGAACGAGCTTCGCCTTGAGATCAAGACCCTCGAGGGCCAGCGCGACAGCGCCATCGCAACGCGCATGCAGCGTCTCGAGACCGAGCTCGCTGAGCTCGAGGCCGAGGGTGCCAAGGCTGACCAGAAGCGCAAGGTCAAAGACCTGGGCGAGAAAGAGATGGGTCAAGCCCGCAAGTCGTTCGACGAGCAGATCGCCCAGCTCGAGCGCGTGTGGGAAGACTTCCGCACCCTCAAGGTCGGCGACCTCAAGCCCGAAGACTCGGTGTTCCAGGAGCTGCAAGACCGCTTCGGTCTGTACTTCGAGGCGCACATGGGTGCCGAGGCCATCAAGAAGCGCCTCGAGGCCTTCGACCTCGCCGCCGAGAGCGAGCTGCTCCACGAGCAGATCGCCACGGGCAAGGGCCAGAAGAAGATCCGTGCCATCAAGCGCCTGAAGGTCGTCAACTCCTTCCTGCAGACCGGCAACTCGCCGGCCGCGATGGTGCTGGATGTCGTGCCGGTCATTCCGCCGGAGCTTCGCCCGATGGTGCAGCTCGACGGTGGCCGCTTCGCGACCTCTGACCTCAACGACCTCTACCGTCGTGTGATCAACCGCAACAACCGTCTTCGTCGCCTGCTCGACCTCGGAGCTCCCGAGATCATCGTCAACAACGAGAAGCGCATGCTTCAGGAGGCTGTTGACGCGCTGTTCGACAACGGTCGCCGCGGTCGTCCGGTGACGGGCACGGGAAACCGCGCCCTCAAGTCGCTGAGCGACATGCTCAAGGGCAAGCAGGGCCGGTTCCGTCAGAACCTGCTCGGCAAGCGCGTCGACTACTCGGGCCGTTCGGTCATCGTCGTTGGTCCGCAGCTCAAGCTGCACCAGTGCGGGCTGCCGAAGCTTATGGCTCTCGAGCTGTTCAAGCCGTTTGTCATCAAGCGCCTGATCGACCTGGGCCACGCTCAGAACATCAAGAGCGCTAAGCGCATGGTCGAGCGTTCGCGTCCGCAGGTGTGGGATGTTCTCGAAGAGATCATCCGCGAGCGCCCCGTGCTGCTCAACCGCGCACCCACCCTGCACCGCTTGGGCATCCAGGCCTTCGAGCCTCAGCTCGTCGAGGGCAAGGCCATCCAGCTGCACCCGCTCGTCTGCGCGGCATTCAATGCCGACTTCGACGGTGACCAGATGGCTGTGCACCTTCCGCTCTCGGTCGAGGCGCAGGCCGAAGCTCGCATTCTCATGCTCGCCTCGAACAACATCCTCAAGCCGTCTGACGGCCGCCCGGTGACGGTTCCGACTCAAGACATGATCATCGGCCTGCACCACCTCACGACCGTGCGCGAGGGCGCTGCCGGCGAAGGCCGCGCGTTCTCGTCGGTTGCCGAGGCGATCATGGCCATGGATCAGGGTTCGCTGCACCTCAACGCGCCCATCCGTATTCGTCTCTACGGTGAGAAGTTCGCCGACGGCCGCGAGCTGCGTGAGACCACGCTGGGTCGCGCTCTGTTCAACGAGCAGCTGCCGGCTGACTACCCGTTTGTGGATGCTGTGGCCGACAAGGGCACGATCTCGCAGATCGTGAACGACCTCGCCGAGCGCTACCCCAAGACGATCGTGGCCGCCACGCTCGACAAGGTGAAAGACGCTGGCTTCTACTGGGCCACCCGGTCGGGAGTCACCGTCGCGCTCAGCGACGTGCTCACGCCGCCGAAGAAGAAGCAGATCGTTGCCGAGTACGAGAAGAAGGCCGCGAAGATCCAGGGTCAGTTCGACAAGGGTCTGACCACCGACGACGAGCGTCGTCGCGAGCTCGTCGAGCTGTGGACGGAAGGCACCAAGGCCGTCAACGACGAGATGCGCGCGAACTTCCCGGTCGACAACACCATCAACCGCATGGTGACGTCGGGTGCTCGTGGTAACTGGCTGCAGGTCGGCAACATCGCCGGTATGCGTGGCCTGGTGTCGAACCCGCGTGGTGAGATCATCGCCCGCCCGATCATCAACTCGTACCGCGAGGGCCTGTCGGTGGCGGAGTACTTCATCGCCACCCACGGTGCCCGCAAGGGTCTCGCCGACACCGCTTTGCGTACGGCCGACTCGGGCTACCTCACGCGTCGTCTCGTCGACGTGGCGCAAGACGTCATCATTCGCGAAGAAGACTGTGGCACCGGCAAGGGCCTCGACTTCACGATCGCGCACGAGGTCGACGGCAGCTGGGTTCGCGACGACAACGTCGAGAACCTCGTGTTCGCTCGCACCCTCGCAACGGATGCCGTCAGCTCCTCGGGCGAGATCGTCGCTCAGGCGGGCGCCGACGTCGGTGACGTGCTCATCGACAGCCTGGTGGCGTCGGGCGTTGCCGAAATCAAGGTGCGCTCGGTGCTCACGTGTGAGTCGGCGGTCGGCGTGTGCGCCGCTTGCTACGGCCGCTCGTTGGCCACGGGCACGCGCGTTGACCTCGGGGAGGCCGTCGGCATCATCGCGGCGCAGTCGATCGGTGAGCCCGGTACTCAGCTCACGATGCGTACCTTCCACACGGGTGGTTCGGCATCGGCTGCTGACATCACTCAGGGTCTGCCTCGCGTGACCGAGCTGTTCGAAGCGCGCACCCCCAAGGGTGCGAGCCCGATCGCCGAGAGCGCCGGCCGTATCAGCATCGACGACAACGGCAGCCTGCTGAAGATCGTGCTGACGCCCGATAACGGTGACGAAGAGGTCGTGTACTCGGTCTCGAAGCGCGCCACGCTGCTCGTCGAAGACGGTCAGCACGTTGAGCTCGGCCACCAGATCTTCGCGGGAACCGTTGACCCGAAGGAGGTGCTGCGCGTCAAGGGTGTTCGCGCCGTGCAGCAGCACCTCGTTGAGGGTGTGCAGGGCGTCTACCGCTCGCAGGGTGTGCCGATTCACGACAAGCACCTCGAGGTGATTGTGCGGCAGATGCTGCGCAAGGTCACCGTCGTCGACCATGGCGAGACCGACCTGTTGCCGGGCGAGCTCGTTGACCGTTCGAAGTACAACCAGATCAACCGCGCAGCGCTTGCCGAAGGCAAGAAGACCGCGTCGGCGCGTCAAGAGGTCATGGGCATCACCAAGGCCTCGCTCGCGACCGAGTCGTGGTTGTCGGCGGCCTCGTTCCAAGAGACGACCCGAGTTCTGACGCAGGCGGCGATGGAAGGCAAGAGCGACCCGTTGCTCGGCCTGAAAGAGAACGTCATCATCGGCAAGCTCATCCCCGCCGGTACCGGTCTTCCGGCTTACCGCAACGTCACGGTCGAGGCAACAGAAGAGGCGAAGGCCGAGCGGTACCCCAACCGCATCTTCGCTGATGACAGCGCCTTGACTGAGGCCGACCTGTCGTTCGTCGACTTCGACACCTTCTCGAGCGAAGACTTCACTCCGGGGACGTACAGCTAGTCACGCGTCTCCCTCTACGACTGCGGGGCCCGCACCGAACTCGGTGAGGGCCCCGCAGTCGTCGTGGGGCAGATGTTAACAGTGTGATTGGTGTGGACTACCCCCGAACGCGGGACTATTGTCAGAACCACGGCGTGTCGTACCGTGACGGTCAGGCAGTCCGTGCAAGCGACCCATTGTCGGGCCGTGTGCGTCCAGGGGGGAGGGATCTGCTGTGGTTTCCGTCAGTGAAGTGCTCATCATTCGTGGGCTGCTGCCGATCGAGACTCTCGACAAGCTTCGCGAAGAAGGCGACGAGGTCGTCGTCGGCGACTTTGTCGAGCGCGGACTTGTCACTCCCTCCCAGGTTGCGTCGGCCAAGGCTGAGGTCGCTGGGCTCTCGTTCGTCGAGCTCGCCGAGTACCCGGTCGACCGCACTGCGGTGGCTCTCGTTCCGGCGCAGTTGTGCCGGCGGCACAACATCCTGCCCATCCATGCCACGCCCACGACCATCACGCTCGCGATGGTCGAGCCCGGCGACGTTTTGGCCATGGACGACGTGCGCGCCCTCACCCGCATGCACGTCGTGGCGGTCGTGGCCGAGCGCAATGACCTTACGGCGGCCATCAATCGATTGCACCGCGCCGACAACGAGCTCAGCGACCTCTCGACCGCGATTCAAGAAGAATCAACGCCGAGCCAAAGCGACGAACTCGCCTTGCGCGAAGCCGACGCCGACGATGCGCCCATCGTTCGCTTTGTGAACCTCATCATCGGTCAGGCGATTCAAGACCTTGCGTCTGACATTCACATCGAACCGGGTGAGTTTGAGATGCGCGTTCGCTACCGCATCGATGGCGTTCTGCACGATGTGCAGCAGGCCCCCAAGAACATTCAGAACGGCGTCATCTCGCGTTTGAAGATCATGAGCGACATCAACATCGCCGAACGACGTCGCCCGCAAGACGGCCGCATGTCGGTGCAGCACGGTGGCGAAGTGATCGACTTGCGCGTCGCGACCCTGCCGACGGTGTGGGGCGAAAAAGTCGTCATGCGTATTCTCGACAACAACGCAACGCGTCGCGACATTGGCGACCTCGGAATGCTCGACCGCAACCTCACTGTCTACCGCAATTCGTACACCAAGCCCTACGGCATGATTCTCGTCACCGGGCCGACCGGCTCCGGAAAATCGACGACGCTGTACACGACTTTGCACGCCGTGGCCCGACCCGAGATCAACGTCATCACGGTGGAAGATCCGGTCGAATACCGCATGGTCGGCATCAATCAAGTGCAGGTCAACCCGAAGGCGGGCTTGACCTTTGCGAGCGCCCTGCGCAGCATCCTTCGTTCTGACCCTGATGTCGTGCTCATCGGTGAGATTCGAGACCAAGAGACCGCACAGATCGCCATCGAGGCGTCACTGACGGGCCACCTCGTGTTATCGACCCTGCACACGAACGATGCACCTAGTGCGATCACGCGACTCATCGAGATGGATATCGAGCCGTTCCTGGTGGGCTCCGCTCTTGACTGCGTGGTCGCCCAGCGTCTCGCCCGCAAACTCTGCGATCGCTGCAAGCAGCTGCAGGAGTACGACATGACACACCTTGACCACTTGGGCTTCGGCCGGCGTGAAGACGAGTTCAGCCCGCGTTTTTACCACGCGGTCGGGTGCTCCGCGTGCTCGGGCACGGGCTATCGCGGTCGCTTGGCTCTGCACGAGGTCATGATGGTGAGCGAAGAGATCGAACGACTTGCCGTTTCTCGCGCCTCGAGTGCCGAGATTATGCACACCGCCACGGCGCAAGGCATGCTAACTCTGCGGCAAGACGGCTGGGCAAAGGTGCGTGCGGGTCTGACGTCGATCGAAGAGGTTCTTCGCGTGGTTGCCTGACGACACGCGGCAACTGTCGCGGCACCGTCAGGGGGCGAGGCCGCGCAACAATCGCAGGACAGGGCCGTTGTGCATCGCACGTGCACCACGCAACAACGAGGGGAACACCATGACCGACTCGCTAGGACTCGGATCGCCGGCCGACGGCGCTAGCCCGAGCACGCGCCGCGTCTGGTCGGTGACCGCCGACGAAAGTTCAGCAGTAGCGGCCGCGCAAGCGGCCTCCCTCTCGTCGCCGATGGCCGTGCCCCCGCTACCGAGCCCCGCCGCATCGCTCTCCGACTTTTCGGCCGAGATGGCGCACCTCAGCCCGCCCCCGCCCGTGGGTCAACAACCAATCGCGGCTCCTGAGCCCGGAGCGCCACCTGCCGGCCTGGTTCCTGTGCTGGCACCGCCGCCCCCCGCTCTCGGAGGAGGCGTCATGGCCGGCATCCATCCGGCTTTGCTCGCGGCTCTCGATGACGTCGTCGCTCGCGGGGCCTCCGACCTCCATGTCGCGGGGAATGCCCCTCCCATGATTCGCATGGACGGCGAGTTGCGTCCTGCGACCAACTCCACCGTGTGGAGCCGCGACGACGTCACGGCGATCCTTCAAAGCATCATGACGGCCAAGCAGCGCGAGAACTTCTTGACCGAGTGGGAACTCGATATCGCGATCAGCCCGCGGGGTGGTGACCGCTTCCGCGTCAACATCTTCAAAGACCGTGAGGCGATGGCCGGAGCGTTCCGCCTTATTCCCACGGAGATCAAGTCGCTCAAGCAATTGGGCGTGCCCAGCGTGGTCGCAAAGTTTGCCACTCTTCCGCGTGGACTCGTACTCGTGACGGGCCCCACCGGTTCGGGCAAGTCGACGACCCTCGCGGCCTTGATTGACCTCGTCAACAAGTCTCGCGCCGATCACATCGTCACGATCGAAGACCCGATCGAGTTCGTGCACCAGAACCAGCGCGCGCTGGTGAATCAACGCGAGGTGGGAAGCGATACCCACTCGTTCGCCGACGCGCTCCGACGCGTGTTGCGCCAAGACCCCGACGTCATCCTTATTGGTGAACTTCGTGACCTCGAGACCATTTCCACCGCGCTGACAGCAGCCGAGACGGGTCACCTTGTGTTCGCGACGCTGCACACGCAGTCGGCGGCACAAACGATTGACCGCATCATCGACGTTTTTCCGACCCACCAGCAAACTCAGGTGCGCTCGCAACTGGCACTGACGCTGCAGGGTGTCGTGTGTCAGACGCTGCTGCCCCGCGCATCGGGCCAGGGTCGAATCATTGCGACCGAGATCATGATGACCACGGGCGCCATTGCCAACCTGATCCGCGAAGGCAAGACGTATCAGATTCCGTCGGCCTTGCAGGCCGGGCGCGAGGCAGGTATGCACACGATGGACCAACACCTTGCCGACCTCGTCAACAGCCACATGGTGACCTACGAAGCTGCACAGTCGAAAATGCAAGAAGGAGAGAACTTCAATCGTTTGGTCCACCGCACGGGAGCGCCCGCCGGCGCAGCTCCAACGCCCTTCGCTGACGGATTCGGAGGAGCCCGATAGTGGCTGCCACGCTCACGTTCGAATACACAGGCCGCGACTCGAGCGGCAAGCTCGTCAAGGGGCGGGTGGATGCTGCGGGCGAGTCGTCCGTCGTCGCTCGCTTGCGCACGATGGGCATTGCCCCCGTTTCCATCAAGCAGGTCGCCTCCGGTACAGGACTCAACCGCGACATCTCGATGGGGGGCCTTTTCGACAAGAAGGTCACGATCAAAGACCTCGCCGTGGCGAGTCGTCAGCTCTCCACCATGATTGGCGCCGGCCTTCCCTTGCTCAAGGCCCTCACGATCCTGGCCGACCAGTCAGAGAACCCGAAACTCGCGGCCACGCTGGATGACGTTCGCGGTTCCGTCGAGGGCGGAAGCTCGTTCTCCGATGCTCTCGCGAAGCATCCGCGAGAGTTTCCGCCGATCTTCCTCAATCTTGTGCGCGCGGGCGAGGTAGGCGGCTTCCTGGAGGCCTCGCTCGATTCGGTCGCGAAAAACTACGAAAAAGAAGTCGAACTCAAGGCGACGATTAAGTCGGCGTTGACGTATCCCGTCGTCGTGCTCATCATGGCCCTTCTGGCCGTGGTGGGCATGATCTTGTTCATCGTTCCCGTCTTCGATGACCTCTTCAAAGACCTCGGTGGGGAGTTGCCGCTTCCGACGCGCATCCTCGTGGCCATCTCACAAAACATGGTGTGGCTCGGGCCGGTTGTCGTGATCGGCGCAATTGTGGGCACCATCTGGTGGCGGGCGAATCGTCACACGCCGAAGTTCCGTTCGGTGTGGGAACCGCTCTTGCTCAAGATGCCCGTGTTTGGCGACCTCTTCAAGAAGATCGCCATCGCCCGCTTCACGCGCAACTTCGGAACCATGATCGGGTCGGGTGTTCCGATTCTGCAGGCCCTGTCAATCGTGGGCTCGACGTCGGGTAACTGGCAAATTGAGCAGTCGGTGCAGGCGGTGCAAGACTCTGTGCGACAAGGTCGAACGATCGCTGCACCTCTTGCGCTTCAGCCGATCTTTCCGAGCATGGTGACGCAAATGATCGCCGTCGGTGAAGACTCGGGAGCCCTCGAGACAATGCTCGAAAAGATCGCCGACTTCTATGACAGTGAAGTGCAGAGCACAACTGAAGCATTGACCTCGCTCATCGAGCCGCTCATGATCGCCTTCCTCGGAGTGGTCCTCGGCGGCATGATCGTGGCGCTGTATCTTCCGATCTTTGAGATCTTCAACCAGATTTAGGTGACACGCCGAGGTGCCCCCCGCAATGGGGATGCCATGGCATTGGGCAGGGATACAGAATTACCCAGTGGGGGGCCGGTTTCATGTTCCGTGGGGGGCCCACCTATCAACCTTCATTTGATGGGAAAGGAAACGGACACATGTCCATTCGCACCGCACTTGAGAACCGCCTCGACCGCATCCAGAACAAAGAAAAGGGCTTCACCCTGATCGAGCTTCTCGTCGTGGTCATCATCATCGGCATCCTCGCCGCCATCGCCGTTCCGGTCTTCCTCGGCCAGCAGGCACAGGCGCAAGACTCGTCGGCGATTTCGGACCTCGCCACCGCAAAGGTTGCCGTCGTGAGCTCGCTTGTTGCAAACCCGGGTGGCCCGGGTACCACCGTCACCCAGGCTCTGACCGACTTGGGCTTCCCCGCGGGTGTCACGATCGTGGACGGCACCGCGTCGTTCTGCCTCGAGGCCGTCAGCGACAGCGGCACCACGTTCTTCGTGGCGAGCGGCTCGGCCGGCCCCGCCGCTGGTGACTGCACTCCGTAATCGGTCATTCAACACTGAACCGTCAGTGGGGTCGTCGAAGCCGACGGCCCCACTGGACGGTTCTCGCAGTACCTCGCCTCACCAGTACGACCAAGTCCATATGCACGAACGATCGGGGGGATCATGTCGATAGAGCGCAACCGCTCTCGCCGTGATGACGCACGCCCCGCTCACCGCGACGCCGGTATCGGTCTCATCGAGATCGTCATCTCGATGTTCTTGATTTCCCTTCTCGCGATCGCCTTTATTCCGGTGATTGTCGCAGCACTTCGCGCCTCTGAGCTCAACTCAACCTCGGCAACCGCGACCCGTCTGGTTTCTCAGGCGATCGACGACGCTCGCTCGCGGGGTGCGGCCGACTGCGCGGCAGCACAGCTTCTCAACGCCACGACCGAAGAGGTCGACGCGCAAGGCGTGACGATCACGGTGAGGACCACGGTTCCGACCGTGGCTAACTGTGTCGCGGGCAGCGCGATTACGGTGACGGTCATCGCCATCAATAGCCTTGACGAGTCGGTTCTCGCCGATGCTCGCACGCAGATCTTGTTGACGGGCACACCGTGATGCGGGCCCGGGTTGATGACCGCGGCTTCTCGCTCATGGAGTTGCTGATCGCGATGTCGCTCTTTGCCGTCGTCGTCACTGTCGTCGGCAGCATCATCGTCAGTGCGCTCACCGCCGATCGCACGGTGCGCGACGTGACAGGATCGACCACCGATGGCCAACTGGTCGTGAACGTCATCGAAGAGACGGTTCGCAACTCGACCGCCGTCTCGATCGACCCCGACCCCGACGGCTCGTCAATCTACGCCGTGGCCCGAACGACCGCAGGCGGCGCTGCTCGGTGCCAGGCCTGGTTCTATGACAACGAAACCGGCACTGTGTTCGAGCGCACGAGCGCGGGCTTGATCGTTCCTCCCACTCCGGGGTCGGTGGGTTCAGACTGGACAGCAATAAGTTCAGGGATTGCGCCCGTCGTCGACAATTCCGGCACCGCGGTTCCGGTTTTCGCCCTGGATGGAACCCGCGGCCTGGCCGTAAGCTTCTCTGTTGACGGGGGAGCAGGAGTCAGCTCGCTCTTCATCACGACCGCCACAGGCCGTGCACCGCAATCGAATGTGAGCCCGACATGTTTCTGACACGTGCAGTTCGCCCCACGGGGGTCGCCCGTGCTGCGAGCCGAGACGATCGTGGCAACGCCATGATCGCGGTTGTCGGCTTGATTGCGGTCACGTCGATGGTGACCATGACGGTCACCGGTGCCACCGTTGACGCCTTGAGCTATACCTCACTTACCCGGGCGGGTGTGCAGTCGAACGCCGCTGCCGAAGCGGGTGTCGACGCGATGCTCGCCGAGTTGTTCGCCGACGAGTGCCCGGGCACGGGAGAACTCACGGTCACACAGGGTGCCGTCGACCCAACCTTGACGGGCACCGCAGCCTCCGCACCCTTCTTCATCGCGAACGTCGCGCACCGCACCAACGCTGGCGCCGCCTGGACACCCGGATGCCCCGATGGCGCGACCACTCAGATTCGCATTCAATCAACCGGCTTCGCGGCCGACACCGGTGTGGCTGAGTCTGCCTCTGCCGGTGATGAGTCAGCGGTGCAAGCGGTGTACGTCTGGACGCCAGGTGAAAACTCCGAAGCCGTCACGGGTGCCGCGGTGTTCAGCTATGGCACGCCCGGTCTTTCGAACAGCCTTGAGCTGTTGTCGTTCAACGGCAACTCGGCCAACGTGATTGTGGCCGAAGGCAACATCTTGTGCAGCAACAGTGTGTACGTCGAAGGCGACATCGTTGCCGCCAACGGCAACATTCAGCTCGACAACACGTGTAGTGCTGGCGGGAACGTGTGGGCCTCGGGAACCGTCGGTCTGCAGGGCAACAAGACGATCGGCGGCGACGTGATTGCGGCCGGAACCGGTATCACGCGCATCGACCCCAGCACCAGGATTGAGGGTGGCGTCTACGCCCGCGGAGAGATCGATAGCTGGGGTCAGCGATGCACCACGGGAGCCACGGGCTGGGACGCTGCGGGCGACGCCTGCTCGGTCGCGCGCACGACCGGCGCCGACCCCGTCTTCTTCAACCGCCTCGACGTCGCCGCGCCCACCGCACCACAATGGGTTGACGTCGCCTTCGTGCCGGCCAACTGGACGACCCTCGGGTGGACCGTGAGCACCTACACCGGCCCGTGCACGATCGACAACCGCACGCGAACAAACGCCCAGGTAACGGCGTTCAGCACCTATACGACGCCGACGGTCATCGACATGCGCGGTTGCGCCTCAGTCGTTTTCTCGTCAAGCGCGAACCTCGTGATGAACATGCGTACTGACTTGACGTTCATCATGCCGCGCACTGTCAACCTCGAGAACTTCACCGTGAGTTCTGTCGGCAACTTCGACCGCGCCCTGCGGTTCATTACGCCCGACACGGTTGCCGACAATCGACCGACGACGACCGGGTGCGGCCGCTTCGACATCAACAACCGCAACGAAACCATCGATGCCGTCGCCATCTTGATCTATAGCCCCTGTACCGTGCAGAACAGCAATCAGCTGGCGTGGCGTGGTCAGTACTACAGCGGTCGAGTGACCTTCTCGAACAACAGCGAGCTCACCTACGTGCCGATCGGTATTCCTGGGTTCGACCTCGGCAATGGCGCGGGTGGTCCCGGAGGAGAAGGCGCTGTCGGCGGGCCGGCCATGCCCGGACACCCTGGCGAGCTCATCGAGTACATCGACATCGACCCGCCCGCGTAGCCGGCTCGCGCGTGACCATCATTGTGCCGACGGTGGTCGGCGTCTTCGGCGCCGCCATTGGCTCGTTCTTGAACGTGGTGATTCACCGCGTGCCACTCGGGGTATCGGTCGTGCGACCGCCGAGTGCGTGTGCGATGTGCTCGGCCCCGGTGCGGCCCTATGACAACATTCCGATCGTCTCGTGGCTCGTGCTTCGTGGGCGCTGCCGCGACTGCGCGGCGCCGTTCTCCATTCGCTACCCCCTGATCGAACTCGCGACTGCTCTCGCCTTCGCGGCAATCGCGGCCGTGCAGCTCCCCGCTCTCGTGGCGACGACCACGATGACGGATGCCCTCGCAGTGCTCCTCGTCACCGTCGCCCTGCTCTACTTCGCCTCGATCTCGATCGCCCTCACCGCCATCGACCTCGACACACACCGCTTGCCCGACGCGATCGTGTTGCCTGCCTACCCCGTGCTCGCTGCCCTGCTTGCCGCGGCTGCGATCGCGGCCGGTGACCTGGAGTCGGCGGCTCGCGCTGCTGCGGGCGCGGGCATCCTGTTCGCGGCGTATTTGACACTCGCACTCATCTCGCCGCGCGGCATGGGGATGGGTGACGTTAAGCTTGCGGGCGTCATCGGTCTCATGCTCGGCTGGTATGGCTGGGCCGCCCTCGCCGTGGGGGCGCTCGCGGCGTTCATTCTCGGTGGCCTGGTCGGGGTTGCGCTGATCGCGGCGCGGCGGGCGAGTCGCAACACGGGAATACCCTTCGGGCCGTGGATGCTGGGAGGTGCCTGGGTGGGAATTCTGCTGGGCGAACCGATCGCGCGAGGCTACCTCGCTCTATTCGGACTGAACTGAGGAGAAAGACATGGCTGGCGGAGTAGTAGGTGTCGACATCGGCAGCTCGTTTCTGCGCGCCGTCGAGATCGACGACGCATCGAAAGCGCGGCCGACTCTGCTTCGCGCCCACGAAGTGCCACTGCCCGAGGGTTCGGTCAAGCGGGGCGAGATTCTCGAGGTGCACACCGTAGCGTCGGCCTTCAAGCGACTGTGGTCGACCGGGGGCTTCCGGTCGAAAGAGGTCGCCCTCGGCATCGGCGGGCAGAGCGTCATCGTGCGCGACTTCGCGGTGCCGCGCATCCCTCTGGCTCAGATCAAAGAGTCGCTTCCGTATCAGGTTCAAGAACTGCTCCCCGTACCGGTGAGCGATGCCGTACTTGACTACTACCCGATCGGCGAGGGCCAAAACGAGTCGGGGCCGATCGTGAATGGGCTGTTGGTTGCCGCCTTCAAGCAAGCGGTGAGCGTCAATGTCACGGCAGCGACTCTCGCGGGCCTCACTCCCGTCAGCATGGATCTGCTGCCGTTCGCGATGACCCGCGTGCACAGCCTGTCGAGCCCGACGAGCGGTTTCGCTGTGCACATGAACATCGGTGCGAACGCGACCTCGATCGTCATCGTTCAAGCCGGCGTTCCCCTCTTCGTGCGCATTGTTCCTGCCGGCGGTGACGACGCGACGCGCGCGATCATGACGCGACTCTCGCTGCCGCGCGAGCGAGCCGAAGCCCTCAAGCGCGACCTGGGGCTGACGGGTGCTGGCAGTACCGATGAAGAGAGACTGGCCGCCGAAGTCATCCACGAGTCGACGAGTGAGTTGCTCACCGCGGTGCGCAACACGCTCGCGTACTTTGCGGGAGTGCGCACGGGCGTGGCGTTCGATCACTTGTCGGTTGCAGGCGGGGCCACCCGACTGCGGGGGCTCGCGAGCGCGCTCGCAGAGTCGACGCGTATTTCTGTCGTCCCCGTTAACCCCACCGCGGGTGTCGCGGTCGGTCGGTCGATGCGGGGCCACGACAGCAACGAGCAAATGCAGACATGGATTACCGCAATCGGTCTGGCCGTCGGGAGCGCAGCATGAGTCGTCGAGATGGCCGCGAGACCGGGGCGCTCGTCTATGGCGGTGTGCCTCGCGCACACCTCATGCCGCCCGAAGTGGCCCTGCAGAAGAAAGAGCGCGGGCGACGTCGCGGACTGGTCACGGCGGTCATCGCCGTCATTGCGCTGACCGTCGCCGGCATCGTCGGGTCGACCTTCATCGCCACGGCTTCTGAAGCTCAGCTGGCCGCTGAGCGCAAAACCACAGAAGAATTGCTCGCCACGCAACTGCAGTTCGCTGAGGTGACGCAAGTGCGCGGCCAACTGCAGTCGATTACGGATGTTCGGGCTCAGCTGGCGGCCGTTGAGGTCTTGTGGCGCGAGTCGGTCACGCCGTACCTCTCCGTGTTGAGCGCTGCCGAGCAGGTCGAGTCGCTCGGGTTTCGGTCGGATGCCCCCGCTGAGCCTGCCCTCGGGGTCACGGGGCCTCTGCGGGCTCCTCGCACGGCGACCATCCGCCTGGTGATCACAACGGTCGAGGTACCCACGCCCTACACGTGGTTCCGCGGTTGGGAGAAGATCGACACTTTCGCCGACGCGAGCATTGACTCGATCACGTCTCAGCAGGACGGATACGAAACGGCCGTGACGATCAACCTCAACGACCTGGCTCTCGCGCAACGCTTCGGCGCAACGGAGGTGACCGAGTGACCACGGCAGCAACGCGAATCTGGACGTTCGCCACGGTGCTCATCATGATCGCCGTGGTTGCCCTCGGATGGTTCTTGGGAATCTCTCCGCGACTCGCGGATGCGGCCCGATTTGAGGCTGAACGGCGAAGCGTGGAGGCGCAGAACGATGTGACCCGCGCCGTTATCGCTCAACTGCAAGCGGACTTCGAGAACCTCGACGAGCTACTCATCGAACTTGAGGGCTTGCGCGAAGAGTTTCCGACCGCTGCGCAATACGACGATGCCGTTGAAGAGCTGCTGACACGCTTGCTCTCGGCCGGTCTCGGACTACAGAACATCCAGATCAATGAGCCCGCCCCGACGACGCCCCTCGTCATCGACCCCGACGCAGAAGTCCCGCCACCCGAGATTGACGGCGAGGGCATCTTGCCGGCCGGCTCATTGCTGGGAGTGCCGGTCACGGTGACCGTCACGGGTCCACTGTCGTCGATTCTTGAGTACATCGATGCGCTACAAAAGTCGCCGCGCTTCTCCATCGTGACTCGGGGCGACTACGCGGTCATCGATGGCGACAGTGGCACGATCTCGTTCTCGATGGTCATGTACGTCGTGAGCGGTGACGACCTGGTGAATTCCTCGCCCGAACCCGAGCCGGACCCCGAACCCGAGCCGACAGACACCCCCACTCCGGTGCCGACTGACTCGGGCTCGCCGACACCCACCCCCACTCCCACGCCGTAGCTGGTTGTTTCGGGATGCCCGCGATGGGCATCCCGAAACCCCACCTTGGTAGGGTGGCGCGTTCGCATTCCCCGTGAAAGGACGCGTCATGGCCACATCATCTGCACCCGAGTCAGTTCCCGAACCGACGCCACAGAACGTGCCAGAGGCATCGGTCGACGACGTCACGACCGCTGAATCACGCTCTGCCGTCGCCAACGACGCGAGCGCGCCGTCGGGCGCTGCGACCGAGTCTGCTCAGCCGACGGTCGTTTTCGTCACCGCTCCCCAGCCGCCGAAGAAGCGCGGAGCACGCGGGGTGGGAGCGCTGGTTGCGGTGTTCAGCACGGGAGTCTTCGCCGCGGTCTACGCGGCTCTCGTGGCCGTCATCGCGATCTCCGTTCGAGGCGTTTCACTGCAAGAGGTCGTGTCGTCGCTCTCGGCGGCCGCCTATTGGCTACCCGTCATCGTGTTTTTCTTGTCGTACCTGCTCCTTGTCGTGATCGTGAACCGCGCCGGATGGTGGGCGCACGTTCTGGGCGGATTCATCGTCGCCATCGTGGTGTGGGTCGGCTTCGTCGGCGCCGCCATTATCGCGGCGGGCGCCATCGGTGGCTCGGCCACGGAGGTCTCTGCGATCGTGCTGCAGCAGCTCACCAACCCGCTCGGCTTCGCCGCCGCTATCGCGGCTCGCGAGGTCCCGATTTGGGTCGGCGGAATCGTTTCGCGTCGCGGCCGCACGGCCCGGGCGCGCAACGTCGAGGCGCGGGCAAGCTATGAGCGCGAGCTCGCCGAGCACCGCGCGACCGTAGGCGGCACCACCGCCGTTTGACCGCATAGCGCGCGAGGTCTATTCTTGGGCAGGTGTGTGCTTAGGCACGCGTCTGTGTTGTGCCGTGAAAGCGGCGGCACGGGTGCGGCCCCGGTTCGCACAGAGGGTCACTGGGTTTTTTCCCGCTTCGGCGAGTGAGCCAATACCCCCACGGCATATTCGTCGTCGTCGAGCTTGCTCGGCGAAATCGTCGGATTCGCGTGAGCCCGGTCGAGGTGCAAGCTTCGAGTGGGGACATCCAACCGCAACCGCTGTCACCGTGCAGCATTCACAAGGAGCACTTTTTGCCCACTATTCAGCAGCTGGTCCGCAAGGGCCGCACGCCGAAGGTCTCCAAGACCAAGGCACCGGCCCTCAAGGCCAACCCCCAGCAGCGCGGCGTCTGCACGCGCGTCTACACGACGACCCCGAAGAAGCCGAACTCGGCTCTGCGCAAGGTCGCTCGCGTCAAGCTCAGCAATGGCACTGAGGTCACCGCCTACATTCCCGGCGAGGGCCACAACCTGCAAGAGCACTCGATGGTGCTCGTGCGCGGCGGTCGT
>CALRWH020000008.1:0-41526 GCA_943371805.1 Pseudomonas synxantha | reverse complement strand
CGCGAACCGCGATTGCTCGACGACCCGCAGCGTGTCGGCGAAGTCGTCTTCGGTCTCGCCCGGGAAGCCCACAATGATGTCGGTCGTGATCGCGGCGTGCGGAATGCGGTCACGCACGCGATCGAGAATGCCGAGATAGCGGTCGCTTCGGTACGAGCGACGCATCGCTTTGAGGATGCGATCAGAGCCCGACTGCAGCGGCATGTGCAACTGCGGCATGACGGCGGGGGTTTCGGCCATGGCATCGATGACGTCGTCGGTGAATGCCGCCGGGTGAGGGCTCGTGAAGCGCAGCCGCTCGAGACCATCAATGCGTCCGGCCGCGCGAAGAAGCTTGCCGAAGGCAAGTCGGTCACCGAACTCGACACCGTATGAGTTGACGTTCTGTCCGAGAAGCGTGACTTCAATCGCCCCGTCATCAACAAGCGCC
Source organism: Pseudomonas synxantha (assembly GCA_943371805.1). GTDB lineage: Bacteria > Actinomycetota > Actinomycetes > Actinomycetales > Microbacteriaceae > Microcella. The sequence continues at coordinate 41,096 of CALRWH020000008.1, read as the reverse complement.
TGAATCTCCGACAGGATGTCGCCGGGTCGCCGGTCTTTCTCTTTGCCCCTGAGGGCGGGCACGATGCAGAACGTGCACGTGTTGTTGCAACCGACAGAGATGCTCACCCACCCGCTGTAGGTGGAATCGCGTCGAGTGGGCAACGTCGAGGGAAAGACCTCGAGCGACTCGAGAATCTCCAGTTGCGCCTCACCGTTGTGACGGGCTCGCTCGAGCAGAGCCGGCAGCGACCCCATGTTGTGGGTGCCGAACACGACGTCGACATACGGAGCGCGCTCGAGGATCGTGCTCGTGTCTTTCTGGGCTAGGCAGCCACCGACAGCGATCTGCATGCCTTCGTGCTCGCGCTTGATGCTCGCGAGGTGGCCGAGAGTGCCATAGAGCTTGTTGTCGGCGTTCTCGCGCACCGCACAGGTATTGATGACGACAACGTCGGCCTGGCCGTTAGTTGCCTTGACGTAACCCGCAGCCTCGAGCGAGCCGCTGAGGCGCTCAGAGTCGTGCACGTTCATCTGGCACCCAAAGGTGCGCACCTCGTAGGTGCGCTGTCGGTCGCCGTGCACGGCCGAAGCGGGAGCAGCAAGAAGAGTACTCATGGCCCCCTCAGTCTACGGCGGAGGTATGCGGCATGAGACGGGCGGGATGCGCGACGCTCGACTCAGCGAAACTCGACGCGGTGGCCCGAGCCCGAGAGTTCGTCACCGCGCGCATCGAGTGCCCGGCGAGCGGCCTCACGAGCGGAGCTGCCCGAGTGACCCTTGCGGGCAAGGTAATCGATGAGTCGGCGTTCGGCCGTGGTGCGGTCGAGCCCCCCGAGGCGACGGGCTCGATCTCGAGCCAGTTCGACAATGAGGTCATCGTCGGCGCCCTCGTCATCGGCGCCCGCGAGTGCTTCGTCAATCGCCGAGCGGTCGAGTTTGCGCCGCATGAGCTCCGACCGCAAAGCCGAGGGGCCGAGCTTCTTGCGGGTTCGGAGCCGGTCGGCGAGATCGATCGCGAGTGCTCGGTCGTCAATGAGACCGACCGATTCAAGGCGATCGAGCTCGGCCTCGGCGACGGTCGGGTCAATCTCGCGTCGCCGAAGCAAGTCGGCAACCTCGGCCCGCGACTGGCCACGGCGCGTGATCGCGTGAAGCGTGACATTCTCGGCCCGCCGCGCGTCACCGGAGTGCGCATCGTCTGCGGTCTCGCCAGCACGCGCACGCGCCGCTGCTTCGGCGTCAGCCAACAGAAGCTTGGCCGCCCGCGCAGCCGCGTGGATGGCCTCTTGCTCGGCAGCGTGCGCCTCGGCTTTCGCCGCCTCGGCTTTCGCAGCCTCGCGAGCAGCTGCCTCGAGCACCCCGGGCAGGTAGGTGACGGGCGCGAGGCCAGCAGCAGTGCCGGTGGTCTCGCCGATTCGCTGCCCGGGAGTGCTCGAGTCGGTCATCAGGCGCCAGCCGCCGCGCGCAGCACCGGCTGCTCGACGTCGTCAGCCTGATTTGTTGCCGCGGGGGCAACAGCGTCGGCGGCAACAGCATCGGGGGCAAGCATCTCAGCGGCCAGCATCTCAGCGGCAACGGGTGCGACAACAGGAGCGCTCGCCGCCGCCTTCGTGGCGCTCGCCTTGCTGGGCGCCTTCTCCGCGGCTGGCTTCTGCACCGGCGTGACGACGGGCTCTGCGGCTGCAGCCTTCGCACCGATTCCGAGCTTGGCCAGAATCTTGGTCTCGATCTCAGCCGCCATCGCCGGGTTCTCGATGAGGAAGTTGCGGGCGTTCTCTTTGCCCTGACCGAGCTGGTCGCCCTCGTAGGTGTACCAGGCACCCGACTTGCGCACGATCTCGTGCTCAACGCCGAAGTCGATCAGGCTGCCTTCGCGCGAGATGCCGACGCCGTACAGAATGTCGAACTCGGCCTGCTTGAACGGCGGGGCCATCTTGTTCTTGACGACCTTGACGCGCGTGCGGTTGCCCACCGCTTCGGTGCCGTCTTTGAGGGTCTCGATTCGACGAATGTCGAGTCGCACCGAAGCATAGAACTTGAGCGCCTTGCCTCCCGCAGTGGTCTCGGGGCTGCCGAAGAACACGCCGATCTTCTCGCGCAACTGGTTGATGAAGATCATCGATGTTTGCGTGGTGTTGAGGCCACCGGTGAGCTTGCGCAGGGCCTGCGACATCAGGCGGGCCTGGAGGCCGACGTGGCTGTCGCCCATCTCACCCTCGATTTCCGCACGCGGCACGAGAGCCGCGACCGAGTCGATGACGACGAGGTCGATCGAGCCGGAGCGCACCAGCATGTCGGCGATCTCGAGCGCCTGCTCACCCGTGTCGGGCTGCGAGACGAGCAACTGGTCAATGTCGACACCGAGCTTCTGGGCGTAATCGGGGTCGAGCGCGTGCTCGGCGTCGATAAACGCGGCGATGCCGCCGGCCTTTTGAACATTGGCGATGGCGTGGAGCGTGAGCGTGGTCTTTCCCGATGACTCGGGGCCATAGATCTCAATGATGCGACCTCGCGGGAGGCCACCAATGCCGAGCGCGACATCGAGAGCGATTGAGCCCGTGGGAATCACGGCGACGGGCGCACGATCGTCGGAGCCAAGGCGCATGACGCTGCCTTTACCGAACTGACGGTCGATCTGGGCGAGAGCGGTTTCGAGGGCTTTCTCGCGGTCTGCTGCAGAGGGCATTGCGGTCTCCTGTTTCATCTCGTGCGCGGTGTGCCTGTCTTCTGTCGCTCCTCGTCCGGCCGATGGAGCAAGGCCGAACGGATCACGACAAGGCGTGACGGCTATCGCCGACGAGACCGACGGTACGCCCCTGGCCCGACATTCTCGGGCCTGACGCGCAGCACGTGCAGTGACTCGTGTTCGAGTGCCGCTGGGGAGGAGTCTATGCGAGTAGCGAACACATGTTCGAATGATTGACGCGCGGCGTGTCGCCCAGCGATGCGCGAGCGAGGGATACCGAGCTAGACGCGCTTCGGTTCGGGGCGCCCGGCGCCGTACCAGCGCTCGCGCGGAACATCCATCGCCGCGCACAGCGCAAGCCACACATCACGTGGCGCGAGCCCGGCCGCGAGTGCCTCGTCGGCCGTGCGCTCACCGAGCGCCGACAACACAAGGTCGCGCACCAGGCTGCGCCCGTAGGCGTCGCCGAACTCGTCGACGATCGCCCGAAGAAATTCGCTGCGGGTCACCGCTCGAGAATCAACCGCGCGCTAGCGCATGGCCAGGTCGGCGTCGAACTGCGCGACCAGGTCGTCGGGCAACGTGTCGGGCACGACGCTGAGACCCTCAATGACGGCCAAGCGGTCGCCCACCTCGCGCATGATGACCGAGATGGGGGTGTCGAGCGCATCAGCGACCGACGCGAGAATCTCGCTCGAGGCCTCTTTTTGACCCCGTTCAACCTCGCTCAAGTAGCCCAGCGCCACACTGGCGCGGCTCGCTACCTGACGCAACGTGCGGCCCTTCTGCAAACGCACGTCGCGGAGGACCTCACCGATTTCCTGTCGAACCAGAACCATGGGGACCTCCTTTTCACTCGCCTCACGGCCAGAATTTCGCCGGGCGGTAACACTACCGGAACCGGATTGATCAACTGTAACCGTCGCCACCTGAGGAGCGGTTGTCAGTCTGCTGTCTGTAACACGACTGTCACCCATGGCATTCCCGACAGCGTCGATCAGTCGACAGGGCCACACCGTTCGGCGAGTAACGCGAGTGCCGCATCGACGGCGGCCGCGCGAATAGCGGCGCGATCACCCGCGAACCGGTGCTCGCGCACCACCGTGCCCTCAGCATCCGTCACCGCGACAAAGACGAGGCCTACCGGGGCGCCCCCTTGCGGGTCGGGGCCGGCGACGCCCGTTGTCGCGAGGCCGATTTCAGCCGGATGACCGTCCACCGCCAGGGCCGACCGCACTCCCCCGGCCATAGCCGCGGCCACCTCGGCGTGCACGGGCCCGCGCGCCGCGAGCAGCTCAGCCGACACGCCCAAGAGGCTGTGCTTGAGCGCGGTGTCATAGGCCACAATCCCGCCGCGGACGACGAGTGAGGCGCCGGGAACACGGATGAGTTCGGCAACGACCGCGCCGCCCGTGAGTGACTCGGCAACAGCGAGCGTGCGCCCCCGACGCGTCAGGTCAGAAATCAGCCGGGCGGTGCGGTCACCACCCGAGACCGAGGTCACGCGCGCGCGGCGCGGTTCTGGCGCCAGGCCTGCACGAGATAGTCGATTCCGGTGACGACTGTGAGGATAACGGCGGCAGACATGAGCACGGTATTGACGATGTGCACCCACTCGCCGAAAAGGTTCCAGAGCGGAAGAAGTGCGAGCGAAATGGCGACGGCCTGCACGACCGTCTTGAGCTTGCCGCCCCGCGAGGCCGGAATCACGCTGTCACGCAGCATCAAGAACCGGAATAGCGTGATGCCCCACTCGCGCACGAGAATTACGACGACGACCCACACGGGCAGTTCGGCGAGCACGGCGAGCATCACAAGCGCGGCTCCCGTGAGCAGCTTGTCGGCGATGGGGTCGAGCAAGATGCCCAGGTCGGTCACGAGATTGCGTCGGCGCGCGAGCATGCCGTCAACGCCGTCGGTCGCAATCGCCACGATGAAGAGCAGGGCGGCCGCAATGCGCAGCGGACCATCGGCGCCGCCGTCGAGCACGAGCAGCACGACAAAGACCGGGGCGAGCAGGATGCGCACCACCGTGATGATGTTGGCAAGGTTTCCGCTGCTCGCGGGAGTGTCGCCCGCGCGCACGACGCGTCCGCGCATCGAGTACGACCGGGCTTGTGCCTCAGACTCGGTCACACGGGCCTCCTGATCGGGGATCGCGCCGCGAGGCTGAGATGCCTCACTCGCGGTCAGTCAATTGCCACGCGTCGTCGTCCGACGGCGCGTGCTCTTCAGGATAGCCCTGGGTCATGCGGGCGACGGGGTCGTCGGTATCCGCGCGCGGGGCGGGCGCAGCATCCTCACCTCGAAGACGGGCGAGCACGTCAGAAAGCTGGTCGGGGCTCACCAACACATCGCGTGCCTTCGACCCCTCCGAGGGGCCGACGATGTCGCGCGACTCAAGGAGGTCCATGAGTCGACCGGCCTTCGCAAAGCCGACACGCAACTTGCGCTGCAGCATTGAGGTTGAGCCGAACTGCGTGCTCACGACGAGCTCAGCGGCGGCGAGCAACACCTCGAGGTCGTCACCGATGTCGGCGTCGATCTCGCGCTTCGTCGCCTCGGCGGCCACATCGTTGCGGTACTCGGGCAGAGCCTGCTTCTTGACGTGATCGACGACGGCGGCAATCTCGGCCTCGGTGACCCACGCGCCCTGCACGCGGATCGCCTTCGACGCCCCCATGGGCAAGAAGAGCGCGTCGCCCTGGCCAATGAGCTTGTCGGCGCCGGGCTGGTCGAGAATCACGCGGCTGTCGGTCATGCTCGACACCGCGAACGCGAGGCGGCTCGGCACGTTGGCCTTGATGAGGCCCGTGACGACGTCGACGCTCGGGCGCTGGGTGGCGAGCACGAGGTGGATTCCCGACGCGCGAGCCAACTGCGTGATGCGCACGATCGAGTCTTCAACGTCGCGCGGCGCGACCATCATGAGGTCGGCAAGCTCATCGACGACGACGAGCAGGTAGGGGTACGGCTGCAGTTGGCGTTTGCTGCCCTCGGGAAGCACGATCTCGCCGGCAAGCACGGCCCGGTTGAAGTCGTCGATGTGCCGAAACCCGAACGACGCGAGGTCGTCGTAGCGCATGTCCATTTCTTTCACGACCCACTGCAGCGCTTCGGCCGCCTTCTTGGGGTTCGTGATGATGGGGGTGATGAGGTGCGGCACGCCCTGATAGGCCGCGAGTTCGACGCGCTTGGGGTCGACGAGCACCATGCGCACTTCCGCCGGCTTCGCCCGCATGAGCACGCTCGTGATCATCGAGTTCACGAAGCTCGACTTGCCCGAGCCGGTCGACCCCGCCACGAGCAAGTGCGGCATCTTGGCGAGATTGGCCACGAGATAGCCACCCTCGACGTCTTTTCCGACCCCGATTGTCATGGGGTGCAGCGCTTTCGACGCCGCGCTCGACCGCAACACATCGCCGAGGCTCACGATCTCGCGATCGACATTCGGAATCTCGACGCCGATCGCGCTCTTGCCCGGAATGGGCGAGAGGATGTTCACCTCATTGCTCGCGACGGCATACGAGATGTTCTTGGTCAGCGCCGTAAACCGCTCAACCTTGACACCGGGGCCGAGCTCGATCTCGTAGCGCGTGACACTCGGACCGCGACTGAAGCCCGTAACGCGCGCGTCGACCTGAAACTGCTCGAGCACCTCGGTGATCGCCGCAACGACCGAGTCGTTGGCGGCCGACTTTGACTTGGGCGGGTCTCCGGGGGCGAGCAGAGATGCTGCGGGCAAGCGATAGGGCTTCGTGCCGCCAGAACGCCCGACGGGCGGCGCGGTGAACTCGCCGGCTGCTCCCTTCTCGCTCGCGGTGGTCGCGAAACCCGGAAGTACGGCGGGCGCGAGTGGTTCGCGACCGGAGGGCGCGGCATCCACCTCACCGGTAAAGCGGCGAACCGCTTGCTCGGCCGCCGAGAGCACGTCATCGAGGTTCTCGGTGACAGCGGCACGGTCAGCGGGGTCGATGACATCCGTGACTCCCGCGCGTTCAACCGGGCTGTCGAAAGCCTCGGAGTCGCGCGTCGACTTGCCCTTGCGCCACCACGGCATCGAGGTCGAGTCATTCATGTCGAGACCCAGGTCGGTGAGCGACCCGAACTCGACCTCCTCCGGTTCGCTCTTCTGCTTCGGCTCGCGCGGGGCGAGCTCGGCGCCAAAGAGGTAGCTGTAGAGCTCGCGCAAGCGGTCGCCGATGCGGTTGGGCGGCGTCTTGGTCATGATGAGCACCGAGAGCGCCGCGAGCAGCACGAGTGCGGGAACCGCGATATAGACGGTCGCGAAGAGCAACACTCCACCGAGAACCCAGCCGACGATGCCGCCCGCTTGCGCGAGGGCCAGCGGGGGCAGGGCGGGCTGCGGAGCGCCGAGAGCGATGTGGCACAGGGCGCTCACACTTGCGATCAGGAGGCCAAGCCCGATGCCAATGCGCGTGTTGTCGTGCACACTCGCCGGGTGGCGGAAGAGCCAGCCCGCGAACACGAGCATGATGACGGGCATCGCGAACGAGACGCGGCCCACGAGGCCGCCAAACGTCCAGGCGTTGAGGGCGACGGCCACCGGGTCGGTCGCGAAGAACCACTCGACAATCGCACCGACGATCGCGAGCACGACGATGAAGAACGGCACGCCGTCACGTCGCTCGTCTTTCGCGAGCGTCTCACGCCCCAAGACGCGGAACATGCCTCCCGTGACGTGGGCCATGCCCATCCAGGCGCGCGCCAGGATGCCCTGCTGCGGCTCAGCTGCCGGAAGCTTCTTGGTGGCTTGCGTGCGCGACGTGCCCGATCGCGAGTTTCCCGAGCGCGACGATGCCGCGCGCGGGCGCGACGACGACCGTGTGCTCGATGCCATGCGCCCACGGTACCCGCGCACGTGCGACACGACCGCGGGCGACACGCTCTCACGCGTGTGAACCGCGTGGTGAACTAGCCGAAGTTGCAGCCGCCCGGGATGTTGCCGCTCCCCGCAACCGAGAACACGCCCAGCGACGTCTTCACGGCGTGGATGTACATCACCTGGCCATCGAGAACCCCGACCGAGCCCCAATACAAGTCGTTCTCCGGCGTCGCCCGCGTCGCGACTTCGATCTGAAGAATGCCGTTCGTTCCCGTGACCACATAGATGTCGGTGAGACCACCCGTGACGAGAGCCGCGCTGGGGTGGCCCGCGAGCACATCAGCGCGGTCATCCCCGATGCGAACGCCACCATTCGTTGGAATGTCGTCGCTGAAGAGGTCGACGCGTTGGAGCGCATTGCCCGCCGACTCGTCAACACTGACGCCGAACGGATTGCCGCTGAATTCTGGCGTGGGTGGCAGCGTGTAGAACGGGTCGACGAACCAGCCCCCCGCATACTCATCGCCGGCGACGATACCCATGTCGAACCCGGTCACGGCATCAGTGCACCCGATGGGATCGAACACGACGAGGCGGAGTGCGGGGTCGGTCTCGGGAGTCACCCCAAAAAGCATCGGACCTAGCCCTTCTGAGCTCAGCACGAGCTCGCTGAGGGCGGGGCGGCTCGGAGCCTCCGGCTCGGCCGACGCAGACGCCTCGGGCATGCTCGACGGTGACGCGCTTGGCGCGGGTGCCGGAGTCGGCGTACACCCCGACAGCACGATGAGCGAGAGCGCACTAGCGACGATCGCGAAACGGGTGGCACTCACTGATCGGGTCATGGCGCCACCCTAGTGCGACGCTTCACCGGGCGATATAGGCACTTCTTCGCGCCCGGTGTCTCTGTGATCGAGGCCTTTAGGCCTCGCCCGCGCCGCCCCGCGGCGCGGCAATCCAGCACCGTATGTGTGATCGAGGCCTTTAGGCCTCGATCACGACCGGCACGATCATCGGGCGACGACGGTGCTGCGTGTTGACCCAGCGGCCGACCGTGCGGCGCACGACTTGGCTGAAAGCGTGCGTGTCGCGTGTGCCGTTCGAGGCCGCTTCGGCGAGCGCCTTGATGATTTGCGGCTTGACGTCGTCGAAGATCGCTTCGTCGGGGGCAAACCCGCGCGCGTGAATCTCGGGGCCGACGACGACCTTGCCGGTCTGAGCATCCATCGCCACAAAGATCGAAATGAAGCCCTCTTCGGCCAGGATGCGGCGGTCTTTGAGATCGGCGTCGGTGATTTCGCCGACTGTCGACCCGTCAACGTAGACGAAGCCGATGTCGAGTTGACCGACGACGCGGGCAATGCCGTCGCGCAGGTCAACGACCGATCCGTTGTCGGCGACGAGCACGTGCTGCTCGGGAACCCCGGTGGCGATCGCGAGCTCGGCGTTGGCGACGAGGTGGCGCTGCTCGCCGTGCACGGGCATGACGTTCTTGGGCTTGAGCACGTTGTAGAAGTAGAGCAACTCGCCTGCCGAAGCGTGGCCCGAGACGTGCACGCGAGCCGTGCCCTTGTGCACGACCTTGGCGCCGAGTTTCATGAGGCCGTTGATGACGCGGTAGACGGCGTTCTCGTTACCGGGGATCAGGCTTGACGCAAGGATGACGGTGTCGCCCGAACCGATCTCGATCTGGTGTTCGAGGTTGGCCATGCGCGCGAGCACGGCCATGGGCTCACCTTGGCTGCCCGTCGACATGTAGACGATTTGGTCGTCCGGCAGGTTCGCGGCCTTTTTGTGATCGATGAGGATGTCGTCGGGCACCTTCAAGAAGCCCAGATCGGCCGCGATCGTCATGTTGCGCACCATGCTGCGACCCATGAGCGCGACCTTGCGGCCGTTCGCGTGGGCGGCGTCAAGCACTTGCTGAACGCGGTGCACATGACTCGAGAAGCTGGCCACGATGACACGGCGGGGCGCCCGAGCGATGACGTTTTCCAGAACCGGTCCGATGTCGCGCTCGAGCGCGGTGAAGCCGGGCACGTCGGCATTCGTCGAGTCGCTCAAGACGAGGTCAACGCCCTTTTCGCCCCAGCGAGCGACCGCACGCAGGTCGGTGATGCGATCGTCGAGGGGCAACTGGTCCATCTTGAAGTCGCCCGTGTGGAGCACGGTGCCCGCGGCGGTCTGCACGACGATCGCGAGGGCATCCGGAATCGAGTGGTTGACGGCGATGAACTCGAGCGCGAAGGGCCCGAGCTGCTCGACCTGCCCCTCTTTCACGGTGTGCGTGTAGGGCTGAATGCGATGCTCTTTGAGCTTCGCCTCGACGAAGGCGAGCGTCAGGGTCGAGCCGAGAATCGGGATGTCGGCGCGCTGCCGCAACAGGTACGGCACAGCGCCGATGTGGTCTTCGTGTCCGTGCGTGAGCACGACCGCGAGGATGTCGTCGAGGCGGTCACGAATGGGCTCGAAGTCGGGCAAGATCAGGTCGACACCGGGCTGGGTCTCTTCAGGAAAGAGAACTCCGCAGTCGATGATGAGCAGTTTGCCGTCGATCTCGTAGACGGTCATGTTGCGACCGATCTCTCCCACACCGCCGAGCGGGATGACCCGCAGGGTGGCGCGGTCGAGGGCGGGCGGGGTGAAGAGTTCGGTGGGCATCTGGCGCCTCTGCTTCGGGTGGTGCTCGATGGGGCACACGGGCCCCCGGATTCGGTCTATCGGGTGGTGCCCGCCACCTTGGGCAGGGCACCGCCGGCCGCCGCGTTGCGGTCAGGTCGGAAGTTGTGCACGTCGAGACCAGAGACATTCGTCACGAGATCGATCTCGTCTTCGATGAGCGCCGCTTCGGCTTCTTCCGGGCCGACCAGGGGCAACCGCACGCGCGGAGTGCCGATTCGGCCGAGGCCGTGTAGCACGTACTTGGTCGCGACGGTTCCCGGTACGTGCGTCATGATCGCGCGCACAAGGGGCTCAAGGTGCTGGTGCTCGGCCGTCGCGGTCGCAAGGTCGTTCGCATTCACGGCGTCGACGATCGTGCGATACGACCCGGGCGCGATGTTCGCCGTCACGCCGATGAGCCCCGTTCCACCAATCGCGAGCGTCGGTAGCACGTTGGCGTCGTCGCCCGCGAAGTACATGAGGTCGGTCTGGTTGAGCACACGGCTCACCTCGCTGAGGTCGCCCTTGGCGTCTTTCACCGCGAGAATGTTCGGGTGCTTGGCCGCACGCAGAATGGTCTCGTACATGATCGGGATGCCCGCTCGACCCGGAATGTCGTACAAGATCACCGGCAAGTCGGTGGCGTCGGCAACCATGCGGAAGTGCGTGAGCACGCCGGCTTGCGTGGGCTTGTTGTAGTAGGGCGTGACGATCATGACGCCGTCAGCACCGGCCTTGGCGCTCGCTTTGTAGAGCTCGATCGCGTGCGCGGTTTCGTTCGAGCCGCCGCCGGTAATGATGGATGCGCGGCCCGCGCTCACCGACTTGCCCACCTCAACCAGCCGAATCTTTTCGGCGTCGGTGAGCGTGCTCGTCTCGCCCGTGGTGCCCGTGACGACGATGCCGTCGGCGCCCGCCGCGATCACGTCGTCGATGTGCTTCTCAACCCCGGCCCAGTCGACTTCGCCGTCCGCCAGCATGGGCGTAACGAGCGCGACGAGCACTTGACCAAAGGGATTCTTCACAGACACGTGCTTCAGGGTATCGCGCCCGCGCAATTCCGCGGGATCGTCAGCTACGGGGCGACGCGGCCGTTGCCGTTGAAGGTCTCGTAGGTGAGCGGCATGAGCTCGGCGAAGTGCTGCTCCATGAGCTCGGCGACCATCTCGATCTCGCGCTGCGGGAACGACGGGAAGTGCGTGCCCTCGCGCTTGGTGCGCAGGCTGAGGAAGTTCATGAGCGAGCGCGCGTTCATCGTCACGTACATCGAGCTGTAGATCGTCACGGGGAGCACGGCGCGGGCCACTTCGCGCGCGATGCCCGCGTCGAGCATCCGTTGATACGAGGCGTATGCGGCCGTGCACGACCCGCGCACCTCGGCCTCGACGAGGGCGATCTGCTCGGGGGTTCCGGGCAAGAACTCGTACGCGCCGGGCTTGCCGACCTGCACGAGGTTGCGCTCGGGGCCAGGTACATAAAACACGGGGCGCAGCTCGCGGTAGCGGCCCGACTCTTCGTTGTACGAGGCAATGCGGTGCCGCATGAACTCGCGGAACACAAAGATGGGCGCTTGCACGTAGAACGTCATCGAGTTGTGCTCGAACGGCGAGCCGTGGCGATCACGCATGAGGTAGTTGATGAGCCCGCGGTCGCGATCGGTCGCCCCGGCACCCGCCGCGGCGGCCTCGAGAGTCTGCTCCCCCTGCGTTGACACGCGCGCAGCAAAAAGCACATCGCTGTCGTGGGCACTCGCCCGCACCAGCTCGACGGTTACGTCAGAACGGAACTGAATCTCGGCTGCCTCGGTCACGTTCGAAACCCTACCGGGGGTGCCACTCGGTCACAGAACGTCACACTCAGGAATACCTGCAGGTTGTTTCGTATTTTCTTGACTATGGATGTTCTTCCCGCCCTGATCGTGATCGTGGCGCTCGTCGCCCTCGCGACCGTGCTCGGCTTCACCCTGCGTGCCCGAAACACGCGCGTCGCGAGCGGCTGCGGCGGAGACGAGCACCAGTTGACCGTCGCCGGTGCCGAGGTGACGCTCGTGCAGCTCTCAAGCCCCGTGTGCTCGGCGTGTGTCGCCATGCGACGCGTGGCTACTGAACTCGTGGCCTCAGACAGCACGGTCGCACACCGCGAGATCGACGTTGTCGACGAGCCCGACGTTGCTCGCCGCCACTCGGTCTACTCAACCCCGACCACCCTCGTGCTCGACCGCGACGGCCACGTGCGCTCACGATTGATCGGTGCCGTCAAGCCCGCCGACGTGCGCGCTGCCGTTGACGCCGCCCGCACCCTCGCGGTGGTGACCGCGTGAGCGCCGCGAAGGCGGGGGCCAGCGAGACCCCAGAGAAGCCGTTTGGCATTGATCCGCGTGGGCCGCGTTTCGGCGCCTCCATCACGGCCGTGCTGCTGCTCGTTGTCGTGCTCCTGGGGCTCACCGAGCCCCTCGGTAGCGACCTCGTCGCGCGCGCACTGCAGCCCGCTGCACTGCTGCTCACGGTGCTCGTGGCGTTGTTTGCGTGGGGCGCGTTTGCGGGCATCCAGAAGCACCCCTACGGCATCCTGTACCGCACGCTGATCGCCCCTCGACTCGCAGCTCCGGCCGAGCGTGAAGACCCGGCACCGCCGACGTTCGCGCAGCTCGTCGGGCTGCTCGTGACCGCGACAGGACTCGTGCTGCACCTCATCGGAGTGCCGGGCGCGTTGGTCATCGCTGCGAGCGCGGCATTCATCGCCGCGTTCCTCAACGCCGTATTCGCCTACTGCCTGGGCTGCCAGCTGTACGTTCTCCTCGTGCGCGCGGGAATCATTCGCCGCTCGACCGCTCGCGCGTAGGCTAAAGGCCCAGAGTCCCCGACGTGTGAGGAGTACTGCCATGGCCGTTACCAGTGAAGCAACCACCCTGTGGTTCGGGTCTCTGCTGGAAGGCACGGGCACGACCTCGCTTGATTCGTCAGATGCTGGCGAGTTTGCGGTCACGTGGGCGGCGCGCTCAGAGGGTGTGGCCGGGCGCACGAACCCCGAAGAATTGCTCGGCGCTGCGCACTCGTCGTGCTACTCGATGGCGCTGTCGAACGCTCTCAGCAAGGCGGGGCACGCTCCCGAGAGCCTGCAGGTCACCGCTGCCGTGACGTTCGTTCCCGGTGAAGGCATCACGGGCAGCCACTTGCTCGTGAGCGCGAAGGTGCCGGGGATGACGGCCGAGCAGTTCCAGAGCTTCGCTGAGGATGCGAAGACGGGGTGCCCCGTGTCGAAGGCTCTCTCGGGCATCCCGATCACGCTCGAAGCCTCGCTCGCGTAGTGGCGGCATCCACTCCCTTGCGGGTTCTCATCGCGGGCGCATCGGGCCTCATCGGCACCGAGCTGCAGCGTCAGTTGCGTGCAGACGGCCACACCGTGCTTACTCTCGTGCGCCGGGCTCCGCGCAGCGAGACCGAATTCGCCTGGTCGCCCGAAGCGCGCGTCATTGACTTTCGCGTTTTCGAGAAAGCCGACGCCGTCGTCAACCTCTCGGGTGCCTCGATCGCGCGCATCCCCTGGACTCGCCGCTACCAGAAGCAGATTCTCGACTCACGCGTGCGCGCCACGCGGGCGCTCGCCGAAGGTATGGCCATGGCGAGCACTCCCCCGCGCGTGTTCGTGAGCGGCTCGGCGGTGGGCTTCTACGGTGACCGTCCGGGGTTGCGGCTGAGCGAAGACGTGAGCAAGGGCGAAGGCTTCTTGAGCGACGTCGTGGCGGCGTGGGAAGAAGCTGCTGCCCTCGCCCCCGAAGCCACTCGCACCGTGTTTGCCCGAACGGGCCTCGTCGTCGGTCGCGGCGGCGCGATGACGCCCCTCCGACTGCTGACGTCACTAGGCGCCGCCGCACGCATCGGGTCGGGCGGCCAGCACTGGCCCTGGATCAGCCTCTACGACGAAGCAGCGGCGATACGCCACCTCCTGACGTCGAGCCTCAGTGGTCCCGTCAATCTCGCCGGGCCGACACCCGCCACGAGTGACCGGGTGACCCGCGCGCTTGCCGCCGCCATGCACCGCTGGCACCTGTTCTCGTTGCCCGAGGGGCTCATCAGCACCCTCATGGGCGACGCCGGGCGCGAGTTGCTGCTCGCGAGCCAGCGGCAGGTTCCGACCAAACTGCTCGCCGACGGTTTCGTGTTTCGGCACGAGACCGTCGAGCAGGCCATCGAAGAACTCGTGCGGCCGACGCCCGTCGACTAACGCGGGCTACGAACTCGCTGCTGATCCCTCGAGCCGCATGGCTTCACGCATGGCCCACCGCGCGCGCCGGCGGTCGCGGCTGGCGTCGTAGGCGAGCGCCAGTCGAAACCAGTGCTGCCACGATTCGGGATGCTGCTGCACCTCGGCCGCGTATCTCGCGAAAATCGCATCGGCGGCTTCTCGCTCAACTCGACCGCTAGCGCGGGCGGGAAGAACGTCGTCGGGCAGTCCCCCCTCGGCCTCGAGCCGCCGGGCGAGGGCCGCCGCGCGAAACCCAAAGCGCAACTCGACTGCGAGAGCCCAGAACCCCAACAGGGGAAACACGACGAGCGCCCAGCCCATGCCCTGCACGATGGGGAGCGGATCAGTGATGAGTCGCAGCGCATAGCCCAGCACGACCACGAGGTAGAGGCCCAACAGTGCCGCCATACCCAACGCGGCCCAACGGGTCGTGCTCATTCTTCGTCGACCACCGAGGGTGCGGTCACGGCAGAGTTCAATCCAATGAGTGAATCGAGACCGACGACGAGGCCGGTGGTGTCGAGCGCCGCCCGCAGACCCAGAATGATGCCCGCCTCATACGAACTTGCCGACAGAGTCTCGTGCGTGAGCGTCAGCACTTCTCCGGTGCCGCCGAAGTGCACGTCTTGGCGGGCCACGGCGCCCTGCAGTCGCAACGAGTGAATGGGCACGCTCGCGACTTGCTGCCCGCGTGCCCGCTGATCGGTGTGCGGCGCGACAACAGGGCCGAGCTCCGCCCGGGCGTGGCCGATGAGCTCGGCCGTGCGCAAGGCTGTGCCCGAGGGCGAATCAACCTTTGCCGCATGATGCGTCTCAACGATCTCGATCGACTCGAAGTATCGAGCGGCGATGGTGGCGAAGTGCGTCGCGAGCACGCTGCCCAACGAGAAGTTGGGGATCACGATGACGCCCGCATCCGGATGCGATTGCACGAGCGTGCGCAGCGTGCGCAAGCGGTCTTCGCTCCAGCCGCTCGTACCCACGAGAACCTTCAGGCCAGCGCGCACCGCGTGGTCGACGACGGTCGGCGAGACACCGGGAGCGGTGACGTCAAGGACGACATCGGCGCCGAGCATCTCGCCCAAGTCAGAACGCGAATCAAGACGCGCGACAAGGGCAAACTCCGACTGCTGCTCGATGAGCGTGCACGCGAGCGACCCGAGTCGTCCGCTCGCACCGACGACGGCGACTCGAGTGACCATGCCGCCAGTCTATGGCGGCTCTCCCCCACCTAAGCTGGGCCCATGGTGACCTGGCGTACCGCCCTCCCGAGCGATGAATCGGCCCGCGCGTTGCTCGACCAGTACTTCACGGCGCGCGCCCTCGGGTTTCCGGCCGGGCCCGATGCCTACCGGCGTTCTGAACCGATCGACGCTGAGTTCACGCCGCCCGCCGGCGTCTTCGTGCTCGTGGAGGGCGAGAACCTCTCGGGCGAACCTGCCGATGTCGGCTGCGGAGGCGTGCGGCGCATTGACGACGGCCCGCTCGGCGCCCGCTTCGAGGTCAAGCATCTCTGGGTGCAGCCGCACACCCGCCGCCTCGGGTACGGGCGCGCGCTCATGACCGAACTCACACGTCGCGCGCGTGAACTCGGCGCCGCCGAACTCGTGCTCGACACCAACGAAAGCCTCGACGCCGCCGGTGCCCTGTACCGCTCGCTGGGGTTCGCGCCCATCGAGCCCTACAACGACAACCCCAACGCGACGACCTGGCTCGGTCGCGCGCTCTGACGCTGGGGTGTGTCAGGCGAGGCTGAGAAAGAGCTTCTCCAGATCGGCGACCTCAACCGGATCGCCGCCGTTCTCGCCGTCGCGCAAGCACTCTTTGAGCGCGGACGCGATGATGGCGAATCCGGCGCGATCAATGGCGCTGGATGCCGCGCTCAACTGCGTGACAATCTCACGACAATCGCGACCCTCGTCGATCATGGCAAGCACGGCGCCGAGTTGACCCTGTGCGCGGCGCAAACGATTGGTGATGGACTTGACCTCGCTGGCCGGAATCGTCGTCATCGGTCGTCTCCTGTGTCGTAGTCGAAGCCCTGCTGAACCCAGGCCATGGTGCCGCCGGCCACCGAGACGGCGTCGAAGCCGTTGGCGTTGAGAAAGTCGGCTGCGTACTGGCTGCGAACTCCGGAGTGGCAAATCACGTAGAGGGTCTCGTCGCGCGGGAGGGCATCCACTTCGTCAGGAATCGTGGCGAGTGGAATGAGCGTGACGCCCGGAACCCGCGCCTCGATGTACTCATGCACTTCGCGCACGTCGACGACGGTCGCTCCACGCTCGCGCTCGATCGCCAGCTGCGCAATCGTAATCTCTTCTGCCATCTGAGTGTCTTTCTGCTGAGGGTTGCGTTCTATGCCGCCGCAGCGGTGACAGGCGAGGGGGCCACGCCACGGATCGCGGTGGTACCCGCACGCCACGTGGTGTAGCCGCCGTCGAGGTTTGCCACGGTGACACCGTACTGGCGCAAGAGCGATGCCGCCGTGTGCCCACGCTGGCCCACCTTGCAACTGACAATGATCCGCTCTCCGCGAAGCGACTCCGCGTGGTCCCGAAGACTGTCGAGCGTGAGGTGCTCACTTCCCGGAATTGACCCCCCGCTAATCTCGCCTGCTGTGCGCACATCGATGACGCGCCACCCCTGTTCCGTGCGGGCCTCTAGCTCGTGCCACTGCACACTCGACTCCCCGTCAATCAGGTTGTCGTCGACGTAACCGAGCATATTGACCGGATCCTTCGCCGAACCGAACTGGGGTGCATAGGCAAGCTCGAGATCTGCGAGGCCGCGCGCCGGAATGCGGCCAGCCATCGCAGTGGCGATTACGTCTATGCGCTTGTCAGCCCCGCCGCCGATCGCTTGCGCACCAAGAATCGCATCGGTCTCGGCATCAACAATGAGCTTGAGCGACAACGGTTCGGCACCCGGGTAGTAACCGGCATGGTTCATCGGGTGGGTGTGGATGACCCGAATCTCGCGACCCTCGTTTCGCAATTCGCGTTCAGAGCGGCCGACGACCGCGGCCGTGAGACCGAACACCCCAATGACGGCGGTGCCGAACGCCGGCACGGCCGCATGCGGTCGTCCTGCGATCACATCGGCCGCGAGGCGGCCATGGCGATTGGCGAGCCCCGCGAGCCAGACCGGCGATGGGTCACCATCGAAGCGCTGCTTCACGACAGCATCACCGACGGCGAAGATGGCGGGATCAGACGTGTGCTGTTCGGCATCGACGACGATGTAGCCGCGAGCGTCAAGGGTGAGGCCGGCGTCTCGCGCGAGGCCGCTTTCGGGGCGCACCCCGACCGAGAGTACGACGAGATCGGCCGGCAGAGTCGACGCGCCACCGTCGAGAACAACGTGGTCTGACTCAATACCGCTGAGGGTCGTACCCAGGTGCAGCTCGACGCCGTTTTCTCGAAGACGCTCGGCAACGAGGTGCGCCATCTCGAGGTCGAATGGCCGCAGCACTTGGGGCAGCATTTCCACCACGGCAACCTCAAGACCTCGGTGTCGCAGATTCTCGGCGAGCTCGAGGCCGATGAAGCCAGCGCCGGCGACGACCACGCGGCGGGCATCCGTCGCCGCGGCAATGATGGCGTCCATATCGGTCACGTCACGCAACACGAACCCGCGCTCGGCACCAGGAATCGGGATGCGCACGGGCGAAGCGCCCGGACTCAACACGAGCGCGTCGTAGTGCAATTGCTGCTCGACTCCCGACTCGAGATCGCGGATGCTCACCGTGCGCGCCGCCGCGTCAATAGCGACTGCCTCGGTGCGCACACGCACGTCGAGGGCGAACCGTGCGCCGAGCGAGGCGGGCGTCTGAAGAATGAGCGCATCGCGATCGGTGATCACCCCGCCTACGTGATACGGAAGTCCACAGTTCGCAAACGACACGTGTGCTCCGCGTTCGAGAACGATGATGTGCGCGTGTTCGTCGAGGCGGCGAAGTCGAGTAGCGGCCGACATGCCACCAGCGACGCCGCCCACGATGACAAAGGTTCGGGGAGAAGTCATGGCTAAACCATATACCCCTGGGGGTATTTCTGCCAGTCGCCCCACACGGTTCACAGCCCGCTCACGAAAACGGCACAGAGCCGTGTGCGACAGTCAACTATGCAGCGCCCGGCCATCGTCACGCGAGCGCGCGCTCGCATCCTTGTGATGTTTTCAGGCGACGCGAACGGAACCCCCGAGTGGGTGCGTGCCCTCGAAACCGGCGACGACGAAGGCTGGTTCGGGCCCGGTTCGGCCGTGTGGGAGGTACACAGTGGCATCCCCACCGTCGTGGCGGGCATCCGCGCCCTTCTCATGCAGACCCTGCACCCCGGCGCGATGGCGGGCGTGCACGACCACTCGCGATACCGCGACGACCCTCTCGGACGACTCGCGGGCACGGTGCGGTGGGTACTCACCACAACATTCGCCGACCGGGCGCAATCGCAGGCAGCGTGCGCCTGGGTGTCGCGCTTGCACGAGCGCGTGAACGGCGAGTACCTCGCCGCCGATGGCGCCGTGCGGCCCTACTCTGCCGACGACGCCGACCTGATTGGTTGGGTGCACTGCGTATTCGCCGACGCCTTCATCGGCAGTCACGAAACCTGGGGCGGGCCGGTTCCCGGCGGCTCTGACCAATACGTGCGGGAGTGGGCCACCGCGGGCGAGCTCATGGGAATGGCCAACCCGCCGCGGTCTCGCGCCGAACTCGACGCCGCCATCGCCGCGTACCTGCCCGTGCTGCGACGTGATGATCGTGTCGACGAGGCCGTGCGGTGGCTCAAGAATCCGCCTCTGGGCCGCGGAGTCGGGCCGGCGTACCGCGTGCTGTTCGCGGGAGCGGTCGCGTCGCTACCGGCGCCCTATCGCGAGCTGCTCGGCGTGCGTCGGCCGTGGTGGCCGGCGATCGCCCTCACCGGGCTGGCATTGACGTGGATGCGCCTCCTGCTCGGCGCCGAATCCTCAAGCCTCGCGTTCACCCGCCGGCGGCTCGAGCGGCTCGCCCGCGAAGGTCACGCCTAGAACGGTTGATCGACGGGGAGCCCCGTGCGCAGTTCTGCGGGCAAGTGCCCCAAGTCGTTGTGCGTCACGAGCACGGGTGGCTTGGCGGTGCGCACACGAATAATCGTGAGGCCGCAGTTGGCCTGGTTGACTCCCATCCACCGCCACGCGGGAGCCCCAAAGACCTCGCGAACGAACCATGCGATGACGAAGTTGTGAGTGATGAGCAGATCGTGCCGATCGTCGCGCGAGGGCGAGAGCCATTCGGCCGTTGCGTCGGCCATCTGCGCCTCACCGGCCGCGATCTCTTCGGGGGTGATGCCGCCAAAGAACGACTCAAAAGCGTGGGGCATGTCGGGCGAGGGCCCCGCGGGAATGCAATCCATGAGCAGGGCCGATAGTTGCGGCTCGATCGACGGCATGCGTTCTGTCATGAGCGTGGCGGTCTCAACCGCGCGCTGCAGCGGCGAGGTGTGCACACTCGCGAACGGCACACCGCTCAGGCGCTCAGCGATGGCTTGCGCTTGGCGCTGACCTCGACCGCTCAAGGGGCCGTCGGGAAGACCATGCTCTGCATCTTGCTGTTCGCCGTGGCGAACGAGATAGACGTACCGTGACACACATTCCCCCTGGGTCTGACGCCGTCGAGCCTAGGCCATGCGAGCGACACGACTCCTATGGGGTACCTGAGTACGGACAGACAAGACTGTCTGTCCCCTGCTAATCTAACGGCAACGGCAGCGCCGCCTCACCCGAGTGGCACACAGCGCCGCAGCGAGCTGGAGCAGAACGTGTTGGTTGCAACCCCGGTCGACAATGGCCGCCCGCTCGCGCCCGCGAAGCTGCGTATCCTCGAAGCCGCCACCGCATTGTTTTCGCAAGAAGGCATTCGAGCAGTCGGCGTCGATCGATTGATCCAGCAGTCGTCGGTAACGAAAGCCACGTTCTACAAGCACTTCGGGTCGAAAGATCGACTCATTCAGCACTATGTCGCCGCGGCATCCGCAGCAACGCTCGCATCACTCGATGAGCACATGGCTGCTCACGAGTCGCCCCATGCGCGATTGATGTCACTCGTTGACGCCGTGCACGCCGACCTGCGTCACGACAGCTTTCGCGGTTCGCTCTTCGTCAACGCGGCGGCCGAGTTTCCTGACCCCCGTGATCCCGTGCGCGTCATCATCGCGTCGCACCACGAAGCCATCGCCACGCGGGTGACCGACTTGCTCACGGAAATCGGGCACGCGATGCCCGGTGAAGCCGCAGACCAAATCATGGTCGCCTACGTCGGCGCTCTGTCGTGGGGCTACGTGGGCGACCCGGTGGGCGCCTCGGTGGCGTTTCGCCGCAGCGTCGAGCGCGTGCTCGACGACCAACTCATGGCGGCGTAGAGCCCCCTCGCGAGCACGTGCTGGCTCAATAGTCGCTGACGCGATCGAGCTCGGTGAGGTGATGGCGGCTGAGCGGCGTCAGGGGCGCCGCCATGACGACATCGAGCTGGGTGGGTGAGCTCACCGAGACCACAGGAGCAACCACTCGTGGGCGGCTCAACAGCCATGAGAGGGCGACGGTCGCCACACTCGAGTGGGTCTCGAGAGCCACCCTGTCGAGCGCACCGAGAATGCGCAGGCCGCGCCGATTGAGATACCGCGAGGCCTCAGCCCCGCGCCGCTCTCGTTCGAGGTCAGCTCGCGAGCGGTACTTCCCGGTCAGAAAGCCCGCGGCAAGCGCGAATCGCGGGAGCACGGCGAGATCGAGTTGGCCCGACACGCGAGCAAGGTCGCCTTCGTATTCGTCACGGTGCACGAGGTTGTAGTGCTTTTGCAGCGCCACCATGTGCGCCACCCCCAATTGCCCCGATGCAATGCGAGCCTCGAGCAGTCGCTCCCCCGTGTGGTCGCTGCCGCCGAAATATCGCACGTGCCCAGCCCTGATGAGCTCGTCGACGGCTAGCAGTGTCTCATCGAAGGCGACGCTCGGGTCATCGATGTGCAAGAAGAGCAGGTCGATGTGCTCGACTCGCAAGCGCCGCAGCGACGCCTCAACCGCCGCCCGAATCGCGGGTGCGGAGAGCCCGGGATGATCGGCGCCCTTGCCGACCTTGGTGGCAATCGTGAGGGCGTCGCGATTGCGTCGCTCGTGCATCCAGTTGCCGATCATGATTTCGCTGCGCCCGCCAGCGTACGAATCGGCCGTGTCGATGAAAGTGCCGCCCAACTCGCTGAACCGGTCGAGGATGCCCGTGGTCGTGGGCCCGTCGGCCGTCCACCCGAAAACGGTTCCGCTCAAGGCAATCGGAAAGACTCGAAGGTCACTAGGACCGATGCGGCGGGGAAGTGCGACGGGCGCCGTGATGGTCGCGGTATCGCTCCGGTGCGCGTCGTCGTTCACGGGCCAGGGTCTCTCTCGAGGTCGACCGACGTGCGGTCGAGTAGATGGGGCGAGAGTACTGCTGCTTGTCACGGGGAGCGCGCTACGGCGCGCCACTGTTATGGGGTCGTTTCTTGAGCTACGGGCACGCAACGGCAACGGCGCGGCCGCACCCCTGAGGGCACGACCGCGCCGGTGCGCGAGAAGCGGTAGTTAGCCCTGCTTGGCAGCGCGAACTGCGATGAGGCCGAAGCCCACCTTGTTCAGCACGTCGGCGATCACGTAGATGACCGCGGCGATGCTGATTGCCGTGGCCGCGTCTCCGCCGCCGAGCTCGATGAACTCCTGCGTGGCCGTACCGATGGGGTAGATCGCCCAGCCGGCGATGACGAACCACTTCATGGCCGTCACGGCACGCTGAACGTGTGCGTCGGCGCCCGGGAGCTTCACGCCGAAGACAACCCACGCGATGTAGAGCCAGGCAACGGTCGACACGATGAAGAAGATGTAGTTCTGGGCCGAGCCGGGCTCGCCGATCTCACCCAGGTAGCCGGTGACAATCATGATGATGTCGGCGATGATGAGCTTGGTGACCATGCCCTTCTTGAGCGGACCGGCCATCGCCACGACGAGCGTGAACGAGACGAGCAGCAGAGGCGTGGTGATCAACCAGTCGATGTAGCGCAACGGCAAGGTGGCGTCGATGTCAGCCGCGGTGATCTCGCCACCGGGGAACTTGACGACGTCTTTCATGACGTAGTACATGATCGCCGCGATGAACGTGATGACGGCCGCGTAGGTTGCGATCGAACGCAACTCAGGCTTCAGGTCATTGCGCTCGAGGTAGAACCACAAGGTGCCCGCCGCCATCGCGACGAAGCCGAGCATGAAAAACGCTTGGACGATTTGGAAGTCCACAATTCTCCTTCGAATCGTGTCAGGTCAGCACACAGAGCGCTGTCGACATAGAGGGGGTGAAGTGCTTTGAGCTCTTCTTGCGCGGAGGGGATCGGGACCCGGCTCACTCGAATTAATGCTGACTGTACGCCGCTCTCCCGGTGTACGCCGCATAGAGCGCAAAAGTTAGCTGGGTGTCGCCTGGAGATTTGCTGATGTCGCGACGTTCTCTCAACCGTCGATGCTCAGAAAATCCGTGAAATCGACGCGAAATCGACGGATGCCCGCCCTCCGAGAGGAGGGCGGGCATCCGTTCGTGATGCGTCACTGACCGATCGTTAGGCGTCTTCACCCTCGGCCGGGGCGTCGCCGCCCTCACCCTCGGCGAGCACGGGCGACAGCGACAGCTTGCCGCGGTCATCGGTCTTCGTGATCTCAACGAGGATCTTCTGACCCACCGAGAGCACGTCTTCGACGTTGTCGACACGCTTGCCACCGGCGAGCTTGCGAACCTCACTGATGTGCAGCAGACCGTCTTTGCCCGGCATGAGCGACACAAACGCGCCGAAAGCCGCGAGCTTCACGACCGTGCCCAGGTATTGCTCGCCCACCTCGGGGTTGATCGGGTTGGCGATGGCGTTGACCTGCAGGCGAGCCGCCTCGGCCGAGGCACCATCGACGGCACCGATGTAGACCGTGCCATCTTCTTCGATCGAGATCTGTGCGCCGGTCTCGTCTTGAATGGCGTTGATCGTCTTGCCCTTGGGGCCGATCAGCTCACCAATCTTGTCGACCGGAATCTGCACGCTGATGACGCGCGGTGCGGTCGGCGCCATCTCGTCGGGCGCGTCGATCGCCTGGTTCATGACCGCCAGGATCGCCATACGCGCGTCTTTCGCCTGGCCCAACGCCTGCTGCAACACCGACGAGGGAATGCCGTCGAGCTTGGTGTCGAGCTGGATGGCCGTGACGAACTCGCTCGTACCGGCGACCTTGAAGTCCATGTCGCCCAGAGCATCTTCGGCGCCGAGGATGTCCGTGAGAGCCGCGTAGCGGGTCTCACCATCCACGACGTCACTGATGAGGCCCATCGCGATGCCCGCAACGGGAGCGCGCAGCGGCACACCGGCGTTAAGCAGCGAGAGGGTCGAGGCGCAGACCGAGCCCATCGAGGTCGAGCCGTTCGAGCTCATGGCCTCGCTGACCTGACGGATGGCATACGGGAACTCTTCACGGCTCGGCAGCACCGGCACGAGGGCGCGCTCGGCCAAGAAGCCGTGCCCGATCTCGCGACGCTTGGGGCTGCCCACGCGGCCGGTCTCACCGGTCGAGTACGGCGGGAAGTTGTAGTGGTGCAGGTAGCGCTTGCTCGTGACGGGGTTGAGCGAGTCGATCTGCTGCTCCATCTTGAGCATGTTGAGGGTCGTGACGCCGAGAATCTGCGTCTCACCGCGCTGGAAGATCGCCGAACCGTGAACGCGCGGGATGACCTGCACCTCGGCGTCGAGCGCACGAATGTCGGCGAGGCCACGGCCGTCGATGCGGATGCCCTCTGTCAACACGCGCTGGCGCATGATCGTCTTCGACACCGACTTGTACGCGGCACCGAACTGAGCGAGTGCCTCCTCGGTCAGTTCGCCTGCGGCGACCTTGGCCGAGATGGCGTCTTTCGTCGTTGCCTTGACCGCGTCGTCGGCCGTCTGGCGTTCGACCTTGTCGGCGATCTGGTACACGCGAGCGAGCTCGTCGTGCGCGATCGCGTCGACCGCAGCGTAGAGCTCGCTGCTGTAGTTGACGAAGACCGGGTAGTCCTGGATCTCTTTCGCCGACTGCGCGGCGAGCTCGAGCTGAGCCTTGGCGAGCTGCATGATGAACGGCTTCGAGGCCTCGAGACCCTGGGCCACGATCTCTTCGCTCGGCTTGACGGCGCCGCCCTGAATGAGGTTCCAGCTACCCTCGGTGGCCTCGGCCTCGACCATGGTGATGGCCACGTCTTCTTTACCGTCGGCATTGGTGACAACGCGACCGGCAACGATGATGTCGAAGACCGCTTCAGCGAGCTGGCTGTGCTTCGGGAAGGCGACCCACTGGCCACCGCCGTTGTTGTCAGGCATGAGGGCGAGACGCACCGAGGCGATCGGGCCGCTGAACGGCAGACCCGAGATCTGCGTCGAGGCACTCGCCGCGTTGATGGCGAGAGCGTCGTAGAACTCGTCGGGCGCGATGCTGAGCACGGTAATGACGATCTGAACCTCGTTGCGCAGACCCTCAATGAAGGTCGGGCGCAGCGGGCGGTCGATCAGACGGCAGACCAAAATGGCCTCCGTCGAGGGGCGACCCTCGCGACGGAAGAACGAGCCGGGGATCTTGCCGGCAGCGTACGAACGCTCTTCAACGTCGACCGTCAGCGGGAAGAAGTCGAAGCCCTCACGGGGGTGCTTGCCGGCGCTCGTTGCGCTCAGCAGCATCGTCTCTTCGTCGAGGTAGGCAGCAACGGCGCCCTGCGCCTGCTGGGCGAGACGACCGGTCTCGAATCGGATGGTGCGCTTGCCGTACTTACCGTTGTCGAGAACCGTCTCGGCAAACTTGATTTCAGGACCTTCCACGAGGTCTGTCTCCTAACACGTCTGTGCTTACACGTCGGTGCGCGGGGCATCCCGAATGGATGCGCCACGCAGCGCGGAGCAGGAGCGGGCAGGAAGGGACGTCGGCGATATGCCGCCGGGTCTGCTCTGGCCAACAGTAGACATCCACCGCATCGATCTGTCATCAGAATCGATTCGGGAGATCACCACCGGTGACCAGCTTCGAGCCGGCCTGCTCCGTGCGGTATTCACTTGAATGGCGCGAGGAAACGCGCCGGTCTCAGGGTATCAGCCCGGCGTGTCGCGACCTAGCGAGCCCGGAGATCTGGGCGCGCCGTCGAGATCGACCACGGCAAGGCCGACGAGGTGCGCAAAGGCTTCGAGCCGCACCGGGTCGAGGTCAGGACTCAGGGGTGCGAGCGGCCTGCCGTCATCGAGTAGCCAGTGGACGGGTCGATTGCGCGCGTTGAGCCAACGACCGAGCGCGATGCGTTCATGCAGTGGCACAACCCGGGCCCCGAGGGGATCACGCACGACAAGAGAGTCGCCGTTGAGCCGCAGAGACGTTCGCCACCGCACCGTGATCGTCGCGACACACAGAGCGACAACCCCAAACGCGGCGAACACGAGCAGGCTGACGACGATCGACGGGATGCCCGCCGCAACGATGTCGGCGAGCAACACCCACGACCCCGCCACGACGACAGCGCCGGCGACGATGAGCCCCCGCACCCACCGACCCGCGCGACCCCGCACGACGACGGTGGTGGTGGGTGGTTCGGGCTCCGTCATCGCTGCTCTCCCGTCATCGGCGCATCGAGGACGACACCATCGAGATGAGCCTGCAGCACCGTCGCACTGGGCGGACACAGGGCGAGAGCACGAACGAGCGTGGCCGGATCCTCGGCGACGAGCGAGAACGGGCTGAACTCGCGAGGAGTGCCGAGCGCGGTGGCAAACTGCTCAGCCGATGGCGGAGAGGGCACCGTCACCCCAACGTTTCGCAGGCACGGCATCACGCGGTGCGTGGTGTCAGCAAATCGCCACGCCTCTTCAACAGGCCCGGCCGTCGTCACGGCGCCCAGATCGGCGACGCCATATTGAGCGATGCAACTGTCGATCGTCCACCGAATGCGGTCGTACGTGTCGCCGACCGTGCCGAAGTACGTCACCGTGAACTGGCCTCCGCTCGGGCCCACTTGCAGTCGCGGGTTGAGCGTAACGATGCACTCCGAGACGACCTCGTCGACCTTGTCGACGGCCACGAGCCCTTCAAACTCGGGCTCCGGAATGTCGAACTCGACGAGCCGCTTGCCCGATTGCTCCATGAAGTCGGCGAAGCGTTGCTGCTCCGCGGCCTCGATCGTCGCAAGGCGCTCGCGCGTCACGTCGTCGAGCGTGACGATCGACGCGGGCTGCGCCGCGCATCCCGCCATCGCAAGAACGACGAGGGCAAGCACGCCCGCACGATCAACCGGGCGCGTCATGGGCGAATCTCTGGCGGACCGAGTTGGGAAAGCGTGCGACCCGGATCAGGGCACGTCGCCCGTATCTGCCGGGCCGTCGCCACGTCGGCGTTGCGGAGGGTCGCTGCCAGCCACACACTCTGAACCGGAACGAGCGAGTTGCCCGTCGGAGTCGCATAGATCGACGCGTTCATCGCGGCATTGAAGTCGGAAATCTCGAGCTCGGCTCCCCACCGACGCACACAGTTTGGCAGCGCCACCGAGAGCTGGTGACGCACCCACTCGAGCTCGACGGGCCCGCCGAAGGGGTAGGTGCCCGACCACGGAATCACCTGCACCGCGCACCGCAATTGCGCAACGGGGAGCTCCCACTCGGGTTCTGTCGTCGGCCTCGGAGCCAGAATGTAGATGCCCGTCGGTGAGATCGACCCCGCCGTTCGCTCGAGAATGCGATCGATGCACTGGGCGTTTTCTGACAGCGCTCGGTCACTCTCTACCCAGCGGTCGAACGCGAGCGGTGGATACACCGCCTCGGGCCAATCGCGTTCGATGAGTTCTTCGGTGGCGGTTGCCGCTCGTTGCCATGCCGCAGTGATCGCCGCTGATCGTTCATCGCGTACGTCGTCGAGCTCGGGCATTGAGCTGGGCGATGCACAGCCGGTGAGCACGACGAGCCCGAGAGCGCCGGCCACCGCCGCTACGCACCTCACGAGGAAGCCCCGAGGGGCGGAATCGAATCGAGCAAGACCGCGGCAGACGGGCAGAGGGCCTGTACGCGGCGCAACTCGGGAGCATTGCCGCGAACAGCCGCGTAGGGATCCCACTCGGGGGTTTCGCCGGTGAGCAGAATCGGCGAGGCATCGTCGGGCACGGGTTCGGCGGTGATGCCTTCACGGCGCAGGCACGTGGGGAGGGCATCCCGCACATAGTCGGTGAGCCACGCCAGCTCGATGGGTCCGGGCTCGTTCACCGCGAGGGTGGGGGGCGGCAACTGGCCTTGGCAGAGATAGATCGAGGTCTCGAAGTCGCGCAGTTCGCCGGCCGTCTGTGGTGACGGCGTGGCGAAGACTCCCGCCGTCGGGTCGATACGCACGGTGAGCCCCGATGCTTCAGTGGCGCAGCGCTCGAAAGCCGCTGTCCATACGCTGGGGCCGAGCCACGCGTCAACCTGCGTCTCGGGCAACAGAATGCCCGGCCACCGCGACTCAAGATACGAACCGTACGACGCGAGCAGGGTGTCGACGCGCGCCTGCGCGAGAGCTTCACGCTCGGCCGCCACAGCATCGAGTCCGAACGACGATGCACCCGACGGCGAGCATGCCGTGAGGGCGATAAGCGCGACCGTGAGAGTCGCGAACGCACCACTGCGTCGTCGACACGCACCAACGCGTTCTCGCATGCAGAAAGGGTGCCACGAAACCGGGCGTGGGGGCTGACAGCCACCTCATAGCCAAACTGCAGTCACTGCATATTGGATTGCAGTTACTGTACATTTACGAAAGCCCCGACCACCAAAGGAGAACCATGGCAATCGATGACCCCCACCCGAGTGCGCCACCCCCGGCGCTCGAGGCCGTCGGCCTCTCGAAGCACTACGGCAGCGGCGCGAGTCGCTTCGACGCGCTGAGCGACGTGAGCCTCAGCATCCGCGCCGGCGAATGCGTTGCGATCGTCGGCAAGAGCGGTTCGGGCAAAAGCACGCTCATGCACTTGCTCGCCGTGCTCGACGAGCCCTCGACGGGCGAAGTGCGCATTCATGGCACGGATGCCCGCTCACTGTCAGCCCGCGCACTCAACCGTCTGCGCAACCGCGAGTTCGGGTTCGTCTTTCAGCAGTTCTTTCTCAACGCGCAGCAGAGCGTGCTCGAGAACGTGACCTTGCCGCTGACGATCGGCGGCGTGCGCCGCGGAGCCCGTCGGGCCCGCGCGCTCGAGGTGCTCGGCACCCTCGACTTGGCAAAGAAAGCGTCGGCAAAAGCCGTGACGCTCTCGGGCGGCCAGAAGCAGCGCACGGTCATCGCCCGCGCACTCGCGGGCAACCCTTCGGTGATCTTTGCCGACGAGCCGACGGGCAACCTCGACTCGGCGACCGGCGCGATCGTTGAAGACCTCTTGTTCACCCTCAACCGCGAGAAGGGCATCACTCTCGTGATCGTGACCCACGACGACGACCTCGCCGCGCGCTGCGACCGCCAGGTGGTCTTGCGCGACGGACGCATCGTGAGCGACAGTGCCGCTCCCGTTCTCGAGGGGGTGGCCCGATGAAGGCCGTCGACCTGGCCCGCACCGCGGTCGCCAACACCTTTCGCTCGAAGTTGCGCACGACCCTCACGGTGCTCGCGCTCTTCGTGGGTGCCTTCACCCTCACGATCACGACGGCCCTCGGCGCCGGCGTCTCGAGCTACATCACCACGCAAGTCAACTCGTTCGCGGCAGAAGATGTCTTGCTCGTTCAAGCCACAACCGACCTCACGGCGGCTGCCGAGAACGACGGGCCCGCGGAGTGGGACGCAGAGACCTCAACATCGTCGAGCTCGCAAGCGGGTGGTGCGCCTCTTGCCGGCGCGCAGGCCGAACCGCTCACCGACGACGATCTCGACACGATCGCGGGGATTGACGGAATCAGCGGCATCGACCCGGTGCGCTCGGTCTCCACCGACTGGGTGAGCACCGACTCGAGCGCGAAGTTCGAGTTCAGCGTCAACCCACAGTCGGCCGTGACGGTTGCTGACCTCGACGCCGGGGCGCAGCTCGACCACTCGGCGAGCGACTTTGAAGTCGTACTGCCCAACGACTACCTCGAGGCGCTCGAATTCGACAGCGCCGACGATGCGGTGGGCTCAGTGGTCACGATCGGGATGACCGACATCACGGGCGCAAGCCACGAGGTCACGGCCGAGGTCGTGGGCGTCAGCCGCTCGAGTTTGTTCGCGAGCGGCGCCGGAGCCAACAACGCTCTTGTGACCGAGCTGGCCAGCCTGCGCACCGCAGGAATCGATGGCGCCGACGAGAACTCCGTCATCGCCATCGCGTACCTCGAGAGCGGGCTCAGCGACGCACAGGTCGAGCAGGTCACCGCCGACCTTGACGACGCTGGATTCAGCGCCCAAACGATCGAAGACCAACTCGGCATCGTGACGACCGTTATCGCGGGCATCACGGGTGTACTCAACGCCTTCGCGATCGTGGCTCTCATCGCTGCGGCGTTCGGCATCGTGAACACTCTGCTCATGAGCGTTCAAGAACGCACGCGAGAGATTGGACTCATGAAGGCCATGGGAATGGGCAGCTCGCGCATCTTCGCGCTGTTCAGTCTCGAAGCCGTGACGATCGGCGTCATTGGCAGCCTCATCGGCGTCGGAGCAGCCATTCTCGTGGGCTCCGGCCTCAGCACGGCGCTCGCGGCCGGCCCGCTCGCCGACCTCGAAGGGCTCTCGCTCTTCTTGTTCGAACCGGCCAGCCTCATCGGTGTCGTGCTGTTGATTAGCGCGATCGCCTTCGTATC
The DNA here is from genome assembly GCA_943371805.1 of Pseudomonas synxantha. Lineage (GTDB taxonomy): Bacteria > Actinomycetota > Actinomycetes > Actinomycetales > Microbacteriaceae > Microcella. The sequence continues at coordinate 10,853 of CALRWH020000008.1, read as the reverse complement.
GGGTGCCCTGCCGGCCAGTCGCGCGGCACGCCAGCGCCCGATTGAGTCACTGCGCTACGAGTAAACCGTGACGTGCCGCGAGAGGATGGGATCATGAGCCGAACCGACGCGCCCCGCGCTCGGTCGAGCGCGCCCACCTCTCGCGGCACGGCCACGGCCCGACGTATCGAGGCGAGCGCCGTGGCCCTTGTGCTTCAGCACGGCTACGACGCCACGACCGTCGACATGATCTGCGCCGATGCGGGTATCTCGCAGCGCACGTTCTTCAACCACTTCGCCACGAAAGACGCGGCCGTCATTGGCACCGACGTTCCGCGGCTCGACGAGTCGCGCGTGCGCGCGTTCATCGCTGCGACCGGGCCCCACCTGCTGGCCGACGCGGCCGAACTCATCGCCCTGCCTGGCCTCGACGGCACCATGGACCCCCAGCTCATGCGACGGCGCATGAAGGCAATCACCTCCAGTGCCGAACTCATGCAGCGGCAACTCGAGCGCTTTGCGAGCATCGAAGCCGAACTCGCCGAAGTGATCGAGTACCGACTCGCTCGACTGTCGACGCCCGACGAGTCGGCCGCGGAGGTTCGCGAGCAGTCCCGACTGACGGCACACCTTCTCGCGGGCATCTTGCGCTACTCCGCTGACGCGCTCATGAGCGGCGACTCCGCCTCGGTGCCCGCCATCGTTGCGCAAACCCGCGCCCGGCTCACGGCACTGCTGCCGAAGCTCGCGGGCCGCTGAGGTTTCGCTCGAGCATTCGTCGCCGACTGCCGCGAGGGCATCTCATGTTGTAGCGTCAAGCAACCAATGCCGCCGCACCCCCTGAGATGCCGGAGCCCTCGTGTCGACACCACAGCCCCCTGATGTGCCGCCCGAGCGCGCGGCGTGGGCACCTCCCTCGGGGTATCCAGGTGCAGAGAATGCCCCGCGCGCAGCGAGCGGAGCGTTTGCCGCACCTCCCCAAGCCCACGTGATTCGAGACGAGCCCGCGCAGGAGTGGTCTTCGGCGCGCCGCTGGACCGTCGGGCTGGGAATCACCGCAGCGGCTCTCGGACTCATTGCGGGCGTGGTCGGTGGAGTCATGGGGATCACATCGGCTCTCGTCGACGCGCTTGACGACTTCGGGTTCGCGCCAACCGAGGCGCAACCTCTCATCGATGGCCCCCGAGCCGACCCCGAGCCCGTTCGCCGCGACGACTGCGACGACCCCTGTTTCGGCGCGCTCGCTATCAACGAAGCTCGACTCGATCCCAGCGCGTACGACACCGCCGGCTTGACCGTCATGTATGCGGGATCGGGGGCTGAACGCCAGTCGTCTCCGTCGCAAGCGTTCGCTGCAGCGGCGAGCGGATGGACCGTGAGCAAAGGCACACCGGATTCGTGCTTCGTCACGTACCCAGACGTACCCCTCGCTTATGCGCTTGATTCTCCACCGCCCGCCGCCGACAGCACGCCGGTTGATGCCGCGCACTTCATCGCCTCGCGCGGAAGCGCCAATGAGATGAGCACAAGCGTGCACACGATGCGGCTCTTCTTGACGAGCGAAGAAGCTCACGCACACATGAACTCGCTTGTCTCGCTTGTCGACGGATGCACTTCCTACCGTCTCGGAGACCAATGGAACGCCGTCGTGACTCCTGCCCCGGCCCTCGACCTGCCCGAGACGGTGGCGGGTGTCGGCTGGGTCGAAGTTGATGAGTTCGGATGGCGCTACTACTCGTTCGACCTCGTGCGAGCGAACGCGGTTATGCGGTTCGGTCTCTCGACCGACAACTCCATCAGTGAAGAGCAGTTCCGCACGCTCGTCGAGAGCGCCGCGGAAGACATGGCCTCATGGCCCTACGACGTCGATGCACTCGCCGCTGGGGATCCTTTCATCGCATCCGGCGACCCTGAGGCTGGCTTCCTCCCCGAATCCAGCGGCCCCCTTGGCGACCGCGAGCCCTGCAGCGGAGAGTGCTACACGGCAAGCGACGTAAACACGCTCGCACCGTCGGCAGCCGACCTTGCCGCTCTGGGGATCACCCCGGCGGGCTCTGCGGCTCCGGTCGCGATGCGAGCTGGCCCCGCGCTCGACGCTCGCCAGCTCGTGGAAACAACCAACGCGCAATGCCGTTTTGCTCACGGCGTCGAGCCCGTTGTGCGCGGTCATCCAACGGTCGGCTCGGGAGCGCGAGACGATGAACTGATCGACCTCGGGCGCTATGAGCGTGACGGCACCACGATTCGCATCGTCGCGCGAGTGTTCGAAACGGCCGCGCGCGCCGAGGCCTACACCTTCGCAATCGACTCGGCCAACAGTCTGTGTTCGCGAGAGACCATCGCGACAGCGCAGGGCGATGTCGCCGTTCGCATGCTGCCCGCGCACATCGCGGGCTACGACTCAAGCGACGATCCCATCGTCAATGACCGGCCAACCTGGCATAGCGGATGGCAACACCAAGGCGGTCTCACTGACCGCGGCCACGAGTTCCAACACGGCAACATCGTGGTGCGCGTTGTCATCGACTCGAGCGGTGGGGCTGAGCTGACCGAGCAAGAGGTCGCGCGACTGCTGCTCCCGATGATCGAGCGGCTCGAAGCGCTCGAGCCGTAGTGCGAGCATCCGTCACCGCGATGGAACCACGAAGGCCGCCAGCCGATTGCTCGGTGGCGGCCTTCGCAGAAGAAGTTCGCGGTGTCGTTCGACGACGCGCTAACGCACAGGAGAGTTAGCGGCGCAGCGTCTTTATCGACGCAGACCCAGGCGCTCGATCAGCGAGCGGTACCGCTCGATGTCGACGTCGGCCAGGTAGCCCAGCAGACGACGGCGCTGACCGACGAGCAGAAGCAGGCCACGACGCGAGTGGTGGTCGTGCTTGTGCTCTTTCAGGTGCTCCGTGAGGTCTTTGATGCGACGCGTGAGCATCGCCACCTGAACCTCAGGGGATCCGGTGTCACCGGGGTGGGTTGCGTACTCGTCGATGATCGCCTTCTTGACGTCTGATTCCAGTGCCATAGAGGGACCCCCTTCTCTGCTCGTTGCGCGGCGCTCGCAGCAGGATGCTCGAGCTCTCTTTCTCCGCGGCCGTTAGACGGCAACCTTCAGATACTACCAGGATGCTCGGGCGCGGGTGTCGCTGGCACGAGCTGCCCCGCGTTGGCGAATCCGGCACGGCGCCGTGCGACGGTCACGACGCCCGCGATGATCAAGCCCTGCCCGAGGCAGTAGGTCACCATGATGAGCAGGTCGACGGCGCCGAACGAGAAGCCCGGCAGAAAGCGGTCGAGACCCAACAGGGTGTCGCTCACGAGAAACACGCCCGCGCCGATAGCGATGAGCCTGGTCGTGCCGAGGGCGGTCGCGGCGGCCGTGCCGAGTACGAGGCCATAGATCGCCACGGGAATCAGCAGGGCACCGAGGTTCGGCGCGAGGAGCGCGACAAGAGCGACCCACCAGGCCACGGCGAGCGCGATTCCCCACCACGGTGCGCGGCGGGTGCGTAGTGGCCCACGGTAGAGCGCGATGTACGCGAGGTGCGCGAGGCCGAACGCACCCATGCCGATGAGAAACCCGATGTCGCCGGGGCTCTGCAGCAGCACGTCGCCGAGCCACGAGAACACGAGGGCAAGTGCGCTCCAGAGCAGGAGCACCGAGCGCCGCACCGGCAGTCCCAACACGAGCCCGACGAGTAGCGCTGGCATGAGCAGCGGCTTCGTCGCAGCGACAAGTTGGTCACCACCCGACGCGATCGCGATGACGTGCACCGCGGTCACGACGATGTAGGGAGTGAACGCGGGCAGGGGGCGAAAGGTGGGGCGCACGGTGCTCAGGTTACGCCCGGCGCGGCTAGGACGTTCGTCCTGACTTCGCGCGCGAGGCTCGCGCCCGCGCTCGAGTCATCGCAGACTGGCACCATGCTGCTTCCCGCCATCATCCTCATCACGCTCGCGCTCGTCTTCTACACGATCGGCGTGTGGTCAGAGCGCGCCCAAAAGACGCTCAAGCCGTGGCACACGGTGTTCTTCGGGCTGGGGCTCGCGGCCGACGCGAGCGGCACGTACCTCATGAGCCTCATCGCCGATGCGAATCGGGCGGCGGGGGTTGAGCCGAGCATCCTGAACCAGGTCATGGCCATCAGCGGACTCGTGGCCCTCATTCTCATGGCCGTGCACTTCGCGTGGGCCGTGGTCGTGCTCGTGCGCCAGCGCGAGAACGAGCTGCACCGCTTTCACCGCTTCTCGGTGGTCGTGTGGGCGATCTGGCTCGTGCCCTACGTCACGGGCGCCCTCGGCTCGAGCCTCGGCTAGCTCGCACCGACGATCGTCGCCGGCACTCCCCCGGCAGGCCGGTAGGTCGCGCGGGGTTCGGCTTTCGGCAGACCGCTCGCGGTCGGTCGGGGCCGCAGCGTGCGCGCAAACTCCATGAGGATGATGTGCGATTCGAGCAACGCAAACTGATCGCCCAGGCACTTGCGCGTGCCCGCCCCGAACGGAAAGTACGCCCCGCGCGGCAGCGTCGACTCGAAGTCATCAGCCCATCGTTCGGGCATGAAGGCATCGGGATGCTCAAAGAACCGCTCGCTGCGATGACTCGCATACTGCGACACGAGAACGTGGGCTCCGCGGGGCACCGTGACACCGGCAATCTCGACCTCGTCGAGCGCGCGTCGGGGAGCAACCCACACGGGTGGTGCCAGGCGCATGGCTTCGTTCATGACGGCGTGCGCCGTGGGCGCCGAGATGATGCGGCGCAGGTCGGGGGATTCCCCTTCGGGCAGATACTCGTTGGCCTCAGCGGCGAGCGCTGCCCACACATCGTCGCGGTCGCGCAAGTGGCACATCGCCCACGTGAGCACGTTGGCCGTCGTCTCGTGCCCGCTGAGGATGAGCGTGAGGGTCTCATCGCGCACTTCGTCGTGGCTGAGCGCTGATCCGTCGTCCGCGTCACGCGCGGCGAGCAACAGCCCCAGCAGGTCGTCGCCGAGCGGTTCGCCCGTCTCGGCGGCCGCTACGCGGCGCACGATGATGTCATCGGCGACCGTCGCGAGGTAGTCCGACGACTCTTTGAACTTCGCAAAGTACGGCACACGTGACCGGTCGAAACGGTCGAGGCCGGGCAGCATCGTGCGTTCGATGCGATCGATGGCGACGCCCATGTGGTGCTGCACGCCCTCGGCGTAGCGATCGATCTCGGTGCCGAACAGCAGTTGGGCGACGATCTGAAAAGTGAGGCGCATGAGTTCGTCATTCGCCCGCACCTCATCACCGGCACGCCAGCCCGCCACGTGGTCGCGCGTGATTCGCTGCATCGTCGCGGCATACTCGGCCAGCTGGTGGTGGTGAAACGGCGGCTGCATCATGCGCCGGTGCCGCAAGTGAATCGGCTCTTCGCTCGTCAAGAGCCCCGTGCCGAGCACCTTCGCCATGCGCTCGAAGCCGACACCCTTGATGAAGCTGTGTTGCTTCTTGACCGTGACGTCGACGACACCCTCGGGCGAGAAGAATGCGTAGAACAGTTGCCCGTTAAGCCAGAAGCTCGCGACATCGCCATAGGTGCGGTGCAGGTCGAGCAAGAAGGCCGGGGTGTCACGCAAGAATCGAGCCGTGAGCCCGCCGGGCAGAGTGCGCGGCCCGGGCGGCAGTTCGACCGTCACGTCACGGCGGCGGCGAACCGGCGGTGGAATCGGCGCATACTCGCGCGGGCGTTCGGCACTGAACGGCAGAGTCATGCGACCTCCTGGGCCCGCGTCATCGGTGACGCTCTCGACCCTACCCGCCACGGTCGGAGTACCGTGAGCGTCATGACCAGCTCACCGCTCAGCTTCACCGTCACGGCGAGCGCGGACGCGGCGAGCTCAACTCTGCACGCGGGCGACGCCATCGCCCTCGACACCCGTTGGCAGCCGGATGCCCCCTCGGCGCACCCCGGCCCCGCCGAGTTGCTCGCCGGCGCCTTCGCCGCGTGCCTGCTCAAGAACGTTGCTCGCTCGAGCGCGATGCTGCCGTTCACGTACGAGAGCGCCGACGTCACGGTGACGATGCATCGACAGGATGCTCCCCCGCGCTTCACCGCCGTCGAGTACACCCTGCACCTCGTGACCCCCGAGCCCGCGCACCGTGTCGAGTTGCTGCACCGCAACCTGCAAAAGTTCGGAACGGTCTACAACACTCTCGCCGCCGTGTGCGAAGTATCGGGCACCGTGACAACCTCCGGTTAGGGACCTTCGGCCCTACTACGCACACTCGACTCGTATTGGAATGAGAGCGTCGAGAGGAGGCCGTCATGGTGATGGGGTTCGGAGGTATCACCGAGCTGACGGCTGACGAGTGTTGGCACTTGCTCCGCTCGCACAACCTCGGACGCATTGCGGCAAGCGCTGCCGGTCTCGTCGACATTTTTCCGATCAACTACGCCGTCGACGACAGTATGGCCGTGTACTTTCGCACCGCTCCGGGCACCAAGTTGCTCGAGCTGGCGATCAACGACCGCGTGGCCTTTGAGATCGACGGCGTTGACCGCGCCGAGGCCTGGAGCGTCGTCGTCAAGGGCCGCGCCGAGCGCGTCGAGCGTCAGAGCGAAATGGATGTCGCCGAACGCCTCGGCCTCAGCCCGTGGATTCCGTCACTCAAATACCGGTGGGTGCGCATCCGCCCGACCGAAATCGCCGGTCGCCGATTCGCTCTCGGTCCGGAGCCCGCGCGCGTCTAGGCTGTGACCGACGCGGGTGCGACCGCCCCGCAACCGTTCACCCTGAAAGCAGGAGCACCATGGCTGTTACGACTGCCGCCCCTTCTCCCGTCGTGCTTGAGCGCGGCTTTGTCATCGCCACGGCGATCTCGGCGATCGCCCTGGGCGTCGCTGCTCTCGTGTGGCCGGGTGCCACGCTCATCACCGTTGCCCTGCTGTTCGGCGCCTACCTCGTCGTCAGCGGCATCTTCCGCCTCGTCATCGCGTTCACGAGCGACAGCCTCAGCACCGGCATTCGCTGGTTCGTGGGCATCATGGGCGTCTTGATCATCATCGCGGGCATCATTGCGCTCAACAACCTGGCGCAGTCGCTGCTCGTGCTCGCGTTCGTCATCGGCTTCGGCTGGATCTTCGACGGTGTTGCCGCGATTGCGGGTGGCATCACGGGCCGCACGGCGCTGCCGCGCTGGCTGTCGATCGTGTCGGGTGTCATCTCGATCATCGGTGGCATCGTGATCTTCACGCTGCCGGGCCTCGCGATCGTGACGTTCGTGATCTTCGGTGGCTGGATTCTCATCGCCATCGGTGTCGCAACGCTGTTCTCGCTGCCGCCGAAGAAGGGCGCCGAGGTCGCGACCGAGGGCGCTGCCGCCTAACGCCGAACGACCACGTCGACGATCAGACGTCGAGGGCCCCACGCACGATGGAATCTCCTGAGTGCGTGGGGTCTCCGTCTATCGGCTCCGCGCTCACGTCGACCACGGAGAACCGGGCGAGATCGACCGAGGCCGGAACCACGAATGCTCCCGTGCTGCCCGTCAGGTAGCCGAGGCTGATGAGGCCGTCGACACTCTCGGTGAGCAACCAGACCTCACGCACCACGTCGTCGCTGACGCGCGCATCGAGCGACACCGTGACGACGCGTTCACCGTCGGCTCGCTCCGTAACGGTTGCCTGGCCGCTCGCGCCCACCCAGTCGGGCAGGGCCTCGAGCTGGGCTGACGCCACGAACTGCCCCGCATCACGGGGAGTAGCGATGCCCCACAGCACACCTGCCGCGACGAGCCCGACCGCTGCGGCCGCGGCTCCCAACGGAATGACGAATCGACGGATGCCCGAGCGACGCTCGCGCTCGGCATCGAGCTGCACGACGCGCGCGGGAGCGCTCGGCGGCGCATCCGTCACCGTGGGCTCGAGGTCGGCCGCCAGGCCGAGCTCGGCGCGCACCGACTGCCACACTCGCGCGGGAGGCGGGGTCAAGGCGGTCTCGCCGATCGAGGATCGCGCGACCATGACGGTTGACCGCAAGGCCTCAATCTCGTGACGGCACGACTCGCACCGGCTGACATGCTGCACGACCTCCGGGTCGGTGAGGGGCTCGCCGATCGCGACGAGCGCGAGGGCTTCGTCGTCAACGTGGTCCATGACTCACCTCCAGTCGGCCTCTCAGTTTGTTCAAGCTTCTCTTGATGTGCGACTTCACGGTACCCACCGGAATGCCGAGTCGTTCGGCGATTTGCACGTGGGTCAGGTCGTCGAAGAATGCCAGGCGTACGACGGCACGGGGCACAGGGTCGAGCCGCGCCATCTCATCGGCGATCACGAGCCGGTCGGCGAGGTCGACTTCGGGGGCAGCAACCGACTCGTCGCCCGTGACCGAGGCGACCTGCTCGGTGAGCACGCGCTGCCGTGTGCGGGCTTCGTGTGCGTCGGCGATGGTGTGGCGCGTGATTCCGACGAGCCACGCCGAGAGCGATGCGCGCTCGGGGTCGAACCGCGACCGGCTCTGCCAGGCCGAAACGAACACCTTTTGCGTGACGTCTTCGGCGTCAGTGGCATCACCGAGCGATCGCAGGGCGAGCGAGTAGACGAGCGACGACCACTGGCCATAGATCTCAGCAAGGGCGCGTTCATCACCCTCGACAAAGCGGAGGGCGACGGCTGCGGCGTCATCGAGTGCCGTCGACATGGCGCGTTCTCCCCTCGTGACCGTGGTGTGACGAGTGCCACGGGCACTCATCGGCGTCAGGGTACCCCGTGAACCTGTCATGACACCTTCTCGGCGGTCACAATGTAGTTGTCTTCATAGCGGCCGACTCCCCCGCCGAAGCCGGGGTCGTACTCGCCACCGCACGTGATGAGCACGAGTCGGGGCTCTCCGCTGAGCGAGAAGTAGCTGCCCCACGGCACCGCACCTTTCTCGATGCGCTCGACCGCAGTGACGATGTAGGTGTGGCTAACTCCCGAGGCATCGACGATGACGGCTTCGGTGCCGACGGCAATGGTTCGCAGCGCGGCAAAGGGCCCGCGGCCCTCGGCGACCGAGTCGACGTGCGCGGCGAGCACTGTGGCCCCGGCCGGGCTATTCGGCGCCGCCGCATACTCATACCAGCCCGCCCGAAACGGACTGACCGGAAGACTCATGTCACCGTTCGGTTCAAGCCCTTCAATGTCAACGGGCATGTCGATGCCGAGATCGCTCACGACCAGTTGGGTCGGGGGTGACTTGACGGCGGTCAAGAGCTGAGTGCTCGAGACAAACTCGTCGGTGCGCGCGGCGCGAAACGGGTCGTAAGCGACCTCGCCTCGCTCACGCGCGACGGGGGCGCCTGCCGCGCATCCCGTAATCAGCACCAGGCCGACGAGGGCGAGAGTTGCTGCCGTCGTCGGCCTGGTGCTCATGGCGTTACCTCAGTGCTTTCGCGATCAGCGCTCGGCCGTGACGGCCTGGCGACGGGCGATGACGACTCCCGCTGCGGCGAGCAAGGCAAGAATCGCTGCACCACCGACGAGCAGGCCCGTCGCGGCACCATCGTTCTCAGCGACGAGCCCCGCCGAACCAGCGGGCACGCCCGCGGGGGTGTCACCGATCGTGAAGATGATCGCCGAGTAGGGGCCGCCGCCAGGGCCGAAGGCGTGGATGAAGTAGTGCGTTCCCGCGGCCAGCACGGTGTCGGGCAGGTCGATGGCGACGGCCTGCGGCGCCGGTCCGTCGACCTGAACCTGCAGGTCATACGTGCCCGCGGCAACGGCCGTGACGCCTTCTTGACCGTTGGTAACGCCCGAGAAGAGGTTCGTGCTCGGAAGAGCGACGACATCAACGGCGGGAGCGTCGGCGGTGTGACGTACCGTCACACTCGCCTGGCCAGCGCCGACCGGAGTCAGGTCGTTAACAAACGGACTGATCGTCAGGGCACCGCCCTCTTCCGGGTGAGCCACGAGCGTGTACGAGGTGTTCGGAACGACAGCAGCCTCAGCGGTGATGAGTCCGGCACCTTGAGCCGGTGCCGGGGAGTTCGCCGCGACGATGTCGACGGTGTACGACGCCGGTGCGGGCTGGTTAGCCAGAGCTCGCCGATCACCCGGCACGAAGTCTTCGATCGCGAGGGCGCCCTCGATGTAGACATCGACGGTGACACCCGGAACCGCGTGAACGACCCAAATGTCGGCGGTGGTGCTGCTGAGGGCGGACGCCGGAGCGGCGACGCCAACGGTGGCGAGGGCGGCGACGCCCAGCCCCGCGAGAATACGGTTGCGCATGATTCCTCCTTGGTAGGTCCCCCGAGGGGGCGATCCCCTCTCGGGGCGTCAGGCGGAAGTGCCTTCACTCACTACTTCCGGCGCACAGCCGTCGACGGATGCGCTCCGGGCTGGCAGTCACCTGGCAGCTGACTCAGCGCACGCTGACAACGGCCGACCGCACATGCGTCGCGCGAGGCCTCACGACAGGGCGGCGTCGAGTCCGTTCACACTCACGACCAGGCCCGCAACCCACAGGACGAGGTTGACCGCGCCGACCGCAAGGCCAGCGATCGCAAGGCCCCGACCGCGCGTGATGCCATTGGCGGTCTCGCGAACCCCACGCACGCCCGCAATGGCACACACCGTCAGCAGGCCGGCGTTGAGCACAAAGACGAGCGCAAGAGTGACGAGCACGCCCGCCCATGCGCCCTGCGGTTCTCCGGCAGCCACACGTTCCAGTGCCGCGGCGCCCAGCTGAGTGGCGACGAGGTTTCCGGCGATCGAGATCACGAGGGGGGCGAGCCCCGCGACGAAGGCCCACGTGGCTGATTCGCTGCGCGCGGGAGGAGCCGTGGTGCGGTTCGGCGCGGGAATGCGAGCGGGAACGACCTCGAGAGGCTCGGGCTCAGCATCCGTCGGCACCGGCACTGGAATCGGCGCGGGC
>CALRWH020000007.1:0-44101 GCA_943371805.1 Pseudomonas synxantha | reverse complement strand
GTGCGCGGCACCGACCTTCCCGTTGAAGAGCGCGGCCGGTTGCGCGCTCAAGCCGAGCTGCGCATCGTCGACGAAAACGGCGCCGTCGTCGAGGGTGCCTGGACGGCCGGCGACGTTGCCGCCGTGCCCGACCTCACGGGTGGCGGAGTGGGCGGCTTCTGCGTGCCCAACGCGCAGCACGCTGTGCGTCAGGGCAAGGTGCTCGCCAAGAACCTCACGGCAGCCCTTCGCGGCGAAGAGCCGCAGAAGTACGTGCACAAGAACCTCGGCGCGGTCGCGGGTCTCGGCGTGGGCTACGGAGTCTTCCAGTCAGGCAAGATCGCGTTCAAGGGCCTCATCGCCTGGTTCATGCACCGCGGCTACCACGGCCTCGCGATTCCCATGTGGGAGCGCAAGCTGCGCGTCGTCGGCGGCTGGGTCGGCCACTTCTTCCTCGGCCGCGACAACGTCAGCCTCTCGGCTCGCGAAAAGCCCCAGGCGTACTTCCAAGAGTTCGCGTCGCGCCCCAAGGCGTAGCCAACATCGTCGACACCCCGGTTGCCTCGTGCGGCCGGGGTGTCGCCGTGTGTGGCGGCAGGCTCGGTTCGGGATGCTCGCCGCGCCCCGTGACCGCGGCACAGCATCCCGCAGCCGTCGTAGGCTGGCCGCAACGCCCCGGTAGCCCAATGGCAGAGGCAGGCGACTTAAAATCGCCACAGTGTGGGTTCGACCCCCACCCGGGGTACGACGAACAAGCCCGGAATCACGGGGGTGTTCAGCGACGCCGGGCCCTTTCCGTGGCCGAGCTTCGCGGCGATCCCCTCGGGAACCCATCGCATCCTTCACCGTCGGGTGTCGTTATTCCCGAAATGTCGGCGGTATCAGGCACTATTGCAATGTGACCTATATTCCGTTTGGAGCGCCTGCTGACCAGCCGCCAGCTCTAGTTGACGGCACGCCAGACTGGATGATCAACTCCTTGCGCGATCGTTTCAAGGCGGAGTTCACCAAGTATGTAAGGACATCCAACTACGGTGGCGGGGGCTATTACGACACCCGAGTCGACCGGCTTAGGAGGATGGAGCTGGAAACCAGGATCGGCAATGTCTCTCACATCGCCGAGAATCGAAGTCTGGCTGCGCTGTTCGACATGCTGACTGAGCAGCAGCGGCTGCAAGCCTTCGATTGGGTCATTAAGGACAACGGGCGCGGTCGCGAGGGCGGGAATAGCGACCTCGAGCGCATTCTTCGAGAAGGTGGCTCGAAGTGGAAAGTTGGGACCCGGAACGAGTTGCCTGGCTTGGAAGAACGAGTGCCGCAAGGCGTGCAAGATGCTGCGGATCAGGCGATGGCTCGGCCCGGGGACGCTGGACGATTGCTCTCTGAGGCGTGGCACGCAACCTACGGGGTGAACCCTCAAGCTGACCTCGGCTATCGCAAGTCGATTGAGGCGGTGGAAGCCGTCGTTCTCCCACTCGTCACAGGTAAAGATGCAACAGCTCACCTCGGGAAGGCGATCGGGCAGATGCGAGCCGACAAAGACTGGAAGATGCCCTTCATCAAGGAGCATAAGCAGAACCCGAGCCAGGACGTTGTCTTGGGGATGTTGCAGGCGATCTGGTCAGGCCACAGCGACCGCCACCCGGGCACGCCCAACTACGTGCAGTCGACGCCGGAAGCTGCTGAGGCAGCCGTGTCACTCGCAGTGACTCTCGTGAACTTGTTTTCCAGCGGTGGGATAGCTCGACGCCCGTAGGCGCTAGCCGATCCTGCGGAGCGGGTTGACAGCGGGCACCGAGGCGGCTTGATCCAGCTTGCTCATCGCGTCGGAGTTCGAGCGCTTGAACAGGTGCACGTGGGTGCTCTGAGTGATCGACACGTTTGCGTGTCCGAGCCACACCCACACGTCGTAGATGTTGATGCCTTTGGAGGCGCACAAGCTCGCGCAGAAGTGCCGCAGATCGTGCCAGCGCATGTGCTGAATGCCGAGGCGCTCCAGGGCCGGTAGGAAGTGAATGCCATACATATGGCCGATGGCGAGTTGCTCGTTCCCCTGCATGGCGCCTCGGATGTCGCGTTAGCAGAGCTTGTTCTCAGCCATGGGCGGAGATTAGGGAATCTCGAGTGTTGGCAGCGCCTCTCCGATCTGCAGGCGTCGAATATTGCTTCCGCCATGCAAGATGTAGGTGTGAATCAGATTCCCTCGAATGTGAAGCCCACAGACAGCGTGGTGCTCCTCGAAATCATCCCGCAAGGGATCGTTCGTTCAACGGTGCGGCATCATGCCGCCCTGAGCGGACTTAGCTTTTCCGGAGGAGCTCGTGGTTGAAGGCATCCGCCCGTTCATAAACGTTGCCGAAGGAGAGCTAGCGGCGCGGTGCCTCCCTTTTCGGCGCGTCGATGAAGTCGTTCTACCCGAACCTGGATACCTCCGTGCGATGCTGAACTCAGCGGCGATGTTCCACGAGCAGTCACGAGGACTAGAGGGCAAAGCCCACGTGGCCGACCTATCCTTCAGCCTGAGCGCAGTCTTGCTTGTCGATTCCAAGGACGCCGTGGACATAGTCGTGAGGGAAGACCCACTCGATGCAGCCGCAAGGCTCTTGAAGATCGCCTTGAAGGAGTACGAAGCCCTCTCAAAGTTGCAAGGCAACCCGCCAGGCTACGACTACACATACGCGATGGTGGGCACTGCCGCTTCGCTCTACAACTACGCGGTCGCATACAAGACCAGGTTCAAGGACGACGAGCAAACCATCACGAACTTCTGCGCTCGGGGTATCGCGGAACTAAACCTTGCCGTGACGATGATTCCCGGACCATACCCTTGGTCGGAGTCAGAATGGGCGCTTCGCGAAGCCTTCAAGGAGCTCGGGTAGGTCTTCGCGCGAACGAAGACGACCACCGAGGGCTTCATTCCTAGCGGGCCTAATCGTCTTGTGCTCGACTTCCGTGGCAGTCAAACCCTCCGGATAACCCCTCCGAGACTCGGCTATCTGGCGGTGCCCCTCGATCGCCGAGCTTCACCCGAGATTCCGCGCCCACGAGTTACGCGGATATCCCTAGGTGTCTCTTGCTCGCCCCGAACACGCACGGCTCAATTTCGCCACAGTGTGGGTTCGACCCCCACCCGGGGTACCACGCGTACGGGCGCCGCGCTGGCCAATCTCTCAGCAGTCCCTCTGTCGGGAGGTGCGGGGCGGCTCTATGCTGTCGGTCATGGAATTCTTGGTCATCATTGGCGTTCTCGTTCTGCTCGTGGTCGTCGCGGGTATCTACCTGTGGTCCACGTACAACTCGCTCGTCACCCTCAACGTTCGCGTTGACGAGGCATGGAGCGACATCACGGTGCAGCTCAAGCGCCGCGCCGACCTGCTGCCGAACCTCATCGAGGCCGTCAAGGGTTACGCCGCGCACGAGAAGCAGGTCTTCGAAGCCGTGACCAAGGCGCGCGCCGAGACGCTGAGCGCTCAGGGCCCCGCCGACGCCGCGGCTGCTGAAGGTCACATGCAGCAAGCGCTCAAGAGCATCTTCGCCGTCGCGGAGGCCTACCCGCAGCTGCAGGCGAGCCAGAACTTCTTGCAGCTTCAGGGCGAGCTCGTCGACACGGAAGACAAGATTCAGGCGTCGCGCCGGTTCTACAACGGTGGGGTTCGCGAGCTCAACGTGAAGATCAAGCAGTTCCCGAACACGCTGTTCGTGCGCGGCCTGGGCTTCACCGAGCGCGACTTCTTCGAGGTGGCCGACGCCGCGGCGATCGCTGAGCCGCCGCGCGTGCAGTTCTGATCCACCGCATCCCGACCCTTCGTCAGGAGGCCTAGGTGTATCGCGCCATAGCGGCGAACAAGCGCAACACGGTGTTCATCATCCTGTTGTTCGTCATCATCATCGGATTGCTGGGGCTCTTCGCCGACTTCTATTTCGGCGGCGGCTACACGATCTTCATCGGCACGCTCATCGGCGCCACGATCTACACGCTCGTGCAGTACTTCGCGGCGGGTTCGCAGGCGCTCGGGCTCGCGGGCGCGCATCCGATCACGAAGGCTGACAACCCGCGGCTCTATCGCATCGTCGAGAACCTCGCGATCACCGAGGGTCTGCCGATGCCGCGCGTCTATGTCATCGACGACCCGGCGCCGAACGCGTTCGCGACGGGCCGCGACCCGAAGCACGCGAGCGTCGCAGCGACCACGGGGTTGCTCGAGCTCATGACCGACCGCGAGCTCGCGGGCGTCATGGCGCACGAGATTGGCCACGTCAAGAACTACGACATTCGCGTGTCGACGATCGTGTTCGGGCTCGTCGTGGCCGTGGGCTTCATCGCCGACATGCTGTTTCGCATGGCGTTTTGGGGCGGCAACCGCAACAACAACGGCAATCCCATCATGCTCGTGCTCGGTCTCGCGGCCATGGTCATTGCGCCGCTCGTTGCCGCCGTCGTGCAGGCCGCCGTGTCGCGGCAACGCGAGTACCTCGCCGACGCCACGGGAGCCCTCACCACGCGTGACCCCGAGGCGCTCGCGAGCGCGCTGCAGAAGCTCGGTGACTATGCGCAGCCCATGCGCCGCCAAAACTCGACCATGGCGCACCTCTACATCAGCGACCCGATGAAGCCGGGCGTCATGGACCGCATGTTCGCAACGCACCCGCCCATCGCCGAGCGCGTCAAGCGCCTTATCGAGAACTCGACGCGCTTCTAGGCGTCACTCGTTCTCGCGAGGGCGGCGCGCACCGCCGCCGCAGCATCACCCCAGAGCGGCTCGGCCACGACGACCTCGTCGAGGCCTTGCCACGCGGATGCTCGCCGCAACACGGGCGCCACCCGCGCCGCGAGTTCCGAGGCTGACGCCCCCGGCTCAACCCACGCCGACTGCACACGAAGCACGCCCGCCTGACGGTCGCTCTTGAGGTCGATGCGCCCGATAACGCGGTCGTCGACCAGCACGGGCAGCGAGTAGTAGCCGAACTGTCGCTTCGGAGCGGGCGTGTAAATCTCGATGCGGTAGTGAAAGCCGAACAGGCGCAGGGCGCGGTCGCGGCTCCACACCACGGGGTCGAAGGGCGTGAGGAGGGCGGTCGTCTCAATGCGGCGCGGGATGCGCGCGCCCGGCACGATGAACGCGGGCAGCGGGCGGCCTGCGGCGGTCGTCCACCCCTCGACCTCGACCTGCTCGACTTCGCCGGCGGCGAGCAGCGCGCGCAGCGCATCCGTCGTCGGTGCGATCTTGAGGCGGTGGTAGTCGGCGATGTCGCCGACGGTGCCCACGCCGAGCGCCCGAACGCTGCGGAGCACGAGTTCGCGCTCGGCTTCGACGCGCGGCACCGCGACCGCGTGCAGTGCCTCGAGGCCCACCTGGTGGGGGAGCGCGTACACCCGTGAGAATCCGCGCCGGCCCGCGCTCACGACGTCGCCGAAGGCGAAGAGGTACTCGAGGCCCTCTTTCACGTCGCTCCAGCCCCACCATGGGCCACGCCGTTCGGTCGCATCATGCTCGACGTCGCTGACCGTCATGGGGCCTTTCTCGGCGAGCTCGCGCAGGAGCCAGTCGAGCATCGCGGTGTTCTCGCGCACCCACGCACTTTTCAGGGTGAAGCGTTCGCGCAGGGCCTCGCGCTTCCAGTGCCACAGCGGCCAATCGTCGCGACGGATGATCGCCGCTTCGTGCGCCCAGTACTCGGTGTACCGGCCACGGCGGGCAAAGATGAGCGCGTCGAGATCGGCCGGGTCGTAGTCGCCCAGGCGCGCGAAGAGTGGCAGGTAGTGCGAGCGCGCGAACACGTTCACCGAGTCGAGCTGCAGCACCTGCAGGCGGTCGATCGCCGCCGAAAGGTGACGCGGGCCAACGGCGGCCGGATGCGCGCGATCGAAGCCCTGGGCCGCGAGCGCGAGGCGGCGCGCCTGCGCGGCGGTCAATCTCGTCACGCGTTCACCGTAGCGCCGAGCGACGACGGGGCGGGTGCGCCGACCGACAGCGGGCGCAAGGCTTCGGACTCGTAGACTGGCGCAATGTTCTGGCGACCGAAGGCTGATGCGCCCGCTCCGGCGGGTGATGACGCCGTTGCGCCCGCTATGCGCACGGCCGCAGCCTGGTCGTGGCGACTGCTCGTGGTGGCGGGCGCTATTGGGGTGCTGATCTTTCTCATCATCCAATTGCGGCTCATCGTCATTCCACTCTTGATTGGTGTGCTGCTCGCGGCGCTGCTCGTTCCCTACGCGGCGTGGCTCAAGAGCCGTTTGCGGTTTCCGCACTGGCTCGCGGTTGCCGTGGCGATGCTCACGCTCGTGACCGTTGTCACGGCGCTTGTTTGGCTGGTGGTCGCACAAGTGCGCGCGGGCTGGCCATCGTTGCAAGACCGCTCGGTTGATGCTTTCGACGAGTTTCTCGTGTGGCTCAGCGCGACCTTTGGCCTCAGCGCGGCAGAGATCACCGCGTGGGTCGACGGCATCGTGGCCGAGCTCGATTTCTCGACCCAGGGACCGCTCGTCACCGGGGCTCTCTCGGTGAGTACCACGGCAATCGAGCTGCTCGCGGGCACCGTGCTCGTCATCTTCTCGCTGCTGTTCTTCTTGATCGATGGCCCCAACATTTGGCGATTTGTCGTGCGACTCTTTCCGCGCACGGCGCGCACCGCTGTCGACGGTGCGGCACGTGCGGGGTGGCTCACGCTCACGAACTTCTCGAAGGTGCAGATTTTCGTCGCCTTCGTCGACGGCCTGGGCATCGGGTTGATCGCGTGGGCGCTTGGCTTGCCGCTCGCACTGCCGATCGGCGTAGCCGTCTTTCTCGCGAGCTTCGTGCCCTTCATCGGCGCGCTCGTGACGGGAGCGCTCGCCGTGATCATTGCGCTCATCTACAACGGGCCTTTCATCGCCCTCCTCATGCTCGCGGGCGTGCTGCTCGTGCAGCAGATCGAAGGCAACGTGTTGCAGCCCCTCGTCATGGGCCCGGCCGTGCGGGTGCACCCGCTCGCGGTCGTGCTCGCGGTGACGACGGGCGGCTTGCTCGCGGGCATCCCGGGCACGCTATTCGCTGTGCCGATCGCTGCGTTCTCGAACGTCTTTATTCGCTATATCGCGAGCGGGCGATGGCGCGTGATTCCGCACCCGATGACTCTCAGCGACATTCAGCCACCACCAGCATCACCCTCACAGGAGCGCTCATGACCGCCCCCCTCACGATCGCCGGCCCCAGCCTTGCCGATGTCGAGGCCGCGCGCCTCGTCGTCAGCCGCGTGGCCGAGATCACGCCCATGGAGACCTCGCGCTACTTGAGCGACGTGCTCGGCGCGCCCGTGCACCTCAAGTGCGAAAACTTGCAGCGCACGGGCTCGTACAAGATTCGCGGCGCCTACAACCGCATCTCGCACTTGAGCGATGAGGAGAAGGCGCGCGGGGTCGTCGCCGCGAGTGCCGGCAACCACGCTCAAGGGGTGGCGTTCGCGGCACGCGAGCTCGGCATCGCTGCCACGATCTTCATGCCCATCGGCGTTGCCCTGCCCAAGCTGCAGGCCACGCGCCACTACGGCGCCGAGGTCGTGCTGCGCGGCCACACCGTGAGCGAGCCGCTCAAGGCCGCGCAAGAGTTTGCCGAACGCACGGGCGCCGTCTACATCCCTCCCTTCGACCACGTCGACGTCGTGGCCGGTCAAGGAACCCTGGGGCTCGAGCTGCTCGACCAGGTGCCCGAGCTCGAAACCGTCATTGTTCCGATCGGCGGGGGCGGGCTCATCTCGGGCGTTGCGAGCGTGCTCAAGCGGCGCGCGGCCGAGCAAGGGCGCAGCATCCGCGTCATCGGAGTCCAGGCCGCTAACGCTGCCGCCTACCCGGTCTCGCTCGCGGCGGGTGCGGTCACCGAGATCATCATCTCGCCCACGATCGCCGACGGCATCGCGGTGGCCAAGCCCGGCAAGCTCAACTTCGAGATTGTTCGGGATGCTGTCGACGAGGTTGTCACGGTCGACGACGATGACATCGCACGCGCAATGCTCGTGCTGCTCGAGCGGGCCAAGATGGTGGTCGAGCCCGCCGGAGCCGTGGGCGTCGCGGCCATCCTCACCGGCAAGATCGTGGCCTCCGGCCCCACCGTGGTGATCCTCTCGGGCGGCAACATCGACCCGCTCATCATGGAGCGCGTCATTGCGCACGGGCTCGCCGCGTCAGAGCGGTACCTCAAGCTGCGCATCCCGTTGCCTGACCGCCCCGGCCAGCTCGCCCGCACGAGCGAGATCATCGCCGACCAAAACGCCAACGTCGTCGAAGTGCTGCACACGCGGCACGGCTCGGGGCTGGCGATCAGCCAGGTCGAACTCGAGCTGCACATTGAGACGCGCGGGCCCGAGCACGCCGACCAAGTGATGGCCGCGTTGCGCGATGCGGGCTACGACCCCCGAACGCAGTTGTAGCGTTCGCGCGGAACGCTGCCGCGTTCCGGGTTACGACCCCCGAACGCAGCTCTAGCCGGTGTAGGTACTCACGTCGACGATCGTGACCGAGATCTCGCGGCCATTGGGCGCGGTGTAACTCACGGTGTCACCGATCTTCGCGCCGAGAATCGCCTGGCCGAGCGGGCTCGCTTCGCTGTAGACGTCGATGTCGCTGTCGTCGCCGACGATCTCGCGGCTGCCGAGCAAGAATCGCTCGTCGTCGCCCATGATCGTCGCGGTGACGACGGTGCCCGGCTCGACGACGCCGTGCGCGTCGGGCGCCACACCCACGGTCGCCGTGCGCAGCAATTCAGTGAGGGTGCGGATGCGCGCCTCCATCTTGCCTTGCTCGTCTTTCGCGGCGTGGTACCCGCCGTTTTCTTTGAGGTCGCCCTCGTCACGCGCGGCTTCGATGCGCTTAGCGATCTCGGTGCGGCCCGTCGTCGAGAGCGCTTCGAGCTCAGCAGAAAGGCGGTCGTGCGCCTCTTGCGTGAGCCATTGCGTGGCTGGGCCCGTGGTGTCGTTCATGACAGTGCCTCCTGACACAGCAGAACCGGCCCGCGGGCCGGTTCTGTCTCTCGATTGCGGCGATGCTACGGGAGCCAGCACCGGTAGGGCAAACCGGTGACCGCTTGTTCCGCGGTGCGCAGTGTCTCAACGAACACGCGCGTGCGCTCGGTCACCGGGGGTAACTCGACGACTTTCCAGCCAACGATGCCAAAACTCTCGTTGAGCGCTTGAATCGCGCATGACACCTCGGTGCCGGGAGCCACCGAGACCTCCCACCGCACGTCGATCGAGGTTTCGGTGACGTTCGAGTAGCCCAAGTCACGCGTTTCGAGTTCAGCGTTGGTGCCCGAGAGCCCGCCCCAGACCACCCAGGCCGTGAAGATGACGGCGAAGATGACCCCTGCGACGATCATGAGCGTGCGCGTGCGTCGCTCAGAGCCGGGCGTGCGTCCGTAGCGCTCGTCGAGACGCTGCTGCGGGGTCGACATCGTGCGAGGCTTCCTCTCTCAGCGCGGCGCGGGCGCGCCGCTCAGGTGTGATCGCTACCCTTGGCCCCAAGCGTAGAGCGCCGAGGTGAGGGTTTTCTCAGCCGGTCGTTTCTCTCTCACCAGCCTTGGAGCATCCCGTGATCGTCTACACCCTCGCAGCAAGCCTGCACTCGATGGGCATCGGCCCCAACCCGGTCGAACCGACGACGCCCCCGGGGTTCGACCCCAACACGGTGACCCCTGGCGTCGCGGGCTTCGTGGCTATCGCTCTGGTGGCGATCGCGACGATCTTCTTGCTCGTTGACATGACGCGCCGCATTCGCCGCGTGCGGTACCGCGGTGAAGTGCGAGAGCGGCTCGAGGCCGAGCAAGCGATGATCGCCGAAGGCGGCCCCGCCGAGCCCGAGCCCGAACAGCCGACCGAGCGTTAGCCGCCAGCCGACCGAGCGCTAGCCGCCGAAGGGCGGGTCGAGCGCGACGAGCAAGACGCCCGTCCAGTGGCACAAGAACGCCACGACGGTCAGGGTGTGGAAGATCTCGTGGAAGCCGAACACGCCCGGCACGGGGTTGGGCTTCTTGAGACCGTAGACGACCGCGCCGGCCGTGTAGGCCAGGCCGCCCACGATGACGAGCACCATCATCGCCGCGTTGGCGTTGAACAAGTCGACGATGTAGAGAACGGCAGCCCAGCCGAGCATGACGTAGAGGGGCACGTAGGCCCAGCGCGGTGCGTTGATCCAGAACACGCGGAAGCCGATGCCGATGAGCGCGCCCGTCCAGACCAGCACGAGCAAGAGGTACCCCTTCTCGGGCGGCAAGGCCATGATCGCGAGCGGCGTGTAGGTGCCCGCGATGAGCAAGAAGATGTTGGCGTGGTCGAGGCGCTTGAGCATGACGCGCGCCCGCTCGCTCCAGTTGAAGCGGTGGTAGGTCGCCGAGATGCCGAACAGCAGCAGCGACGACAGCACAAAGACAGCGCTCGACCAGCGTGCCGCGGGGTTCGCGCCTAGAGCGATGAGCACGAGGCCCAAGATGATCGCGGTCGGGAACGTAACGGCGTGGATCCACCCGCGCCACGTGGGCTTGACGTCGAGGGCTCGAAACTCGATCGCCTCATCGAGCAACGGGATGTTCGGAATGTCGACCGCCGGCTCGCGATCGACGTTGGCCGAGGTGGGCTCCGGTGCTGTGGCAGAGGTCATGTCGCGATGATACGTGAGCACACACAACCTGGGGTGTTCGTTGGATGCCCGCCACAACCTGGGCCCAGTGGACTACCGTTGAACTGTGCGATCGTCGAGAACTCCCCGGGGTCGCGGCCTGCTGTATCAGCTCTACATGCGCCGCTTGCGTCGGCAGTTGGCCGACGCGACCCACCCGCGTCACGTTGCCATGATTCTCGATGGAAACCGACGATGGGCTCGATTGCGGGTGGGCGGCACAACGGCCCACGGGCACCGTGCGGGTGCCGAGAAGATCGTGGAGTTCTTGCGCTGGTGTGATGAAGCCGACATTGGCGTCGTGACGCTGTATTTGCTCTCGACCGACAACCTCACGGGTCGCGACAGTGACGAACTGCGCGAGCTCATTCAGATCATTGGCGACCTCGCCGCCGACCTGTCGTCGATCAAAGACTGGCGCGTGCAGCACGTGGGTAGCCGCGATGGGCTGCCCGAGGGGCTGTTGGCCGAACTCGACGCGGCCGAGGCGCGGGGTGCCGAGGCATCCGGTCTTCACATCAACCTCGCGGTGGGCTACGGCGGTCGACGAGAGATCGCGGATGCCGTGCGCGCGATCGTGCACCACCACGCGTCGAGCGGCGGCACGCTCGATGAGTTGGCCGAACTCGTCACGCCCGAAAAGATCGCCGAGCACCTCTACACGGGCGGGCAGCCCGACCCTGACCTCGTTATTCGCACCTCGGGCGAACAGCGGCTCAGCGATTTCATGCTGTGGCAGAGCGCTCACAGCGAGTTCTACTTCGTTGAAGCTCTCGGCCCCGACTTGCGCGAGGTCGACTTCTTGCGGGCCTTGCGCGACTTCTCGCGCCGCCAACGGCGATTCGGGCAGTAGCCATGGCCGGCATCGACGACTTCGTTGCGGGCTTCGGTGAAGAACCGGGGTATCTCGACTACGCGCGGCTCTCGCCCATTGGCGAACACGCGCTCTTCGAAGAACGGGCGATGGCCGACGTGCTCTCGCACGCGCGCTACGGATCGTTTGCGACGCTCGACGACCACGACGTGCGCGTGCGCACCTCGGTGGCCGCGCTCGTGCGGCGCACGCCCGAGCAAGTGGTGTTTCAGCCGAGCACGAGCCAAGCGCTCATGCACGTCATGTTTGGCCTCACCGGGGGCGTCGCGGCCTCGTCGGGCGAGTTTCCGGCGGTGGGCTATGCCATGACGCGCGCCGCCCAGGCCCTCGGCGTTCTCGTGCCGCACACGATCACGCCCGAGCACGAGCGCGTCACTCCCGGCGTCGTCCGCGACCAGCTGAGCTCGTCGGTGGTTGCGGTTGTCGTGAGCCTCGTCGACTATGCCACGGGCCACCTCGTCGACATCGATGGCATTCGGCAGGTCATCGGAGACCGCTTGCTTGTTGTTGACGCCATTCAAGGAGCGGGCATTGTGGATGCCCCCTGGGAGCTCGTCGACGTCATCGCCTCGGGCGGCCAGAAGTGGCTGCGCGCCGGCCAGGGCACCGGCTTTCTCGCTCTGAGTGATCGGGCTCGGGAGCAGCTCACGCCCGTGTGGTCGGGATGGAATGCGCACGGCACCCTCGAACTGCACCACGAGGTGCTCGAGCCCGCATCCGACGCCTCGGCGTTTCGGGTGGGCTACGCCGACACGTTCGCGCAAGCGCGGCTGACGGGAGCCGTGGACGCTGTCATGGCCGCGGGGGTGGCGAGCATCCGTTCGCGCATTCTCGACCACACCGCTCACCTCATTGAGATCGCTGATGAAGCGGGCATCGAGGTGGTCTCGCCGCGCAACGACGCCGAGCGCGCGGGCATCGTGACGCTCGAACCGCACCCCGAGTTTGTGGGCGCGCTCGCCGCGGCGCTGCACAATCATGGCGTCTCGGCCACCGTACGCTCGGGCCGGGTGCGCTTGAGCGCGCACGTCTCAACCGACGATGAGACGTTCGCGATGCTGCGATCGGCGCTCGCCGAGTTCACGCGACTCGCGCACGTCTAGCGTGCCGCCGGGCGGTTTGTGTCGGCTCGATGAACGCGCGCGTGTCGCTCCCGGCCTGGCGCCGCGCGAGGCATAGCGTGGCGCTCATCAGGCATCGCGCCTGATCGGGGCGGCCGGAACGATCGTCCTGAGACTCCCGGCCAATCCGCACTCAACAGGTCCGGGGCCGCCCGCGTCCCCGGGGATGGAGCACCGGTGGCCGCTGCGAAGACCTCCCGTCAGAACCCGTCGAACACGAGTGATGAGAGCGAGGTCGCGCAGCGCACGTATGTGCTCGATACCTCGGTTCTGCTGAGTGATCCGACGGCGCTCTTCCGTTTCGCTGAGCACGCGGTTGTGCTGCCGGTTGTCGTGATTGCCGAGCTCGAGGCGAAACGCAACGACCCTGAGATCGGCTACTTCGCGCGCAAGGCCTTGCGCAACCTCGATGACTTGCGCGTGCAACACGAGCGCCTCGATTTTCCGATCTCCGTGGGCGAGGCCGGTGGCTCGCTGCGCGTCGAGCTCAACCACTCAAGCCAGGCGGTGTTGCCGAGCGGTCTACAGCTGAACGACAACGACTCGCGCATTCTTGCCGTGGCGATGAATCTCGCCGCCGAGGGCCTCGACGTGACGGTGGTGTCGAAAGACCTGCCGCTGCGGGTCAAGGCCGCTTCGCTCGGCCTTGCCGCCGAGGAGTACCGCGCCGAGCTCGCGGTCGACAGTGGCTGGACGGGTATGGCGGATGTTCGCCTCTCGAGCGACGAGATGGCCACGCTTTACGACCGCGAGGTGTTGCGGTCGCCCGTGGTGCGCGACCTGCCGATCAACACGTCGCTCGTGATCCACAGTGACCGTGGCTCGGCCCTCGGTCGTGTGGTCGGTGACGACGAGATCGCGCTCGTGCGCGGGGATCGCGACATCTTCGGCTTGCACGGCCGCTCCGCCGAGCAGCGCCTCGCGATCGACTTGCTCATGGACCCCCAGGTCGGCATCGTCTCGCTCGGCGGTCGTGCGGGCACGGGCAAGTCGGCGCTTGCTCTGTGCGCGGGTCTCGAGGCTGTGCTCGAACGGCAGCAGCAGCGCAAGATCATGGTCTTTCGCCCGCTGTACGCGGTGGGCGGCCAAGAGCTCGGCTACTTGCCGGGTGATGCGAGCGAGAAGATGAACCCGTGGGCCCAAGCCACGTTCGACACCCTCGGCTCGGTCGTGTCGCAGAACGTGCTCGACGAGGTCATCGACCGCGGGTTGCTCGAGGTTTTGCCGCTCACGCACATTCGTGGTCGGTCACTGCACGACGCCTTCGTGATCGTCGACGAAGCGCAGTCGCTCGAGCGCAACGTGCTGTTGACCGTGCTGAGTCGCATCGGCCAGAACTCCAAGGTCGTGCTCACCCACGACGTTGCTCAGCGCGACAACCTGCGCGTGGGTCGCCACGACGGCGTTGCGAGCGTCATCGAGACGCTCAAGGGCCACGCCCTGTTCGGGCACATGACACTCACGCGCTCCGAGCGCAGCGCGATCGCCGCTCTCGTGACCGAGCTGCTCGAGGGTAACGAGCTGGCGTAGAGCATCCGTCGCCGCGACGCTGGTCCGGAGCGGCTGGCGTCGCGGCGACGTGCTGCGTTAGTCGGTGCGCTCGGCGACAGCAGAGAGCAGATCGCCGATGGTGTGTGAGCGCTCGAGCGGGTGCCGCAAGGGACGATCGGTCGCGACACGATAGCGATTGCGGCGCCCGTCGCGCTCTTTCTCGAGATAGCCGCTTGCGACGAGTTCGGCCACAATGCGCTGCGTGGCGCGCTCGGTGATTCCCACGCGCACGGCGATATCGCGAATGCGCAACGCGGGGTCGTCGGCAAGGCACACGAGCACGTGCGAGTGATTGGTCAGAAAGGTCCACTCAGCCACGCGCCCACTGTACGCGGGGTGAGGCACGACGACTCGATGCAAATCGCGCGAATCGCTTTACGCGACATGAAAGACGTGTATTGTGATGCGGGTAAGGAGGTTCATTCATGGTCTCGTTCGACCTCGCCATCAGGTTCGACCCGACGGCGATCCTGCTGCTCGTGCTCGTCGTGGGCATCGCCCTTGCTGTGCTGCCGTTTGCGCACCGATCGTTGCGCGGTGACCGCCACGGTGGGGGAGTCACGCTGGCCATTGCGGGCATGCTCGCCGCCACGGCCTTGCTCATCGTCGCGGGAGACCTGTGGATGCTCGGGCTCGCCTGGAGCCTCGCCACAGCCGCCACGCTCACCGCGCTGGGGCTCGGCGGTGGCCGACCCGCCCTGCGGCGCGCCGGCCCGTGGCTCGTCGCGGGCGACGTTGCCCTGTGGAGCGCCGTGGCGCTCGCCGCCACGGGCACTGCCGGCCAGGCACCCGCCGTACTGCTCGTCGTCGCCGCGGTGCTGCGTTGCGCTCTGCCGCCTGCACACCCGTGGCTTCTCGACTCGCTCTATGCGCCCACTCCCGTGAGCGCAGCGCTTCACGGTGGCATTGTCAACGGTGGTGGCATTCTCGTCATCTCGCAGTTCGCCGTGATTGCTGCGAGCCCGATCGCGATCTCGCTACTCGCGGCGTTCGGCGCCGTGGCCATCGTTGCCGGCGTGCTCGCCGCTCTCGTGCGCACTGACATCAAGGGCCGTCTCGTCGCCTCGACGATCGCGCAAATGGGATTCATGCTTCTCGTGTCGTCGCTCGGCCTGCTGGCTGCTGCGGCGCTGCACCTGGTCGCGCATGGCTTCTACAAGAGCGCACTCTTCTTGGCGTCGAGCGACGGAATTGATCGTCGTGCTGCCGAGCGCCGCGCACCGCGGCCGTTCATTCTCTCGACACTCGAGGGTCGACTGAGGGCTGTGGTGGGCGGGCTCGTGCCACTCGGCGTGCTCGTCGTCGCGATGCTCGCTGTGTATCCGGGAGGCCGTGGTCTCGCAGAGCTTGTGGTTCTCATCGTCATCGCGGCAGCCTTTGCCGTCGCGGGTGCGCGTGCGGCGATGCTTGCACCCTCCAGAACGCGCGCGAGCGCCCTCGTGGCGCTGCTCGCCGTGGGCGCGGGCGCGTTTGCCCTCCTCACGTCGGCGATCACCGCAGCCCTCGCGCTCGATCGACCCACCGAGCTTGCCGCGCAGCCCATCGCCGTGGGGTGGGCCGTGGTGGCCCTTCTCGCCCTCGCGGGTCTCGCGGCGATTCGCCGCTGGGCGCCCGCGAGCGACCTCGCGCTCGTGCTAATCGCGCTCGGCCACCGCCTGGGGGCACCAGCGGTGCGAATGCAGACCTCACGCGAGGTACGACGAGCTAGCGCACCCGCTCGCTCCGACGGTGTTCGAACAGCGTCACCTCGATCGTTTTCGACCCCCATGGGAGCCACGGCATGACAACCACCTCGGCACACTCCAGTGGCACCGCCCGCACCCTTCGCGTGCGCGCCCGCGCCGACATTGCCGCCCACGTGGTGGCGCCGTACTACGGCCTCGACGCGGCCATCGCCGTCAACCCCGTATTGCCGGCCTTGGGCGATGGTTTCGCCGCCGCCGTGTCGTCGGCGGCCCCCGCACTCGGCGGTCGCGGTGTGCTCGACGAGCAGCAGTTTCGCGCACACGTAGCGTCGGGGCGCGTGAGTGAGGCCGAACTGGCGGCGAGCATCCTTCGCCATCGCCCACACGTCGCGGGTAGCGACGCTCTCGTCGTTCAGCAGTTTCTTGCTGAGTCAGGTGCGGGCACCCCGCAGCCAGACGCGCCCCCGCAAACACAGGCCAACGCCATCGATGACCTCGTCGCCGAATGGTGCCGCGTGGCTCTCGCGCCCGAGTCGGCTGCCTGGCCCGTACCGGTTGACCGCCTGGGCTTCTACGGCGCGTGGCGCGCTGTGGCCCGGCGCGACCCTGCGCTGCCGCGCGTCGCTCGACGGCGCATTGCTGAGCTGCCCACCACGGCCGATGGTGCCCTCGAGCGCGTTCTTGACCAACTGGGCGTCGCCGACGATGAACAGCTTTCGGTGCTGCGCAGCCACCTCGCCGCAATGCCGGGGTGGACGGCCTTCATTCGTTGGCGGTCGATGGCGCACGGTGACGTTGAGGTGCTTGACCTGCTCGCCGTGCGGCTCTCGTTGGTGTGGGCACTCGGCGCTGACCCCGTGCTCGAACCGCGTTCGCGTGGTCCGCAGGGAGCCGAGCTCACTCGCTCTCTCCTGTGGCAAGAGGCCTTTGAAGCTCGGCCGCACGCCGCGGTTCTCTCTCAACTGACGCCCGGCGACGAGCCAATGATCGCTGCCCCCGAGGCGCACCTGGTGTTCTGTATTGACCCGCGCAGTGAGGGTCTGCGGCGCCATCTGGAGAGCCAGGGCTTCTACTCGACCGCGGGGTTCGCCGGATTCTTCGGCATCGCCGCCGCCATCGAGCCGCTTGCCGCGAGTGAGGTCTCGCCATCGTGCCCCGTGCTCTTGACGCCGAAGTATCGCGTGTCAGAGCGACCCGAGCCGGGCTCGTGGCGTGCTGCGACCCGGCTGGTCGATCGGCTGAGTACTCGTCGCGCGGTGCGCGGGGCGATCAAGGCTCCCGACGCCCTCGCGGGCGCACCGCTCGGGTGGGCTGAGGTCACCGGCTGGGTGCTCGGTCCGAGCGCGATCGCACGCAGTGTCTTTGCCGGGCGTGGACCGCGGGCCGAGCGACCCGACGAAGAGTTCGCTCCGACCCTGTTCGACATCGACTCGGCACTGTCGCCCGACGACCAAGTCAACACGGCCGAGGTGATTCTGCGCACGATGGGCCTGGTCGACACCTTCGCCCCCCTCATCGTTCTCGTCGGGCACGGCACGACGACGTCGAACAACGCGTTTCGCACGGCACTGGACTGCGGCGCGTGCGGTGGACACCGTGGCGCACCGAATGCCCGCATCGCCGCGGCCCTGTTGTCAGCGCCGCTCGTGCGCGCCGGACTCGCGGAACGAGGCATCCACATCCCGCCGGGCACGATTGTGATCGCGGGGGAGCACGACACGACAACAGACACCCTGCGGTTCTTCGACACCGAAGACTTGCGCGTTGATCATCGCCACGCTGTTGAACGACTGGCCCGCGACGCGGCCGCCGCGGGGCGGGGATTGGCCGCGGAGCGTGCAGCCGAGCTTCCGGGTGCCGCCGGTGGTCGGCGGGCAAGCGCGGCCGCTGCGCGTCGAGCTGCCGACTGGGCCCAGGTGTATCCCGAGTGGGGTCTCGCGCGCAACGCGACGCTCATCATTGGTCCGCGCGCGCTCAGCCAGCACGCCAACCTCGGCCGCCGAGCATTTCTGCACTCGTATGACCAGCGCCACGATCCTGAAGGGATTGCTCTCGAGACGATCCTTACTGCCCCGCTCGTGGTGGCCCATTGGATCAACGCGCAGTACTACTTCTCGGCTGTTGACCCCGAGGTGTTCGGTGCCGGTTCGAAAACCGTGCACAACCTCGTCGGCGGTGCAGGGGTTGTGAGCGGCCCCACGGGAGACCTGCGCTTGGGGCTGCCCTGGCAGTCAATCGGCACGCGTGCCGGTTTGCACCACGAACCGGTGCGGTTGCTCGTGGTCGTCGACGCTCCGCGTGAGCGAATCGACCGAATCATCGCGAGCGCCGAGGTCGTCTCCGATCTCGTGCACGGCGAGTGGGTCATCATGGTTCGCCCGGGCGCCACGCCAGGAGAGTGGGAGCGGCGCACGCGCGACGGGTGGCAGCCGTACACACCAGAGGGCGCCCTGAGCGCCGCCATCAAGGAGGAAGCCGCATGAGCCGCGATTCACTGACCCGCATGACCAAGATTGAGGTCGTTGCCCGCACGGTCGACGCCGACGCCGTGCGACGCCAGATCGTCGCCGCTGGAGCGACGGGCTACACAAGCCTGCCCGCCGTGACCGGCCTCGGCCACCACGGTGCCCACGAGGGTCGACAGTTGTTCAATGACCGTGACGCGCTCACGCTCGTGATCACGGTGGTTCCCGATGATCGCGCTGATGACCTCATCGAGGGTTTGCGCGCGCTACTCGAGGGCACCGCGGGCGTCATGTTCGTCTCTGACACCTACGTCAGTCGGCCGCACTACTTTCGCTGACGGATGCTGCGGGGTCCGCTGTGCCACTGTTCCCGATCGGCGCAGTGGCACGGCGGCCTCGCGCTCGGGTGAACGCTAGAGGCCCGGCGCGGTCATCTTGAGCACGTCGAGCGCGCTGTCGAGCTGCTCGAGCGTGACCTCGCCGCGCTCGACGAAGCCGAGGTCGATGACCGCCTCGCGAATCGTCATGCCCTTCGCGACCGAGTGCTTGGCGATCTTCGCTGCGGCCTCGTAGCCGATCACACGGTTGAGTGGTGTGACGATTGCCGGAGAACTTTCGGCCAGCGACCGGGCACGATCGAGATTGGCTTCGAGGCCGGCAATGGTCTTGTCGGCCAGCACGCGCGTCGAGTTCGCGAGCAAGCGAATCGACTCGAGCAGCGACGTGCCCATCACGGGAATCGCGACGTTGAGCTCGAATGAGCCCGAGGCCCCCGCCCACGCGATGGTCGCGTCGTTGCCGATCACGCGCGCGCAGACCATGAGCACGGCCTCGGGCACGACGGGGTTGACCTTGCCCGGCATGATCGATGAACCGGGCTGGAGGTCGGGAATGTGCAGTTCGGCGAGACCCGTGTTCGGCCCCGAGCCCATCCACCGGATGTCGTTGCAAATCTTGGTGAGCGACACCGCCAGCACGCGGAGCGCACCGGATGCCTCGACGAGGCCGTCGCGCGCGCCTTGGGCTTCGAAGTGGTCGAGCGCCTCGGTGATGGGGAGGCCGGTCGAGCGCGCGAGTTCGGCAATGACCTTCTGCGAGAACCCGAGCGGAGTGTTGATGCCCGTTCCCGTGGCGGTGCCACCGAGCGGCACTTCGGCGACGCGCTCGATCGTCGACTGCACGCGTGCAATGCCCAAGCGAACCTGGCGGGCGTAGCCCGCGAACTCTTGACCGAGAGTGACAGGAGTGGCGTCCATCAAGTGGGTGCGGCCCGCCTTGACGGCCGTCTTCCACAGCTCGGCTTTGACCTCGAGGGCGTTAGCGAGGTGCTCGAGCGCGGGAATGAGGTCGCTCAGCAGCGCCGAGGTCACGGCCAGGTGCACCGACGTCGGAAAGACGTCGTTCGACGACTGCGAGGCGTTGACGTGGTCGTTGGGATGCACGGCAAGGGCATCCGTCGACGCGAGCGTCGCGAGCACTTCGTTCATGTTCATGTTCGACGACGTACCCGAGCCAGTTTGGTAGGTATCGACCGGAAACTGGTCGTGGTGCGCTCCGCCGATGATCTGGTCTGCGGCGCCCACGATGGCCTGGGCGAGGGGTGCCTCAAGAATGCCCAATTCGGCGTTGACGATGGCCGCCGCGCGCTTGATCTGGGCGAGAGCAACGATTTGGCCGCTCTCGAGGCCAGAACCAGAGATGGGAAAGTTCTCGACAGCGCGCTGCGTTTGGGCGCGATACAGGGCGCTGCGCGGCACGCGCACCTCACCCATGGTGTCGTGTTCGATGCGGAAGTCGGCGTCAGTGCTCACGAGAGGTGTCCTTCGAATCTCACGGTGGTGGTGCAGGGTCACGGGGAGGTCGCGGTGGCGGGCGACCGGCTCACGCCGCACCGGGTGCGGTCGACAGCTGGCCGACGACGACATCGGGGACGACTCTGCCCTCACGAAGACGGTAGTTCGCCCCGACAACGGCCAGCGTACCGGCCGCAACCTCATCACTAATGAGTTCGCTCGCGGTGAAGAGCGCACTCACGGTGTCACGCAAGTGTTCACGAGCCACTTCGAGCGGGTCGATCGTGCTCACATCGCTCGCGAGCCCAGCACGCCGCACTCGCTCGACGGCGGGCATGATCTGCTCGACGAGCCGGTGAATGTGCGGGGGTAGTGGAGCAACGTCAGGATCATCGGCAGCGATGGCGGCGTCGACGGCCCCGCACTCGTCGTGGCCCAACACGAGAATCAGCGGAACCTTCAAGATCGCCACCGCGTACTCGAGAGAACCAATGACGCTGTCGCTGATCACTTGACCGGCGTTGCGCACCACGAAGAGGTCGCCCAAACCTTTGTCAAAAATGATCTCGGCCGCGAGCCTCGAGTCGCTACAGCCAAACAGCGCCGCGTGCGGCGCCTGGTGGCCGGCAAGCTCGGCGCGCCGGTCGACATCTTGCCGGGGATGCTGTGGCTCACCCGACACGAATCGCGCGTTGCCCCGCTGCATCTCACGCCAGACCTGGTCGGGAGTGCGGCGTTCGGTGGGCATGGGGCTCCTGGGCAGACTCGGGGTGGAACGTGCATCCCCGAGCGTAGTCTGCGCCTAGTCGGCCGCGGGTAACTCGGCCGCGACCGCGGTCGCGAGCACCTCAAGGTCGGCGTCGCTCGCGGTGCCGTACAGCACCACGGTGCTGTCGGCAGTATTCGTGACGAGCGCGATCTCGCGCAGGCCAACTCCCTCGACGCCGCGTCGGTCGTATCGCTGCCATTCGATACCAGCGATGCGCACGCTTTCGCCCTCACCGGGGTCGCGCAGCGCATCGCGCAGCCAACTCTGTTCGTCGGTGAATCCTTGCAACAGTCCCAGAAACGTGCGGTTGTCGGTGATGAAGCCAATCGCCCACTCGTCGATGCCGCCCGAGCCCGCGAGCTCGGCGCGATTGGCGCTCCACGTGGGGGGCACGATCGGCGCGACGACCTCGGTGCCCAGGCTCGCTTCAGCCTCGGCCGCCGCCGCGAGATAGTCGATCGTGAGCGGCGCCGGATCGGGCCGGACAACCACGAGCACGAGAAACAGCACGATCGCAAGAGACGCAACGAGCGAGCCGATGAGGTTGCGCACGGTCTGGTTGGCACGGCGCTTGCGGCGAGCCTCGGCGATGCGGTCAGCCTTTTGCTGGGGAGTTTCGGCACCGGGTTCGGTCGTCGAATGGGTCATCGTGCTCAGCCTTCGGCGGCAGCGCGGGCCGCGTCGAGGCGCTCTTTCGCACCAATGAGCCACTCTTCGCAGCGCCGGGCAAGGGCCTCGCCGCGCTCCCACAGCGCGATGGACTGCTCGAGCGTGGCCCCGCCCTGCTCAAGCTCGGTCACGACACGCACGAGTTCGTCGCGCGCCTGCTCGTAGCTCAGGTCGGCAATCGGTGTCGAGTCGGCGGCGGTCATGTCAGCCATGCTAAGCGGGCCTTTCTTCAGACTGCGTGGGAACGGGGCCGTCGGCGGTAGCCGCGAGTCGACCCTCGGCAAGGGTGAGCACGAGAGCGGTGCCCGGGTTGACGCGGGCTGCCGATCGCACGACGTCGCCCGTGGCCGTCTGTGCGATGGCATAGCCACGGTCGAGCGTGCGTTGCGGCGAGAGCGCGCGAAGCTGGCGTCGTCGCTCGTCGGTCTCGAGGTGCGCGCGCTCGAGCAAGCGCGTCGTCAGTTCGACGCCGCGGGCCACAGAGCGCGTGAGCTCGTCGGCGCGGGAGTCGATGATCCAGTCGGCTGTGGCGAGGGCGGGCCGCGACCGAATCGAGGCCAGGCGGTCAACCTCGGTTGCGATCGCTCCCGTCACGCGCGTGAGCATGCGTGATCGCACTTGCTGTACGCGGGCGAGCTCGTCGCTCACGTCGGGAACAACGCGCTTGGCAGCATCGGTCGGCGTCGAGGCGCGCAGGTCGGCCACCTCGTCGAGCAGGGGGCGGTCATTCTCGTGTCCGATCGCGCTCACGAGCGGCGTCTCACACGCGGCCGCGGCCCGCACGAGGCTCTCGTCGCTAAACGGCAGCAGGTTTTGAAAGTCGCCGCCCCCGCGGGCAACGATGATGACGTCGACCTCGGGGTCAGCATCCAATTGACGGATGCCCGCCGTGACCTCGGCAACTGCTTTGTCGCCCTGCACGGCCGCGTGCACAACCCGAAACTGCACCGAGGGCCAGCGCAACTGGGCGTTGCGAATGACATCTTTCTCGGCGTCGCTGTCTTTGCCGGTCACGAGGCCAATGCACTGCGGCAAGAACGGTAGGGGCTTCTTGCGCTCGGGCGCAAAGAGGCCCTCGGCGGCAAGGGTGGCGCGCAGCCGTTCGAGGCGCTCGAGCAAATCGCCCAGGCCGACGCGCCGCATCTGCGAGACCTGCATCGTGAGCGTGCCGCCCTTGACCCACCAGTTGGCCTTAACGAGCGCCGTGACCCGGTCGCCCTGACCGAGCCCTTCGGGCAAGGTCGAGCGCACCGACGACCAAATGACGAACGACACGGTCGCATCGTCGCTGACATCTTTGAGCTTGCCGTAGACGTTGCCGCCCGAGACGCCCCACTGAGCGATCTCGCCCTCGACCCACACCTGACCGAGTCGGTCGATGTACTCCTTGATCTTGGTCGACAGTTGTCCGACGGCCCAGGGCGCATCGGCGCTTGACGGAGCGTCAGTCACGGTGCCCTCCTTGCGTCGATCGGCGGCCTTCGCCAGGGTAGTCGACAGCGCCGATACCGCGGCGCGCGCAGGTGAGGAGCCTCATGGTTACGCCTACTCCGCTCACGATCGACTCGCTCACGAAGGTCTATGGCGAGGTGACGGCTCTGCGCGACGTCTCGTTTCAGGCGGTCCCCGGTCGCGTGACGGGCTTTCTCGGCCCCAACGGAGCCGGCAAGACCTCGACCTTGCGCATTCTGCTCGGCCTCAATCGCGCCACGGCGGGCTCGGCTCTCATCGATGGGCAGCGCTACCGCGACCTCGACGCGCCCTTCCATCGCGTGGGCAGTTCATTGTCAGCCGATGTCTTTCACCCCGGCCGCAGCGGCCGCAACCACCTTCTGACCCTCGCGATTTCGGCAGGCATCAGTCGCGCTCGCGTTGACACCGTTCTCGACATGGTGGGGCTCAGCGAGGCGGGTCGGCGCGCTGTGGGCGGCTATTCCCTCGGCATGAGACAGCGACTCGGGCTCGCGAGCGCTCTGCTGGGTGATCCTGATGCGATCGTGCTCGATGAACCCATCAATGGGCTCGACCCTGATGGCATTCGCTGGATGCGTTCGCTGTTGCGCTCGCTCGCCGCCGACGGCCGGACCGTGCTGCTCTCGTCACACGTGCTGAGCGAGGTGCAGCAGACGGTTGATGATGTCGTGGTCATCCGTCATGGCCGCGTCGTTTTTGACGGGCCGCTCGCGACCCTCGAGAGCGGAACATCGCGCGTGCGCGTCGATGCCGCCGATCGCGCGGCGCTGACGGATGCCCTCACGCGCGCCGGCGCCACCGTCGAGCTCGGCAGCGCGGGACTGACCGTGCTCGGCCTTGATGTTGCGCGCACGG
This sequence comes from Pseudomonas synxantha, assembly GCA_943371805.1. Lineage (GTDB taxonomy): Bacteria > Actinomycetota > Actinomycetes > Actinomycetales > Microbacteriaceae > Microcella. The sequence goes on along the minus strand of CALRWH020000007.1, from coordinate 20,225 downwards.
GTGAGATTGCGCGTGACGCGGGCCTCGCGCTCACGCACTTGAGCGACGAGTCTGACGGCCTCGAGTCAGTGTTTCTCTCGCTCACGGCGGATGACGCCCCACCGGCACCTGCCCCGGTCGAGGGGAGCGCCGCATGACCGCCCTGCTGCGGGCGACGGCGTCAGAGTTCGCCAAAGTCTTTTCGCTGAAGTCGTGGTGGCTGCTCGCCCTCATCATGGTCGTGTACGTGGGCTTCACAGCTGCCGCGCTCGCGTTCTTCTTCAGCGACCTCGGCGCGCAACTCGCGGGGGCAGGCACGGGTGCTCCGGCGCCCGAGCTTGACCCGGTCGTGGCCGCCAATCTTGTCTACAGCAGCGTCACGGCCGTGGGCCTCGTGATTCCGCTGCTGTTTGGCGCGCTGCTGGCGACGACCGAGTGGCGCCACGGCACGCTCACCCCCACGGTGCTCGCGCAACCGCGGCGCGGAATCGTGCTTGCCGCGAAGGCCATCGTTGCCGCCGCTATGGGCGTCGTTTACGGCGTCGTGGGGCTCGTGGGCTCGGTGGGCCTCGGGGCGCCCGTGCTCGCTGCCCTCGGTGAGCCCACGGCGCTCGGCGAGCCCGAAGTGATTGCGGTGCTGCTGCGCACGCTCCTGGCGACGGCCTTGTGGTCGCTGCTGGGCCTCGGCCTCGGGGCGCTGCTCACGAGCCAGATTGCGGCGATCGTCATCGTGCTCGCCTTTACACAGTTCGTCGAGCCCATTCTGCGTCTCGTGGCAAGCGTGTGGGAGTGGTCGGCCTCGATCGGTCGCTTCTTGCCGGGGTCGGCGACCGACGCGCTCGTCGGCGCGGGCATCCTCAGTTCACTAGGTGCTCTTGACCCGAGCGTGCCCTCGGCCGACGTGGATGCCCTGCTCTGGTGGCAAGGCGGGCTTGTGCTCGCGGCGCTCGCCGCCGTGCTCATCGTCGCGGCCTCACTCACGACCATGCGGCGCGACGTCGAGTAGCGCAATCGTCGCAGCCGAAGCGCATACGCAGACTGCCCCTCGTAGACTGAGGGCGTGAGCACGATCTCGAACGGCGCCCTGGGTTCAACCCTGACCGCGCCCGTCATTCCCCAGCGGCGCGAGCGACTCGTCCCCGTGGCCGTTGACCGACCCAAGCGTGTGCTTCTCGCCGCGCCTCGCGGTTATTGCGCGGGGGTTGACCGCGCGGTCATCGCCGTCGAGAAGGCCCTCGAGCAATACGGCGCGCCCGTCTACGTGCGCAAGCAAATCGTGCACAACGTGCACGTCGTGAGTGAGCTCGAGAAGCAGGGGGCGATCTTCGTCGACGAGGTCGGCGAGGTTCCGCCGGGTTCACACATCGTCTTTTCGGCGCACGGCGTGAGCCCCGCTGTTGTTCAGGGCGCCGCCGACCGTGACCTGCAAGCGATCGATGCCACCTGCCCGCTCGTGACGAAAGTGCACCGCGAAGCGGTGCGATTCTCGAAGCAGGATTACCGCATCTTGCTGATCGGCCACGAGGGTCACGAAGAGGTCGAGGGCACGATGGGGCACGCGCCCGAGCGCATGATCCTCATCGGCACCCCTGAAGAAGCCGACACCGTCGAGGTGCCCGAGGGCGAAGACCTCATCTGGCTGTCGCAGACCACGCTGAGTGTCGATGAAACCATGGAGACCGTGCGACGCCTGCGCGCGCGGTTCCCGCACCTGCAAGACCCGCCGAGCGATGACATTTGCTACGCCACACAAAACCGTCAGGTGGCCATCAAGAAGGTCGCACCCGAAACCGATCTCGTGATCGTCGTGGGGTCGGCCAATAGCTCGAACAGCGTGCGCCTCGTCGAGGTCGCTCTGGAATACGGCGCGAAGGCCGCGTATCGCATCGACTATGCGAGCGAGATCAAGCAAGAGTGGCTCGAGGGCGTGGCATCCGTTGGCGTGACGAGTGGCGCCAGTGTGCCCGAAGTGCTCGTTGAGCAAGTGCTGGCCGACTTGCGCGACGCCGGATTCGACGCCGTTGAAGAGGTCAAAACAGCGGAAGAAGACCTGCAGTTCTCGCTGCCGAAAGAACTGCGGCGCGACAAAGACGGCAACATGGACGAGCGAGCGCTCGGCGGACGCCTCAGCAGCTAGCACCGGAATCGACGACGCGGCATGAACCGGGGGATCGCATGACCAGCGTCGCCCTGCCTCGTGCCGTCGCGGCTCGCGTGACGGTCTCCGCCCTCGCGGCCACCCAGCGGGTCATCGCAGCCACTGGTGCGCTCGTCGTTGCCGCGATTGTGGTCGACGTGCTCATCGAGAGCGGCCTGGGTGAGCAGGCGCTGCTCGTCGTCTCGCCTGTCGTCGGCATTGGTGCCCTTGCCCTCCTGTTGCTGTGGCGCCCCGGGGTGATGACGGCAGCGCTTTTCGTCGGCGTCGGTGCAGTTCTCACCATCGTCTTTCCGATCATCGCTCTTGCGGTTGACCCGCAGTTCGACGATGCGGGCCCTTATCTGCTGAATCGCATTCCGACCGCTCTGTGTCTCGTCGGGGCGGTCACGGGCCGTGCCATCAACGGTGTGTGGTGGTCGATCATTGCGTTCGTCGTTGCTCAATCGAGTCTTTTTGTCGGACTCATGATCGCGGGCAGTAGCGTTCAGCCCGGCATGGGGCCCGCGATCGTCTTCGGCATTTCTCTTGTGTCGTACCTGACTCTTGCGCTTGCTCAACGCCAGGCCGAAAGGCAACTGCAATCGCTCACGTCGGCCACCGCCGAGCTCGTCGATGCCGATCGCCGCCGCGTGCTCGAGCAGCGTGCGGCTGCCGTCGTGCACGACACCGTGCTGGCTGACCTCAGTGCTCTTGCTCGGTCGCCGGGCGTGCTCGCTGACCGCACCAGAACAGTGTTGACAGAGCACCTTGCCGCGATGTCGGCCATGACCGTGGCCGATGAAGCCCCACGGACGACGAGCGCGAGTGCACTTCGCCGGGCCTTGCTCGAGCTCGCCCACGAGTATCAGTGGAGCGGCGTGCGCGTTGATGTGAGCGGCACGGAGCTTCTGGACGTTGAGGTGTCGGCTTCGACACGGCATGCTGTCGTCGGTGCCGTGCGGGCAGCCCTCGACAACGTCGTGAAACACGCGGGAACCGATCGCGCTGAACTTGTTGCCGGCATTCGAGACGGTGTGCTCAGCGTGCTCGTCGTCGACGACGGTCGCGGTTTCGCGGTCGACGAGGTTGCTCACGATCGTTTGGGCATCAGGATGTCGATCGAGCAGCGCATCGCCCAGGCGGGTGGCCGAGTGAGAATCTGGTCGGGGCCCGAAGGAACGACGGTCATGGTGGCGGTTCCGATTGAGGGCTCGATTGAGAGGGCCGAGGCATGAGCGGTCGGTCATGGCGCGTAAGCCCCTGGGATGCCGACCCGCTCAGTTGGTTCACGACCCCGAACTTGCCCCTCGCTGCTGCCGCGATGACCCTCGTGCACGGAGTGCTCGTGCTCGGCCCTGCTGGCCAGGCGGGTTCTCGACCACTCGTACAGGTGGCGGCCCTCGGGCTCTCGGTGCTCGCGATGGTCTGGGTGCACGTGGCTACCCGGCCTCGCCGAGGGGCGTTCACGATCATGCGTGCGCTCGTCGCCGTTGTCCTCTCGGGCGCCGGTGTCGTGATGTCGGCGATGGGGTACTCGGGCGAGACCTTCGCGGTTGAGTTGTGGTGGGCGCCCCTCTCAGCATCGCTCGTGCTTCTCGCGATGGTTCCGTACTCCTCGGCGGCTCGACTCTTGGTTGCCGGCGTCGTGCTCGTGGCGGTCAGTGCCGCTGCGACACTCGTCTTCGTCGTGCCAGACGACCCCACATGGCCGCCATTCTCTGCCGTGGCTATAACACTCTTTCCGATCATCATCGGCATGGTCGGAGGAGTCGTGATGATCCGATCCATCACGAGTGGTCTGGCTCGGTGGAGTGAGCGGCCGCTCGATGTTCCGGGAGTCGACTCCGGCGCCGACGACCTTGCGGTGGCCATTGATGATGAGACGCGCATCCGTATCGCGCCCGCTACGGCGTTTATCGCGTCCGTTCTTGATCGTGGTGCGGTGAGCGCCGGCGATGCGGTGCGAGCGGGGGCTCTCGCTCAACGCCTTCGCGCGGAACTCACGGGAGAGATTGATCGCACCTGGATCGAGCGCGTCGCGCGAGGCCGTGCCTTGACGGTGGATGACCCCGAGCGCTTGGCCGAACAACTCGACCTCGCTCAGCGAACGGTCATGCGCGCGTTGCTCGATGCTCTGTTGGGCCACACCGACTCGCCGGTCGGATCTGCGCGCGTTGAGCTGCGTCGCACCGAGAGCGGTGCCATCGCCGTGGCCTTGCGCATTCTGAGCACGCTGCCCGAAGGCCGTCGTGAGACGTTCTTGGCGCCCTACTACGTGAGCCTGCAATCGAGCGTCGAAAACCTGCGGTGGCGCACGGGGCCCGTGACGGCCGTCGAATTCGAGGTAGCCGGGGCCTCGCGATCGCGCATGCCGGTGCTGCGCACTCCCGACGAAGGAACGCCCGGCGGGCCCGTCGCGCGCTAACGCGACCGGGCCCTGCCGGGCGTGTGGTTAGCGGCCCGAGTGGCCGGCCGAGCCGAGCTGCTGCGTCGCTTCAACAACGCGCTTGGCCATGGCGGTCTCGGCGGTCTTGCCCCAGGCGCGCGGGTCGTAGACCTTCTTGTTGCCCATCTCGCCGTCGACCTTCAAGAAGCCGTCGTAGTTCTTCAGAACCGAGTCGGCCACCGAGCGGCTGAATGCGTACTGCGTGTCGGTGTCGATGTTCATCTTGATGACGCCGTTCTTGACGGCCGTCGAGATCTCGTCGTCGGTCGAGCCCGAGCCACCGTGGAAGACGAGGTCGAGCGGGAGGGCATCCGTGCCATATTTCGCAGCGATGCCGGCCTGAATGTCGGCGAGCAGTTCGGGGCGCAGCTTGACGTTGCCGGGCTTGTAGACGCCGTGCACGTTGCCGAAGGTCAGGGCGGCCATATAGCGACCCTGCTCGCCGAGACCGAGGGCTTCGACCGCGGCGGTGACATCGCCGAGGGTCGTGTAGAGGGCGTCGTTCGAACCCTCGTGCTGCACGCCGTCTTCTTCTCCGCCGACGACGCCGATCTCGACCTCGAGAATGGCGTGGATCGCCTTCATGCGGGGGAGGAGGTCGCGCGCGATCTCGAGGTTCTCGGCGAGGGGCACGGCCGAGCCGTCCCACATGTGCGACTGGAAGATGGGGTTGCGGCCGGCCTTGACTTCGGCCTCGCTCGCGGCGATGAGCGGCATGACGAAGCCGTCGAGCGCGTCTTTGGGGCAGTGGTCGGTGTGCAGCGCGACGGTGACGGGGTAGTTCTTGGCCACCTCGGTCGCAAATGCGGCGAAAGCAAGGGCGCCCGAAGCGCGGGCCTTGACGGTCTGGCCGGCGAAGTAGTCAGCCCCGCCCGTGGTCACCTGCAGAATGCCGTCAGATCCGGCTTCGCTCAAGCCCTGCAGCACCGAGTTGATCGTCGACGACGACGACACGTTGATGGCCGGGTAGGCGAATCCGCCCTTCTTGGCCTTGTCGAGCATTTCGGCGTACTGCTCAGGGGTGGCGACAGGCATGACTCTCCTCAGTGCGTAAACGTGGTGCTGGGTGTGGTGGATGCCCTTCGAGTCTAGCCAGCGAGCGCACCGGGGGCTCTCGAGCGCCGCTAGTCTGGTTGTGCGCTGATCTACCACCCGGCGCGTCCTTGATTCCGCTCGATCTCTCACGGAAAGGACGCCCTTGTGGTGACCACCGAAACGGGAACCTTGTTCCTGCACCCCGACCGCAACCTCGCCATGGAGCTCGTGCGCGCCACCGAGGCAGCCGCGATTCGCTCAGCCCCCTTCATTGGCAAGGGCGACAAACTCGCGGCCGATGGGGCGGCGGTGGATGCCATGCGCAAGTTCCTCGGAACCGTGAACTTCAGCGGCCTCGTCGTTATCGGCGAGGGGGAAAAAGACAACGCACCGATGCTCTACAACGGTGAGGTTGTGGGGAACGGCCAGGGCCCCGCGTGCGACATCGCCGTCGACCCCATCGATGGCACCTCGCTCACGGCGGCAGGTCGCGGCCACGCGATCTCGATGATCGCCGTCGCCGACCGCGGCTCGATGCTCGACGCCTCGAGCGTGTTCTACATGGAGAAGCTCGTGGCGGGGTGGGAGGGCATCGGGGTGCTCGACATCCGGCAGTCGATCGGCGAGAACATTCGCGCGCTCGCCGCGGCGAAGAAGAAGCCTGTCGACGAGATGCGCATCGCGGTGCTTGACCGCCCTCGGCACGAGGGGCTCATCGCCGAGATTCGCGCGACGGGCGCCGGCACGCGGCTCATCCTCGACGGTGACGTCGCCGCGGGCATCAACGCCGCTCGGCACGACAGCCGCATCGACCTCGCCGTCGGCACGGGCGGCAGCCCCGAAGGTGTGGCGACGGCGTGCGCGGTGAAGGCGCTCGGCGGATTCATCCAGGGGCGCCTCGCTCCCGGCAGCGATGACGAGCGCACGCGCGGCGCGGCCGCGGGCCTGAAGTTCGACTACGTCTACGAGGCCGACGAGCTCGTGCGCAGCGATAACACCTTCTTCGTCGCCACGGGTGTGACCGACGGCGAGCTCGTGCGCGGCGTGCGGCGCGAGCGCGGCATCATCACGACTGAGTCGATCGTGTTGCGCTCACGCTCGGGCACGATTCGCCGCGTGACCGCCGACCACCTCGAGAACAAGTGGCTCGATCACTGATCGTGAGCTCAGCATCCGTGAACCGCGTTCGCTGAGAGCGGCACGCTCGTGTCATGAGCACGGTCTGCGCGGGTGAAGAATGAGCAGGCCATGCTTGCACTCATCCTCCGGCGGTACTTGAAGCCCTACGGGCTGCTCATCGCGGGTGTCGTCGTCTTTCAGCTTGCTCAAGCCGTCGCCTCGCTCTTCTTGCCCGCGCTCAACGCGGCGATCATCGACCGCGGCATTGCCACGGGCGACACGGCCTACATTCTGCAGGTGGGTGGCGCGATGCTCGCGATCACCCTGGTGCAGATTGCGTGCGCCATCACGGCTGTCTACTTCGGCGCCCGCGTCGCGATGGCCCTCGGCCGCGACTTGCGCGGCGCGGTGTTTGCGCACGTGGGCACGTTCTCTGAGCGGGAAGTGAGCCGCTTCGGCGCCCCCTCGCTCATCACGCGTACGACCAACGATGTGCAGCAAGTGCAAATGCTCGTGCTCATGACGAGCACGATGCTCGTCAGTGCGCCGATTCTCGCGATCGGTGGCGTCATCATGGCGCTGCAGCAAGACCTCGAGCTCTCGCTCATCATGGCTGTCGCGATTCCCGTGCTGCTCATCGCGGTGAGCGCGATCATCGTGCGCACCGTGCCGCTGTTTCGCGTCATGCAAGAGCGCATCGACACCGTCAACCGCGTGTTGCGCGAGCAACTGACGGGCATGCGCGTCGTGCGCGCTTTCGTGCGCGAGCGCCAAGAGGTCGAGCGCTTCGCCGACGCGAACGCGCAACTCACCGACACGGCGCTGCGGGCCGGGCGGCTGTTTGCGCTCATGTTCCCGATCGTGCTGCTCGTGCTCAACGTCTCGAGCGTGGCCGTGCTGTGGTTCGGCGCCTACCGCATCGAGTCGGGGCTCATGCAAGTCGGCGCCCTCACGGCCTTTCTCACCTACCTGATCCAGATCTTGATGGCCGTGCTCATGGCCACGTTCATCGCCGTGTTGCTGCCGCGGGCGGCCGTCTCGGCCGACCGCATTGGCGAGGTGCTCCAGACGCCATCCTCTGTGGTGTTGCCGACGAACCCTGTCACGGCGGTGACCGCGAGCGGCCGGGTTGAGCTGCGCGACGTGACGTTTGCGTACCCGGGGGCGGAGCATCCGGTGCTCGACGGCGTCAGCCTCGTGGCCGAGCGCGGAAAGATGACGGCCATCATCGGCAGCACGGGTGCCGGCAAGACGACCCTCATTAGCCTGCTGCCGCGCTTGTTCGATGCGACGGGGGGCTCGGTGCTCGTTGACGACGTCGACGTGCGCGAGCTCGACGCTGACCTGCTGTGGAGCCGCATCGGCCTCGTGCCCCAGCGCCCCTACCTGTTCTCGGGCACCGTGGCGAGCAACCTGCGCTTCGGCAAGGCCGACGCCACCGACGACGAGTTGTGGGCAGCGCTCGAGATCGCGCAAGCCGCCGACTTCGTGCGCGAGATGCCCGAGCAACTCGAGGCCCCCATCGCCCAGGGCGGCACGACCGTCTCGGGTGGCCAGCGGCAACGCCTCGCGATCGCACGCGCACTCGTCAAGCGACCCGAGATCTACGTCTTCGACGACTCGTTCTCAGCCCTCGATACGGCGACGGATGCTCGCCTGCGCGCCGCCCTGCGCCGGGAGGTCACCGACGCCACCCTCATCGTCGTCGCCCAGCGTGTCGCGACGGTGCAGGATGCCGACCAAATCATCGTGCTCGACCGGGGCCAGGTGGTCGGCCGCGGCACACACGCCGAGTTGCTCGCGAGCAACGAGACCTACGCCGAAATCGTCAATAGTCAGCTGCGAGCGGAGGTGGGCGCATGAGCACGGCACCGGCACGGCCCGTCGGCCCTCCTGGGGGCGTTCGGCGCGGACCGATGGGCGGACCCATGGGCGGCGGCATCGGCATGCCCGCCGAGAAGGCCATGACCTTTGGGCCTTCGGCCAAGCGCCTCATCGGGCGGCTCGCGCCCGAGCGAGGGCTCGTCTATCTCGTGATCGCGCTCGGTGTCGTGAGCGTGCTCTTGAGCGTCGTCGGCCCCGCCTTGCTCGGTATGGCCACGAACATCATCGTCGACGGCGTGTTCGGCAATGGCGACGGCGCGGGTCAAGCCGGGTCGGGTGCCGGCATCGACTTCGACGCACTTCACGTGCTACTCGGCATCGTCTTGCTCGTCTATGTGTTCTCGTCGGTGTTCTCGTGGCTGCAGGCCTACCTCCTCAACGGCGTGACGCAGCGCACGGTCTATCGCTTGCGCGAAGAAGTGCAGGGCAAGCTCAACCGCCTGCCGCTCACCTACTTCGACAAGGTGCAGCGCGGCGAGGTGCTCAGCCGCGTGACCAACGACGTCGACAACATCTCGCAGAGCCTGCAGCAGACGCTGAGCCAGTTGCTGACCTCACTGCTCACGGTCATCGGCGTCATCGTCATGATGTTTTTCATCTCGCCGATCTTGGCGCTCGTCTCGCTCATCACGGTGCCGCTCACGCTCGTCATCACGGCGGTCATCGCGAAGCGTTCGCAGAAGCTCTTCGTGGCTCAGTGGGCGCACACGGGTGAGCTCAACGCGCAGATTGAAGAGACCTTCACGGGCCACGCGCTCGTCAAGGTGTTCGGTCGGCAGCGGGAGGTCGAGCAACGGTTCCTCGAGAAGAACGAACAGCTCTACACGGCCAGCTTCGGCGCACAGTTCGTGAGCGGCATCATCATGCCCGCCATCATGTTCGTCGGAAACCTCGTCTACGTCGCCATCGCCGTCGTCGGCGGCCTGCTCGTCACGACTGGCTCGATGACGATCGGTGGCGTGCAGGCCTTCATTCAGTACTCGCGCCAGTTCACCCAGCCACTCAGCCAGCTCGGCTCGATGGCGAACCTGTTGCAGTCGGGTGTCGCGAGCGCCGAGCGCGTCTTTGAACTCATGGATGCGCCAGAGCAAACCCCCGACCCGTCACCCGCGGCGACCCCCGAGGCCACCACGGGCCGGTTGGTGTTCGAGAACGTGGCTTTTCGCTACGACCCCGAGGTGCCGCTCATCGACGGACTCTCGCTCGTGGCCGAGCCCGGCCAGACCATCGCCATCGTCGGGCCGACGGGCGCCGGCAAGACCACGCTCGTCAATCTCATGATGCGGTTCTACGAGCTCGACGGCGGGCGCATCACGCTCGACGGCGTCGACATCGCCGAGATGACGCGCGACGACTTGCGCTCGCGCATGGGCATGGTGTTGCAAGACACCTGGCTGTTCGGGGGCACGATTCGCGACAACATCGCCTACGGTCGCCCCGACGCGACCGAGGAGGAGATTCTCGACGCGGCCCGCGCCACCTACGTCGACCGCTTCGTTGGCGCGCTGCCCGACGGGTACGACACCGTGCTCGACGACGACGGCTCGAACGTGAGCGCGGGCGAGAAGCAGTTGCTGACGATTGCGCGCGCGTTCCTCGCTCGCCCGAGCGTGCTGATTCTCGACGAGGCGACCAGCTCGGTCGACACGCGCACCGAAGTGCTCGTGCAGCACGCGATGGCGGCCCTCCGTCGCGATCGCACGAGCTTCGTCATCGCGCACCGTCTCTCGACCATCCGCGACGCCGACCTGATTCTCGTCATGGAGTCGGGCCGCATCGTCGAGCAAGGTACGCACGAGCAATTGCTCGCCACGCCCGGTGCCTACGCGCGACTCTACGAGGCGCAGTTCGCCGCGCCCGTGGGCGAGGCGTAGATGCTCTGAACGACGATGGGGACAGGGCCGCTTGGCCCTGCCCCCGTCGTGTGAACCCGCGCTACAGGAGGTTGGGGATCTTCTGCTCAGCCGCCGTGTTGGCTCGACGGAAGATGAAGGTCACGACCGTGGAGATGAGCACGATGAACAGTGAGTACAGCGCCGGCACGATCAAGATGAGACCGATGTCGGGGTTGCCGCTGAACGTGAGCAAGATGATCGCGATCGCGAGCGGGCCGTTCTGGATGCCCGTCTCGAGCGCAATGGTGCGCGCGTTCGCGGGGTGCAGCCGAATGGCCTTCGCGATGCCGTACGCGATCGCGATGCCGAACAGACCGAGCCCGATCGCGACGACGTACGTCTGCCACGCCGTCGAGGTGAGCAGCGCCCAGTTGCGCGGAACCCAGGTGGCCACGAGGAACACGATGAAGAACAGCCCGAAGAAGCCGCCCAAGAGCTCGAGCACGGCACCGATGTTGGCGCTGTAGCGCCGGATCGTCATGCCCAGAACCACCGGGATGAGCAGGATCGCGAGCGTCACAACGATGTTCGTGATCGGGATCTGGTACTCCGAGTTTTCGCCGGCGAACAGCAGGTTGCCGAAGATCGCGAGGGCCAGGGGCGTCATGATGATCGCCCACAGGGTGGAGTTGGTCGTCATCATGACGCTCAACGCGAGGTTGCCCTTCGAGAAGTACGTGAACATGTTCGACGTCGTTCCTGCCGGAACGGCTCCCATGAGCAGCGCACCGATCGACAGCGGGATCGCAATCTCGGGAGCGAGCTGGAACAAGAACACGAGGCACAGCACGTAGGCCAGCAAGGGCATGATGCCGAACTGGGTCACGAAGCCGATGATGAGGCCCGAGGGGCGCTTGATCGCGAGTTTGAAGTCGCGCGGCGTGAGGCCGGCACCGAGACCGAACATGATGACGAACACGAGACCCACGAGCAGGTTCTGCTCGAAGGGCGTGACGACGTCTTGCTCGTTGACGACCGCCTGCGTGGCAATGATGAGCGGGGTGATCACGAGAGTTCCCTTCCTTGGGTCTCGATACTGGCGGTAGCAGAGGTGACCGCTTCGGCTCGCAGCTCGCGCCGCAGAATCTTGCCGATGGGGCTCTTGGGCAACTCGTCGACAAAGCGCACCGACTTCGGCACCTTGTAAGCGGCGAGCGTCTCGCGGCAGTGTTCGAGCACGGCGGCTTCGGTGGGAGCATCCGTGCCCGCCACAATGTAGGCGCGCACAGACTCGCCCGACTTACCGTCGGGGATTCCGACGACTCCGACCTCGAGCACGCCGGGAAGCGAGGCGATGCGTTCTTCGACCTCGTTGGGGTACACGTTGAAGCCGCTCACAAGAATCATGTCTTTCTTGCGATCGACAATCGTGAAGAAGCCGTCGGCATCCATTTCGGCGACGTCGCCGGTGCGGAACCAGCCATCAACGATGCTCGCCGCCGTGTCGTCAGGCCGTTGCCAGTAGCCGAGCATGATCTGCGGACCCTTGGCCGCGATCTCGCCGGGCGTGCCGGGCTTGACCTCTTTGCCCTTTTCGTCGATGCAGCGCAGTTCGGTCGACGGCACCGGAATGCCGATCGTGCCGTCTTTCGCCGAGGGGCCGAAGGGGTTGAAGCTCAACACCGGCGAGGTCTCGGTGAGGCCATAGCCTTCAACGATGGGGGTGCCGGTGACCTCGCGCCACTGGGCGGCGACGGAGTCGTGCAGCGCCATTCCGCCAGCGGCCGAGGCGCGCAAGTGGCGGGGCGGGCTGTCAAGGAACCAGCGCTCGTTGAGCAGGGCGTTGAAGAGCGTGTTGACGCCCGTGACCCACGTGATCTTGTAGTTCTCGAACGCTCGTTTGAGGTTGCTCGGCGGACGCGGCGAGGGCACCAAGATGTTGCGGGCGCCGAGGCGGTAGAAGCCGAGCAGATTCACCGTGAAGGCGAAGATGTGGTACAGCGGCAGGGCCGTCAACACCACTTCGGTGCCGGGTCGCATGTAGCCGCCGCACATCTGAATCATCTGCAGCGTGTTGGAGACGAGGTTGCCGTGCGAGAGCATGGCGCCCTTCGACACGCCCGTCGTGCCGCCCGTGTACTGCAGGGCCGCAAGCGAGTCAGGGCCGAGGCCAGCGACATAGGCCTCAAGCTTGTCGGCCGACTTGGCCGCGCGCCCGGCGCTCAACGCTGCCTTGAGTGGCGTGTGGGCCACCGTGATCTTCGGCAGCGAGCGGCTCCAGACCTTTTGCACCATGCGGATGACTCCCGCAATGACGGGCGGGAAGAACTCCGAGATGCGCACGGTCACGACGGTCTCGATCGAGGTCTTCGGCAGCACCTCAGGCAGACGGTCAGCGAACATGTCGATGACGACGAGAGCCTTGGCGCCCGAGTCGCTGAACTGGTGCACCATCTCGGTGGCCGTGTAGAGCGGGTTGGTGTTGACGAGCACGCACCCGGCCTTGAGGATGCCGAACGCGACGATGGGGTAGCTCAGGCAGTTCGGCATTTGCACGGCGACGCGGTCACCGGCGCTGAGCCCGACGACCTCACGCAGGTACGTGGCGAACTCGTCGGACATCGCGTCAATGCGGTCGTAGGTGAGTGAGCCGTTCATGCCATTGGGCATGCACTGCGTGAACGCGATCGTGCTGCCGTAGTCGGCCGTCGAGGCCCGCACGAGGGCGGGCAAGTGCGCAAACGGAATCTCGCCCAACTCGGGCGCGACATCGTCGGCGTAGTGGGTACTCCAAGGGCGTGGGGTCATCGTCGATCTTTCGCCGGGGTCGGTTCGTCGACGGATTCGCCGACGTTGGTGAAGCTGGCTTCAGCTTATCTCGGCGCACCCACGGGGGCGAGGGGTGAATGCTGTGCAGCCGCCTAGTCGGCGTTTTGCAAGACCGAGATGATGTTGCCCGAGGGGTCGGCAAACCACGCGATGTCGGGACCCTGCCGAGCGGCGATGCCGCGAGAAATGCCGCGCTCATCCTGCTCGATGCCGTCGTAGCGCAGCATGGTTGCTCCGCGACTGGTGAGCTCGTCGACCGCGGCATCGATGTCACGCACTTCGAGATTGAGCATCGTGTAACTGGCCGCGACATGATCGGGTTTCGGATACACGAGCACGAAGCCACCGGCCGGAAGGTCGATCGACAAATGGCCCATTGATTCATCGTTGACCGTAAGGCCGACGGTGTCTCGGTAGAAGGTGCGAGCAGCGTCGATGTCGGTGACGGCGAAACCGCTAAAGACGAAGGTGTAATCGACCATGCGGGGCACGCTACTCGCGTGCGTCGCTGTCGTCGAGAGTGCTGAACTCGAGCTCAGGGGTGGTCGGGGTGGCGTTTTCGAGGTCGGCAACGAGTTCCATCGCCGTGAGATCGCGCGTCGAGTCTTCGATCGCCGCGAGCGGGCCGAGCACGGTCGACTCGTCGAGCTTCTGCAACTTGCGAGCCGTGGGCAGCACTTGCCGCTCGAGCGAGCCGACGAAGCCGTTGTAGTTCTTGATCGTGCTTTCGATCGCGCGACCGAGCTTCTCAACGTGCCCCGCCATCGTCGAGAGCCGCGAATACAGTTCGCGGCTGAGGTCGAAGAGCACTTGAGCGTCGGCCGTGAGTACGTCTTGTTGCCACGAGAACGCCACGGTCTTGAGCACCGACCACAGGGTGACCGGAGACGCGAGCGCCACGCGCTTCGAGAACGCGTAGTCCATGATGCCCGGGTCGGCTTCCATCGCCGACGACACGAGCGACTCGCTCGGAATAAAGGCGATGACCATCTCGGGTGAGGTGCCGAGCCCCGCCCAGTAGGCCTTCGAGCCGAGAGCGTCGATGTGCGCGCGTACGGCCTTGACGTGATCGTTGAGTAGCCGCTTGCGACGGTCGCCCTCGTCGCCCGTCGCGGTAATGGCGATCTGGCTCGCGGCCAGGTAGGCGTCGAACGGCACTTTGGCGTCAACGGGAATGTGCTTGCCGCCGGGCAAGTGAATGACCATGTCAGGGCGGCCCGCTCCGGCGTCAGAGCTCACACTCCACTGCACATCAAAGTCGACGCGCTCAATGAGTCCGGCGGCTTCGACGACGCGCCGCAATTGGGTCTCGCCCCACACTCCGCGCGTTGAGTTGCTGCGCAAAGCGCCGGCGAGGGATTCGGCCGTGGCGCGCAAGCGCTCTTCGGCCTCGGTTGCCGACTTCAGTTGTTGCGTGAGCTCGCCGTGCTGCAGGGTGCGCTGGGTCTCGAGCTCCGTGACCTTGGCTTGCATAGAACGCAGGGTCTCTTGCACGGGCGCGAGCTGTTGCAGCACCTTGCTCTCGGCACGCTCGCGCTCAACCTGGGCGGCTTGCTCGGTGCGCACGCGCTCGACGAGGTCACGGTATTGCTCTTGCGCCGTGGCGATCTGCTCACGCAACCCTGCCGCGGTGGCCTGCAGGGCAGCAAGCTCGGTTGAGAGCTGTGCGCGGTGCTGCGCCTCTTCGGCGCGAATCTCAGCGATCGCCGTCTGGTGGCGTGCCTCGGCCACGGCGGGGTCGCCGCCCGACGATCGCCGCGCGAGCACGAGCCCGAGCAGCGCGCCGAGCACGGCGCCGATCAGCAGACCAATCACGAGCGGAAGCACGAAGTCCATGCCGCTCAGTGTGCCAGTCGCCACCGACGTCAGCCCGATGCCAGCCCTACGCTGGGCGCATGAGTACCGGCCCTGATCCGCACGAGGTGAGCGCCGACGACGTGCGCTACTTGCTCGCGGTCGCGCGCGTCGGCCGGCTCGTCTCGGCTGCCGCGCTCCTCGGGGTCGACCACACGACCGTGCGGCGCCGGCTCGATCGACTCGAGGCCGCCCTGGGTGCTCGACTGCTCGACCGCGGGGCCGACGGCTGGCAACTCACGGCGATCGGGCGCGATGTCGTTGAGCGCGCGGCACCCCTCGAGGGGCTCATGGAGCAAGTGGTGGCCGCGGCCGCGTCCGGTACCGACGCCGTGCGGGGCACCGTGCGTATGGCAGCACCCGAGGGGTTCGGCTCGCTGTTTGCGGCGCCGGCGCTCGCGCGAGTGCGTGCTGAGCATCCCGGAATCGCTCTCGAACTCGTGACCTCGACGCGCCCGCTCAGCCTGCGAGGCTCGGGCTTCGACCTTGCCGTGACGGTCGGCTCGCCCGCGGGCTCGCGCGTGGCGGCCGAGCTACTCACCGAGTACGCCCTGCGGCTCTACGCCGCGCCGAGCTATCTCGCCGCGCGGCCCGCGATTCGCACGCCCGCCGACCTCGAGGGCCACGACCTCGTTTTCTACGTGGATGCCCTGCTCACGGTGCGCGAACTCGATCTCGCTCCCGAGCTCGAGGGCATGCGGCTCGGCTTCGGCTCGACGAACGTGTTTGCGCAGCTCGAAGCCACGCGAGCCGGAGCGGGAATCGGCCTGTTGCACGCTTTCATGGGCGAGGGTGCCGCGGGGCTCGAGCCGGTGCTGCCGCGCGCGATCGACTTTCGGCTGCCCTTCATGTTGTCGCAGCGCAGCGACAGCCCTGCGGTCGACGCCGTGGCGATCGTGCGCGATGCGCTGCGGCGCGAGGTGGCCGAGCGGCGCGACGAACTCTTGCCCCCGCGCTGATGTGCGTTTGTGCACATTCGCTGTGCGCCGATGGTGCTTGATCGCAGAGCCGCGAGACCGCAGACTGAGCACGAATCGTTGAGCGAAGGAGCACATCATGTCGGTTGTTCAGCACTGGGTTGGCGGCGCCACGTTTGCGGGAGCATCCACCCGCACGGCCCCCGTCTATAACCCCGCCACGGGTGAGACGCAGCGCGAGGTTGCGCTCGCGACCACGGCCGACGTCGACCACGCCGTGCAGGTGGCCAAAGCGGCCTTCGCCGGATGGTCAAACACCTCGATCGCGAAGCGCCAGCAGGTGATGTTCGCGTTCCGGGAGGGCCTTAACGCGCGCAAAGATGAACTGGCCGCGATTCTGACGAACGAGCACGGCAAGGTGCTGAGCGACGCGGGCGGCGAGATTGCGCGCGGCCTCGAGGTCGTCGAGCTCGCGTGCAGCATCCCGCAGCTCATGAAGGGCGAGTACAGCGAGAACGTGTCGACGGGCGTCGACGTCTACTCGATCCGCCAGGCTCTCGGCGTCGTGGGCATCATCAGCCCCTTCAACTTTCCGGCGATGGTGCCGCTGTGGTTCTTCCCGCTCGCGATCGCGGCGGGCAACACCGTCGTGCTGAAGCCCTCTGAGAAAGACCCGAGCGCCGCCATCTGGATGGCCGAGCTCTTCAAGGCCTCCGGTCTGCCCGACGGCGTGTTCAACGTCGTCAACGGCGATAAAGAGAGCGTGGATGCTCTGCTCGAGCACCCCGACGTCGCGAGCATCTCGTTCGTGGGCTCGACGCCCATCGCCAAGTACATCTACGAGACGGCCTCGAAGCACGGCAAGCGAGTGCAGGCCCTCGGCGGAGCGAAGAACCACATGCTCGTGCTGCCCGACGCCGACCTCGATCTCGTGGCTGACTCGGCCGTCAACGCGGGCTTCGGCTCGGCCGGCGAGCGCTGCATGGCCATTTCGGTCGTCGTCGCCGTCGAGCCCGTCGCGGATGCGCTCATCGAGAAGATCCAGTCGCGCATGTCGACCCTGAAGGTCGGCGACGGTACGCGCAATTGCGACATGGGTCCGCTCATCACCGACGTGCACCGCGACAAGGTCGCGAGCTACCTCGAGATCGCCGAACAGGACGGCGCCGAGATCGTCGTCGATGGCCGCGGCATCGAGGTCGACGGCGACCCGAACGGCTTCTGGCTCGGCCCGACCCTCATCGACAAGGTGCCCACGAGCTCGAAGGTCTACACCGAAGAGATCTTCGGCCCCGTGCTCTCGGTGGTGCGCGTCAAGACCTACGACGAGGGCCTCGCGCTCATCAACAGCTCGCAGTACGGCAACGGCACCGCGATCTTCACGAACGACGGCGGCGCCGCGCGTCGTTTCCAGAACGAAGTGACCGTGGGCATGGTCGGCATCAACGTGCCGATTCCCGTTCCCGTCGGCTACTTCTCGTTCGGTGGCTGGAAGAACTCGCTCTTCGGCGACGCCAAGGCCTACGGCACGCAGGCGATTCCGTTCTTCACGCGCGAGAAGGCGATCACCTCACGCTGGCTCGACCCCAGCCACGGTGGCATCAACCTGGGCTTCCCGCAGAACTAGAGCGGCGCGCGGGCCGGGCACGCTTGAGCGCTGTGCGGCCCGCGCGAGCATCCGTCGACCGGCGCAGGCCCTAGAGCGGGTTCGTCGGAAACGGCGACATGATTTCTACGATGACGCCTGCCGCGTCAACAACGATGCCGATCGTGTCGGTCGAGTCTTCGGCCGCTCCTACGATGCTCGGGTCGACGGGATCAATCATGTAGACCGTGCCCAGCATGTGCAGTCGGTTCGCCACGGGGGAGAGAGCGAGAACCGCAGCCTGGGTTCCTCCAACTTCGAGGCCTTGCGGGGTGCGAATAGTCACGTCGACATCGTCAGTACTGGGGTCAACCCTCACGATCGACGGCGCATGAAACTCGCTTCGCGGCTTCTCGAGGTTGATGGCGGTGAAGTAGGTCAGACCACCCTTAAAGGTGTAGGTCTCGAAATCGGCGTTGTGGCCTCCATCGCCGGGAATGAGCCCCGTCGTGACGGGCGCTCCAAAGGCGAGTTCGAGCACATCGAGAGCGCGCGGTGCTTCGTCGGCCCACGCGAACGCTCCGATCTCGGTGCCCTCCGAGTCGTAGAGCTGCACACCCACATTGAGAACGACGAGTTCGGCGGGCACCGGCTCGGGCTCGGGGGTCGACGCGGGGGAGGCTGTGCTCGAGCTGCTGGCCGCCGCGGCCGAGGGTGAGGCCGCGGGGGTGGGAGTTGAGCACGCAGAGAGTGCCAACGTTGCGATGAGGGCAAGGGGCAGAATGCGGCTGAGCATGGCTCCACTGTGGCGCGATGGCCAGCGGCCAGCAATGGGGGTTCTCCCCTATGCCCGCGTAAGCCTTTAGGTATGATCTATGCCATGACCATCGCTGTTCACACACCGCTCGTCATGCACGACGCCATCGACGAGGCCTTCGTTGCCCAGTACGCGCGCGACGGGTTCGCCGTGCTGCGCGGCGCCCTCACTCCGGCCGAAGTGGCTGAGGTCAACTCCGAGGCCCTGCGCATCTGCCGAGCAGGCTTGAACCCCGGCGATTCGGTGGTGGATGCCCACCCGGGGCAGAGCGACGCCGACGTGCTGCGGCAGTACTTGTGCATCCACCACCCGCACAAAATCAGCGAGGTCGCCCGGCAGATCATGCGGCACCCTCGGATGGTCGATGGCCTCACGAAGGTGATTGGCCCGAACGTCAAGGCGATGCAGTCGATGCTGTTCATCAAGTCGGAGGGCAAGCCGGGCCAGGCCTGGCACCAAGACGAGCACTTCATTCCGACGCGTGACCGCTCGCTGTGTGGTGTGTGGATCGCCCTCGACGACGCCACGACCGAGAACGGCTGCCTGTGGGTGCTGCCCGGTTCCCACGCGCGCGGCGTGCTCTACCCCGACCGCGAGCAGACCGATGAGCGATTCGACTGCACCGATGAGGCCTACGGGTTTCCGTACACCGACGACGACGCGATCGCGGTTGAGGTGCCCGCCGGCGCGGCGCTGTTCTTCAACGGCTACCTGCTGCACCGCTCGCTCGAGAACAGCGGAAAGCACGGCTACCGGCGCGCGCTCGTCAACCACTACATGAGTGCCGAGTCGCTGCTGCCGTGGCAGAACAGCGAGGGGCGGTACTTCGCTGAATACGACTTTCGCGACATCGTGATGGTCGCGGGAGAAGACCCCTACGCCTACAAGGGCCTGCGCGACCTCAGCACGCCGGGTTCGCGAGCAGACAAGTCGGGAGGCTGCGACCGCTAGCTCGTCGTTGCGGGGCCCTATGAACCCTGTGAGATCGCTATGATCTCGCGAGTGAAGTCGTTGCAGGCCCCCGATCTGCAGGTGTTGCTCGATGCCGCTGCGCAGCTCGCCCCGATCGCGTCTACCGCTGCGTTGCGGCAAGACGCGGTCGAGATTCTCTATTCGCTCGTGCCGTCGACGCGCGCTGGCTGGGTGACGATCGACCTCACCACGGGAGCGATGAGTGGCAACCACCTTCCTGAGCCGATTCCGTTTGTCATCCCGCTGATGCCGCGCGTCTTGAGCGAGGTGCCGATGGTCGCCGAACTGCTCGAGGCCCCCGTGCCGGGATCTCTGCGCATCAGCGACACCTTGACGACCGAAGAATGGCACGCTCGCCCGCTGTATGCGCAGGTGTATCGCCCGCTCGGCGGCGAGTACCAAATCGGTACTCTGCTCGAGGTTGATCAGGGCCTTGTTGAGACGCTCGCGGTATTTCGGGCCGACAGCGACTTCACCGATCGTGAACTCGCCATGGTCGAAGAGTTTGCGCGCCACGTGCGGGCGACGCTCGCTCGGTTGCGAGCGGCGGCAGCGCGCGATGCGCGCGGGCTACTGACGTCACGACAGCGCCAAGTGCTCGCGCAGCTAGAGTCCGGGGTTACGGTGCGACAGGCCGCGACCGCGTTGAGCATTAGCGAGAAGACCCTTGAGAACCATCTCCAGGCCATCTATCGCCGGCTGGGTGTGTCGAGCCGCACAGCGGCGCTGCACCGTTTGAACGGCTGAGCCCCGGCCCGCATGGGGGATTTTCCCCATCGAATCTCTGGCCGCTGTCTCCCTAGTCTTCGAGCATGA